>CANHHG010000001.1 GCA_947460615.1 Bacteroidota bacterium
CTAAAATAATATTCTTAATTTTTCTGTTTTTAATGGTAAAATAGAAAATTAAATTTAGAGGGAGAAATAAAAAAATAAAAAATAAACTCGAGAATACCATTAGAAAAAATTAATTTTTTTGGTGTTTTGAGAACCTATAAAGGGTCAATAAACCACATATTTTGCCAAAAGTAATACTTTTTATATTTAATTGATAAAAGATATTATAATAAATAATGGACTAAACGGAATAAGTAATATAATTTAAAATAAAAAAATGAACTTGTAAATATTTTAAAAAACAAAAAATCCCTAACTACCAATGAAGTGATTAGGGATGTTTTTTGTGGTACCTCCAGGGATCGAACCAGGGACACATGGATTTTCAGTCCATTGCTCTACCATCTGAGCTAAGGTACCTTGCTTAGCGGGGGCAAATATAGGGCGAATTTTAATTTATACAAAACAATTATTAAAAAAAATGTATTCGTACCTTTGTTTTATCTAATAATAAACTATGCTATTAGCAGCCGATATAGGAAATACTAGAATTAAAGTAGCTGTATTTGAGGGAAATACCCTTATTGAACAGTTTAATTTTATGAATTCACAGCTTCGAAATGAGCTGAATTTTATTTTAAATAAATACAATTTGGCTACCGAATTAGTGGTTGCCTCCGTAAGTAATATTGACAATGACGTTTTTATTGAATTTGAAAACAAGATAAATGTCATTTTCATTACCTATAATTTTCCTTTTTCTTTCCAAAATAATTATTCAACACCAGATACATTAGGAATAGATCGAATGGTATTGGCCAATGGAGCGATATTAAAATATCCTTCTCAAAACCGATTGGTAATTGATGCAGGAACCTGTATAACATATGATTTTATTAATGATGACGATACTTATTTGGGAGGTGCAATTTCACCTGGTATTCGATTGAGATTTGAGTCCCTGCATAATTATACCGCTAAATTGCCGTTATTGAAATTGGAATCTATTATTGACCATGATTCAAAAAAAGAAGAAATTCCATTTATAGGAAATTCTACTATTCAATCCATAAATTCAGGAGTAATAAATGGGGTGGTAAATGAAATTGAAGGGTTTATTTCTCAATATGAAGTAGATTATCCTAAATTTATTATAATTTTAACTGGTGGAGACGCAGAATTTTTGGCTAAACGATTAAAAAATACCATATTTGCCAATTCAAATTTCTTGTTAGAGAGTTTGAACCAAACATTTCAACACAAAATCAACAATGATTAAAAAATTTATAGTACCCGCTTTTTTATTTTTAACTTTAATTTCATTTGCCCAACAAGGAACCTCCTCACCTTACTCGTTCTATGGAATTGGAGATGTAAAATTTAAAGGAACTGCTGAAAATAGAGCTATGGGAGGTTTGGCCATATTTACTGATAGTATTCACCTGAATTTTCAAAACCCAGCATCCTATTCTAACCTAAAATTAACTACCTTTTCTTTAGGTGGTACCTACCTTACAACAGATTTATCGACTAATTCTCAGAGTGAAAAAGCCAGGAGAACAGCCATAGATTATCTTGCAGTGGGACTTCCTTTAGGTAAATTTGGAGTTGGTTTTGGTTTAATGCCGTTTTCATCGGTAGGTTATAATATTCAATCAACAGTGGCTGCTACAGGGACCAATCCCCAAGAAATTAAACAGTATTCAGGTACGGGAGGTATTAATAAAGTCTTTTTTGGTCTGGGTTACAGTCTTTCAAAGAAATTAAGTATCGGGGTTGATTATAGTTACAATTTTGGTAAAATTCAAACCTATTCTTTTCGATTTATCGAGGGAATTCAATATGGCTCAAGAGAGAAAAACTTGTCTGATATTAATGGCGGAACTTTGACCGCTGGTCTTAACTTTAATACCCCAATTAATACTAAAATTAATGGTTTTGCAAGCTTAACCTACTCACCTGATTCTAAATTAAGTTCATCGAATTCAAGAAATATTGCCACTATTCAGTATTCATCAACGGGAACAGAAATACTTGTCCAACCTTTAGATGTTAATGTTGACAATACTACCATTGTTTTACCTTCAAAATTGGCATTTGGTTTTGGAGTAGGTGAAAGCAAAAAATGGATGCTTGGAACAGAAATTACATTTCAAAAAAGCAGCAACATGGGTAACAGATTCAATGATATCAATAATGTAAATTATGAAAACTCAACAAGATATTCTCTTGGGGGTTTTTACATCCCAAATTACAATGCATTTTCAAAATATTATGAAAAAATTATCTACAGAGCAGGTTTGAGATATGAAAATACAGGATTGATAATAAACAATACCTCAATAAAAGATTACGGTATCAATGCGGGTGTTGGATTACCGCTTATTGGTGTATTTTCAAATATCAATGTCGGCTTTGAATATGGTCAAAGAGGTACTACTTCCGCAAATTTAGTCCAAGAAAATTATACTAATATTACTATTGGACTTTCACTCAACGATAAGTGGTTCCAAAAAAGACGTTTCTATTAGAATTAATAGTAGTCTAATTTGATTTTTTCAGATTTTAAATCGTACTCAATTATGACTTTTAATAAATTCTCAAACGGAAATTTGGTAGTTATGCTACTTTTAGTAATTGCACTTTTTTCGTGTGAAAGTAATTTTAAGGAAGTTCAGAAACAAAATTTCTCAGAATTTGCTCCAAGTGGTGAAGCCGATGATTTTAATATGAAATATACCGATTCGGGTAGAATAAAATCAATTTTGATTAGTCCTAAAATGCTAGATTACGCCTCTGTAACTTATCCTTTTACCGAATTTCCAAAAGGAATAAACGTCACGTTATTTGATATTAATAACAAAAGAACATTTGTAACGTCAAATTATGCAGTATCCTATAAAGTTCCTAACTTAATAGATTTGCAAGGAAATGTAAGAATCACAAATGAAATGGGACAAGTCTTGGAAACATCTCAGTTGTATTTTGACCAAAAAAACGAGTGGTTTTATACCGAAAAAAAGTTTAAATTTACAGATCCGAAAGGAGTTTCCTTCGGAGAAGGAATCGATTTTAGCAAAGATTTTAAAATTGTAAACTCCCAAAGTATCACCGGAGAAATCGATGAATCTAATTAATAATTAACTATAATGAAATATTTAAAGTACACCCCTTACATTTATCTTTTTGCCGCACTTTTCTTTGTTTACAAGGCATTAGAAGTTTGGAGCGCAAACACTCAAGAACATCTACTTTTTTTAGGCATAGCTGCATTATCAGTTTTCATGTTTTTCTTTAGAAGACATTATGCAAAAAAATTTGAAGCAAGAAAAAATTCAAAATAGTTTATGGAAATCACAATTATCATAACCTGTTTGATATTATGTGCGTTTTTTTCGGGAATGGAAATTGCTTTCATTTCTTCCAATAAAATATATCTTGAAATTGAAAAAAAACAAGATAATTTTCTTTCACAAATACTATCAAAATTAACAGAAAAACCTTCCCAATTCATTGCAACAATGCTCATTGGAAACAATGTAGCACTTGTTGTTTATAGCTTTTTCATGGGAGATCTTCTTATGCAATGGTTTATCACCTTAGGATTAGAATTTTCTAGTTTTGTAAATTTATTAATACAAACGGTTCTTTCAACCTTAATTGTGTTAATTACTTCTGAATTTTTGCCCAAGGTATTTTTTCAGATTTATGCCAATAGCTTTGTGAAGTTTTTTGCAATCCCAGCCTATTTTTTCTACCTGTTATTTTATATTGTATCCACTTTTATTATGTGGATTTCAGATACCATTTTGAAAAGATTTTTTAAAACAGAAGGTGATTTTGTGCCTTTGTTTTTTAGTAAAATTGAACTTGGAAATTACATTTCAGAGCAAATGAACCATTTTGAAGATCACGAAAATGTAGATTCTGAAATTCAAATTTTTCAAAATGCCTTAGAATTTTCGGGTGTAAAAGCGCGAGATATTATGACGCCTAGAACAGAAATTGCTGGAGTAGACATCCTAGATTCTGTTGATGAATTAAAGCAAATGTTTATAAATACGGGCTATTCTAAAATTATGGTTTACCAAAATTCTTTAGACGATTGTATAGGATATGTTCACTCGTTTGAACTGTTCAAGAAGCCAAAAACAATAAAATCAATTTTAATTAGAGTAGAATTTGTACCTGAAACTATCTTCATAAAAGAAGCCTTAGATTTGCTCATTAAAAAAAGAAAAAGCGTTGCAGTTGTTCTTGACGAATATGGAGGAACTGCCGGAATTATGACTATTGAAGATATTGTGGAAGAACTTTTTGGTGAAATTGAAGACGAACACGATTCAGAAGAAGTTAGAATTGAACAGGAAATTGAAACTGGAGTTTTTCTATTTTCAGCAAGATTAGATGTTGAATATTTAAATCAAACGTATAAATTGAATATTCCTGAAAGCGATTCTTATGGGACATTAGGAGGCTTTATTGTAGATCACACCAAAGAAATCCCTCAGAAAGGAAATAAAATAAGCATTGGAAACTATAATTTTCTTATTGAAGAAGCTTCAAATAATAAAATTGAATTGGTAAAAATGACTTTAAAAGACTAATTTTAAATAAAATAAGATAATTTATTGCAAAATATAACTTTACAACTATTATAATTAATAAGATAATTGTATTTTCGCAGACAGAATTTTAAACAACAAAATAAAAAATGGCAGTTTTACAAAAAATCAGACAACGTTCCCTTCTTTTAATATTAGTAATAGGATTTTGTTTATTAGCATTTATTATAGGTGATCTTTTTAATAATGGAGGTTTTTCAAGCACTTCAAAAGATGTTGGTAGTATTAATGGTAAAGGAATATCATTTGAAGATTTCCAAATTAAAGTTTCTAATGTAGAAAAAAGCGGTCAAGGAATTACGATCACACAAGCTGCAAATAGAGTATGGGATCAAGAGGTTTCAATTGCTCTTTTAACAGCTGAATTCGATAAATTAGGAATTAGAGTGGGGGAAAACCATATCATGGAAATTTTTAAAGCAGATCAAAATATCGGTCAAAACCCAACTTTTTTAAATGCAGCTGGAAAATTTGATATAGCAAAGTTTAAAGAATTCTTTAAAGCCAATCCAGATCAAGCCCAAAATTTAAAAGACAGAGAAAAAGACGCTTCTTTAAATGCAAAATTTCAAATCTATAATTCTTTAATTAAAGCAGGTGTTTATACTACTGATAAAGAAGGTAAATTTAAATATGGTTTGGAAGCTAACAAAGTTAACTTTGATTATGTTTCTATTTTATTCTCCACAGTGAAAGATAGTGATATAAAGATTTCTGATGAAGAGATAACCAACTATATGAAAACGAACGAGAAAAAATACAAAGCAGAAGAATCTCGTGAAGTTCAATATGTAATTATTGAAGATAAAGCATCGCCTGAAGATGAAAATGAAGTAAAAGTTTCTGTAAACGCTTTATTAACTTCTAGAATTGCTTACAATCAAGCATCTGGAAAAAATGATACTTTACCTGGATTTAAAGGAGCGAAAGATGCAATTGAATTTGTAAATGCTAATTCAGACAAACCATATGATTCAACCTATATTGCTAAAAAAGATTTACCAGCTCAATTTGCTGAACAATTATTTAACTTGGCTCCAGGAGAAGTTTTTGGCCCATATGTTAATAATAATTTTGTTTGTTTATCTAAATCTTTAGGAAAAAAAGCAGGAGTAAATGCCAAAGCCTCTCACATTTTGATTAGTTATGAAGGGACTCAAGTTCCTAATAAAAAAGAGAAACGTACAAAAGAACAGGCTAAAGCAAAAGCAGATTTATTGTTTGCTCAAGTTCAAGCTAATCCAACTAGTTTTATGATGGTTGCTTTAATGAATTCTGACGATTCTTCTTCACAACAAGGGGGTGATTTAGGTTATTTCACTCAAGGACAAATGGTTAAACCATTCAATGATTTCGTATTTTCAAGTCCTGTAGGGAAAATCGGATTAGTGGAAACGGATTTTGGTTATCATATTATTAATGTAACCGATAAACAAGATGCGGTTCGTTTGGCAACTATTGCTCAAAAAATCGAGCCTTCTGAAGCTACCTCTGATAAAATTTACACTAAAGCGGTAAAATTTGAGATGGATGCAACTGAAGGAGATTTTGATAAAGTTGCTAAAGCGGCAAAAATCCAAACAAATCCTTCAATTAAAGTAAAAGTAATGGACGAAACTTTTGGTTCCCTAGGAAATCAAAGACAAATTGTACGTTGGGCTTTTGAAGGGGAAACTAAAATTGGTGATGTTAAAAGATTTGAAGTTCCTAATGTTGGTAATGTTATTGCAAAAGTAAAAGCGGTATTTGAAGCTGGTTTAACTCCTATTGCTGACGCAAGACCAATGGTTGAGCCTATCTTAAAAAACAAGAAAAAAGCGGAAATGATCAAAGCTAAAATGAAAGGAGCAACTTTAGATGTTATTGCTAAAGCAAATGCAACTCAGGTGAAATCAGCTGTTGATCTAACTATTGACAATCCAACTTTACCAGGTGTTGGTCAAGAAGCAAAAGTGGTTGGAACTTCTTTCAGTTTAAAAGGGGATAAAATTTCAGCGCCTATTGAAGGTAATTTAGGAGTATATGTAGTAAAAACAAAAACGGTATTTACTGCACCTGCGTTGAAAAATTATTCAGAGTATGTTGCAAAATTAAAATCTCAAAACGCTTCAGCTTCAGGAAGAGTTATTCCAGCTTTAAAAGTTGATGCTAAAATTGAAGATAATAGATCAAAATTTAATTTCTAGAAATTTAATCAATAAACAAAAAACCCGTCAACTATATTGACGGGTTTTTTGTTTTTTATGAAAGAATTATAATATCATATCCCTAAATGGAATAATTGTTTTATACCCTTTATTTTCAAAATAGAAGGTAGGGTTTTCCTTTGAAACGGCTAATATAAAATCACCTCCCCATGCCCCAAGACTTTTTATGGATCCATTAAAATCAGAAAATAGTGTATCCTTTACTGTTGGAAGTTCAATAATAGGGCACATTATTTCTTCATGTTTTTCAATTAAGTTACTAAATTCTTCTATAGAACTTGAATTTAATATTGCTGTGGTTAGATTATTTATTATTGAATAATCAGTAGTCAAACCCTTTTTTTTATAATAATTTTGAATGGCTTTTTTACTACTTTGCTTTTTATTTAAGTAAACAAAGTAGATAAGATCTGTAAAATTAGGATTGAAATTTACTTTTTCAACCTTTGGCAAACCAGTTTCTAACCAATATACTATTGCAGTATTATTTTGTGCACAAGCAATATCATATCCGCTTCCCCCAAAACTGTTTTTAAGTAACATAAACGCATCAACTTCAAACCACTGAGCAATATTGTTAATTAAGGTCGATGAGGTTCCTAAGCCCCATTCTTTTGGAAAAGTTAGTACAGTCGAAGCAGTATATCCTATTGATAATTTTAAAAACCCTGGGTTTAATAAATGTGCCTCATGTAATATACTAATTAATGTTTCTCTTTCCGATAAATCATCCCTCCGATTAAAATTAATTATCTCCTTGAATGAAATAGATTCTTTAAACCAAACGCTTTGATCGTAATCAAAACTAGTCCAATGAATTTGCCCTAATGAACCTGAAGATATATTTAGATATTGTCCAAATTTTGTTGGCAATGCTAAACTTTTTGCTCCGTCAAGAACTAAATATTCGCCTGTTATTAATAATTTTCCGTTACTATAATAAGTTTTTTCCATTGGTGATTTAAATGAAGTAACGCAATTATTTTCGCAATTTCTCGATGAAATCTACGGCTGCAGAATGAGAAACTACGGTATCTTTAAAGTGATTTTTTATCAAAACTCGTTCTTCATTGGTAACTTGAAATTGATTTAAAATATTGTTAAGGTGCATTTTCATATGCCCTTCTTGAATTCCGGTGGTGGTTAATGAGCGCAATGCAGCGAAATTTTGAGCTAAACCAGCAACAGCAACGGCTTCCATAAGTTCCTTTGCAGACGGTTTTTCTAACATTTCAAGAGATAATTTCACCATTGGATGAAGTGAAGTTAACCCTCCAACTGTTCCTAAAGCTAATGGAATATCAATCCAAAAACAAAATATTCCATCTTCAACTTTGGCATGTGATAAACTTGAATAACTACCATTTCTTGACGCATAAGCATGAATTCCAGCTTCTACCGCCCGAAAATCATTTCCAGTTGCTAAAACAACTGCGTCAATTCCATTCATGATTCCTTTATTGTGAGTTACCGCTCTAAACGGTTCTACTTCTGCTATTTGAACAGCTTGGACAAATTTATTGGCAAAAAATTCTGGGTTTTCAATGTTTTTATCTGCTAATTCTGCTACTTTGCAAGAAACCTCAGCACGAACTATACAATTAGGTACGTAATTCGATAAAATACTCATTACGACTTCAATATTTTTTTCTGTTTCAGAGAAATTAGAATAGGAACTTGCTTCTTCTTTTAATGTTTTTGCAAATTGTTCTAAGCAAGAATTGATAAAGTTGGCACCCATGGAATCTTTGGTTTCGAAAGTGGCATGCAACTGATAATAATTTGGAATAAGATGTGTTTTATTTCTAAGCTCGATGGACAAAATTCCACCGCCTCGTTTTTGCATATTTTTTGTTAGACCCTCTGTTTCTTCATAGAATTTTGTTTGTACTTGCTCAAAGAAATCGTTTAGTTTTAATTCCTCCCCCGTATACATAAAATGGACTTGTCCAATTTTTTCAGTATTTAAAATTGTAGTTTTGAAACCGCCTCTTGTTGCCCAATATTTTGCCGATTTTGAAGCTGCAGCAACTACAGAACTTTCCTCTATTACCATTGGAATAGTTTTGTATTTTCCGTTGATTAGAAAATTGGGTGCTACTCCTAAAGGTAAATAAAAATTGGTGATGGTGTTCTCTATGAATTCATCATGTAATTTTTGGATTTTTGAATCTGAATTCCAATATTTTTTAATTATTGAAATGGCCTCATTAGGATCAGAAAAATAGGTATTTGCAATCCAATTTATCTTCTCTTCTTTTGACAATTTTGAAAATCCTACAGGGGCATTATCCATTTATGTAAATTATTAATTCATGCAAATATACATTTTCATCATTTCTAATAAAATATCTTGTCTAGGAAATTACATTTTAGGGTAAAAATGGTGGTAATTTGAGAATTTTTCACTAAAATTGAATGTTTTTTTAAAATCTTAATTATGAAATTAATTTACAAAGTTGCTTTTTTATTTCTATTTGCCTCATTTACCGTTGTAGCCCAACAAAAAATTTCTATCGAGTCCATTTACTCTGGAGTTTTTCGTGCAATAGGGATGGATGATTTGCAAGCATTAAAAAATACAAACCAATATACAGTATTGAATTTTGATCGTCCTACAAGAAGTTTTCAAATTGACTTATACGATTTTGCAACGCTTAAAAAAGTAGCTACACTATTAGATTCAAAAGACCATCAAGTACTTCAAGGAATAGACAGCTATACATTCAGTTCAGATGAAAAATCCATCTTAATTGCAAATAATTCAGATCAAATTTTTCGTCATTCTTTTGTAGCTAATTACTTTTTGTATGTTATTGCAACCAAAAAATTAACCCCTTTATTTGATTATAAAATTCAGGAACCTACCTTTTCTCCTGACGGAACCAAAATTGCCTTTGCTAAAGAAAATAACTTATTTATTTATGATATAAATTCTAAATCAACCAAGCAAATCACTTCAGACGGAATTAGAAATTCAGTAATAAATGGAATTACTGATTGGGTTTATGAAGAAGAATTCGCCTTTGTAAAAGCATTCGATTGGAGTGGAGATAGTAAAAAATTGGCCTATATTCGTTTTGATGAAAGTCAAGTGCCAGAATTTTCAATGTCTATGTTTAATAAAGATCTTTATCCAACGATTCAAACTTTTAAATATCCAAAGGCAGGTGAAAAAAATTCTGAGGTTTCTTTACATATTTATGATCTTGCCCAAGGCAGCTCTAAAAATATTGACTTGAAAAACTACTCTGATTTTTACATCGCTAGAATGAAATGGACGAAGGACAATAATGTTTTATGTGCTCAAATATTAAATCGCCATCAAGATAATTTAGATTTGATTTTTGTCGATGGAACTTCTGGATCGGTAAGAATGGTTTTGAATGAAAAAGACAATGCTTACATTGATGTAACTGATAATTTGACTTTTTTAAAGGACAACAGTTTTATTTGGACCAGTGAAAAAGACGGTTTTAATCATATTTATTTATATGATAAAAATGGTAAATTAATTCAGCAGGTTACTAAAGGAAATTGGGAAGTAACTAATTATTATGGTTTTGATGAAAAAAATCAAACTATTTTTTATCAATCCGTAGAAAATGGTTCTATAAACAGAGACATTTACAGAATTGGATTAAATGGGAAAAACAAAGTAAGATTATCTGCCAAAACGGGGACCAACAATGCCACTTTTAGTCCCAATTTCCAGTATTATATTACTACTTTTTCAAGTGCCACTCAGCCAACTACCTATACCTTAAATGATGCTAATAAAGGTAAAGAAATTCAAGTTATTGAGAATAATGAAGTATTAGCTAATAAAATAAAAGAGTTTAACCTTCCTACAAAAGAGTTTTTTGTATTGAAAACAGAGAGAGGAAACGAATTAAACGCTTGGATTTTAAAGCCTAAAGATTTTGATCCGTCCAAAAAATATCCAGTATTTATGTATCAATATTCTGGTCCAGGATCGCAACAGGTTAATAATGATTGGAACTCAACAGATGATTATTGGTTTATGATGTTAACCCAACAAGGTTACATTGTTGCTTGCGTTGACGGGCGTGGTACCGGATTTAAAGGTGCTGTTTTCAAGAAAATAACTCAAAAAGCATTAGGTAAATTGGAGGTGGAAGATCAAATTGATGCTGCTAAAGTAATTGGAAATTATCCTTTTGTTGATAAAAATAGAATAGGTATATTTGGATGGTCGTTTGGTGGTTTTATGGCTTCGAACTGTATTATGAAAGGAAATGATATTTTTAAAATGGCTATTGCAGTAGCGCCAGTTACCAATTGGAGATTTTATGATAGCATTTATACCGAAAGATACATGCAAACACCTGCTGAAAATGCAAGTGGATACGATGAAAATTCTCCAATCAACCATGTAGATAAATTGAAAGGAAAATTTCTTTTAATTCATGGTTCCGGGGACGATAACGTTCATGTTCAGAATTCTATGCAAATGATGGAAGCGTTAATCCAAGCAAATAAACAGTTTGATTCGCAAATTTACCCAGATAACAATCATGGTATTTATGGTGGAAAGACTAGAATTCAATTGTATAATAAAATGACTAATTTTATTATCATTAATTTATAGGAGTATATTTAAACTAATAATAATCAATCAAATTAACCAAAAACTAAATTAACAAATAACAAAAAAATGAGTGAAACAGCAGTAAAAACAGGACATCCAAAAGGACTTTGGGTATTATTTGGAACAGAAATGTGGGAACGTTTCAATTTCTACGGAATGCGAGCCATCTTAACCTTGTTCTTAGTAAATTCATTGATGATGAAAGAAGAAGAAGCGTCATTAATTTATGGTGGATTTTTAGGACTTTGTTACTTAACACCAATGTTAGGTGGATTTATTGCCGATCGATTCTTTGGAAATAGAAATTGTATTTTATTGGGAGGTTTGATGATGGCGATTGGACAATTTTTATTGTTTACAAGCGCAAGTGTGTTTGGAACAAATTTATCTTTGGCTAATACGTTAATGTGGTCAGCATTAGGAATTATCATTTTTGGAAATGGATTCTTTAAACCAAATATTTCTTCAATGGTAGGAAGTTTATATCCAAAACAAGAAAAAACAAAGCTAGATACTGCTTTTACTATTTTCTATATGGGGATTAACTTAGGAGCTTTCTTAGGGCAAACTATATGTCCTTATTTAGGTGATGAAGTAGTAAATGGAGTTCAAAATGTTCACGCTTTTAAATGGGGTTTCTTAGCCGCTTCAATTGCAATGCTAATAGGTACTTTAGTATTTTATGTATTAAAAAATAAATATGTGGTAACTCCAGAAGGAAAACCTCTTGGTGGATTACCAAAATATAATGACACTGCAGATTATGAAGAAGGCGAGTCACAAAGCGCTGTTTTTTCAACTAAATCTTTAATAGGTGCTGTAGTTGCTTTTGTAATATTGTTTTTTGCTTTTAGATTTCTATTAGATGGAGATAATTTTATTAAAACCATAATCTATCCAATTATTTATGCAAGTGGATTGACATTAGCTGGATTGATTGTTTCTGATAGTTCGTTGACTAAAGTGGAGAGAGATAGAATTTTTGTAATTTATATAGTTGGATTTTTTATTATATTTTTCTGGGCCGCTTTCGAACAAGCAGGTTCTTCTTTAACCTTTATAGCAGCAAATCAAACCGATCGAACTTTTATGTTTGGATGGCAAATGCCAGCTTCTATGGTTCAAGTTTTTAACGGAATTTTCGTTTTTGGTTTTGCATTACCATTCAGTATTTTATGGGATAAATTAAGAGCTAACGGAAGAGAGCCATTGTCTACAGTTAAGCAAGCTATTGGTTTAGGATTAATTGCTTTGAGTTATTTTATTATCGCTTACAACGTAAAAGATCTAGGAAATAGCGGATTATTAGCTATCAAATGGTTAATTCTTTTATATTTAATTCAAACATTTGCTGAATTATGTTTATCACCAATCGGATTATCATTGGTAGGAAAATTATCACCTAAACGTTTTGCTTCATTATTATTTGGAGTTTTCTTTTTGTCAAATGCTGCAGGTTATGCTTTGTCTGGAACTTTAGGTTCAATTATGCCAGCAACAGGAGATAAATTTTTGAAAGCTGAAAAACTAGGAATCGATTTACAAGGTGTTTTAGATAAAACAATAACTCCAACAACGGAACAATTGTCAATATTAGAAGTAAATCAAATTAGCCCAACTAACCCGGTATTTGCTGGTTTTGAAATTCATAATTTATTTGAATTCTTCATGGTATTCGTAGTTTTAACAGGAGTTGCTGCTTTGATTTTATTTGCTTTAACACCAGTAATTAAAAAGATGATGCACGGCATTAGATAATAATAAAAAATATTTTTATATCTTTCAAACCTACAAGAAACCCTTGTAGGTTTGTTTTTTTAAACTAAATATTATGTGGAAAAGTCACCCTAAAGCATTACCTTATTTATTTTTATCTGAAATGTGGGAGCGTTTTGGTTATTATTTAATGATCGGAATTTTTACGCTATATCTTAAAGATGTAGAAGCAGGTTTTGCGATGACAGAGAAAGAGGCTTCCGATTTATATGGAACTTTTATTGCGTTGGTTTTTTTAACTCCCTTCATTGGCGGTTTAGTTGCCGACAGATATCTTGGCTATAAAAAATCTATCGTAATTGGAGGAATAATGATGGGCGCAGGTTATTTTATGATGGGAATTCATAGTTTGCCGATGTTATACCTTGCAATGACTTTAGTAATTGTTGGGAATGGTTTTTTCAAACCAAATATCTCTACTTTACTTGGTAATTTTTACAACGAAGACCAATTCAAAGAAAAGAAAGACGAAGGTTATAACATTTTTTACATGGGAATAAATGTTGGTGCTTTCATTTGCAACTTTTTTGGCGCTGCTTTGCAAATTTTGCTGGGTTGGCAATATGCTTTTATGGCAGCTGGTTTAGGAATGTTTATTGGCGTTATTGTTTTCCTTTTAGGAACAAAACATTATGGCGATAAAACAGAGAAAAAAGGAATTCAAGAAGGCGATATGCCATTTTCTAAAATTGTATGGTACATTTTAGTACCATCGGTGGTTTTTGGTATTATTGGCTGGTTAATTAAGGGAGTAGAATCAGATGTTAATCTTGATAGTGCCATTTTTGGCTCAGATAGTACTGATGCTTTTATTTTTGCGTGCCTTCCAATAGTTTACTTTTATGGAAGCCTGTATTTTAAAGCAAAGCCAGAAGAAAAAAGACCAATTGGAGCTTTGCTATCTATTTTTGCTGTGGTGATTTTATTTTGGGCCGTTTTTAAATTAAATGGTTCGGCATTAAATACTTGGGCAGATAGATATACCGATAGACAAGTTACAGGAACCACAGAGAAAGTATTTTCTACCTTAGTTCAATCAAAAGAAATAACTTATGAAAAAGCTTCAACAGAGTTATATGATAATAAGTTTCGACTTCAAAAAGAAAACGGAGAAGTAGTAAAAGTTGTAGATTATCCTGTTTATTTTAGAAATACAAAAAAAGAGATTTTACCTAAAGAAGGAAGTACGATAAGCGTTTGGGTTACTAGTTTAAGCCAATCAATAAATCCAGGTTGGGTTATTATTTTAACCCCTTTGGTAGTTGCTTTTTTTACCTTTTTAAGAAGCAGAAAGAAAGAGCCTTCAACCCCAACAAAAATTGCATTTGGTTTATTAATTTCAGCATTATCCGTTTTAGTAATGGTCGCTGCAGTTCACATTGGAAACAATGGAATGGAAAAAGTGTCGGTTTGGTGGTTGGTAGCTAATTATGGAATTATAACCATAGGAGAGTTATTCTTAAGTCCAATGGGGTTGTCTATTGTTTCAAAATTATCACCAAAAAACATCACTGCATTGATGATGGGCGGATGGTTTTTAGCTACATCCATCGGAAATAAATTATCAGGTGTTTTAGCAAGTATGTGGGACACTTATGACGACAAAGCCAATTTCTTTTGGGTAAATTTCGGTTTATTACTATTTGCAACCCTATTAATGTTTGCCCTAGTGAAAAACTTAAATAAAGTAATGAAAGACCACGGAATCAATTAAACTATGGAAAAAGATTTAACATTAGAACAAATTCAAAACTTTAAAGGGAAATATCCAAAACAACTTTGGTATTTATTTTTTAGTGAAATGTGGGAACGATTCAGTTTTTATGGCATGCGGGGAATGCTTGCTGTTTTTATGGTGAATCAGTTAATGATGGATGAAAAAACGACCAATTTGCAATATGGTGCCACTCAGGCTTTTGTATATGCTTTCCCTTTTATTGGGGGGTTATTTGCTGATAAAATTCTTGGCTTAAGAAAATCACTATTTTGGGGAGGTTTATTGATGATTGTAGGAAGTATTATTCTTTCCATAGATCCAAAACAATTTTTTTTCCTTGGAATCAGTTTTACAATTATAGGAACAGGTTTTTTTAAACCTAATATTTCTTCAATGGTTGGCCAATTGTATAAAGAGAATGATGTTAGACAAGACGCTGGATTCTCATTATTTTATGCCGGGGTAAACCTGGGAGCTTTAATTGGAGGTTACATTTGCATTGCTGTAGCGGAAGGTTCCTTATGGACCGGATTTGTTCCAGAGCAATTAAGATGGAACTTTGCATTTGGATTTGCAGCAATTGTAATGATTGTTAGCTTACTTACTTTTACACAAACACAAAAGAGTTTAGGGGTAATTGGACATTCTCCTTTACTTCATATTGATAAATCGAAAAGAAGGGCTTTAGAAATTGCAACCTACATAGGCTCACTAGCAACTATTCCAGCAATTATTTTAATGGTAGCCAATACAGTTTATACCGATTATTTTATGATGATAATTGGTCCTGCATCTATAATATATTTATTTTATGAAATGAGAAGTTTTTCCATTGCAGAAAATAAAAAATTAATTGCAGCATTAGTATTGATAATTTTTTCCATTTTCTTCTGGGCTTTCTTTGAGCAAAGTGGAGGTTCTTTGAGCTTATTTGCTGTTAATAATTTACACAATACCTTAGCAGGTTTCGAAGTTAGTCCCAACGGGGTTAATAATTCTGCCAATTCTTTATTCGTAATTATTTTTGCTACCATAATAGGATTACTTTGGATATGGATGAATAAAAGAAAAATTGAGCCCAATACGGTAGTGAAATTTGGTCTTGGCTTTTTGTTCTTAGCCGGCGGTTTTTGGATATTTTACTACACTAAGTTTTTTGCAGATGCTTCGGGTAAAACTTCTCTTAATTTATTCACCTTTGGTTGGTTTATTATAACTTTTGGAGAATTGTGTTTGTCTCCAATAGGATTAAGCGCCATGTCTAGGTTGTCTCCACAGAAAACACAGGCAGTAATGATGGGTATTTGGTATTTAGCAAGTGCTTATGGTCAATATTTTGCAGGTTTATTGGGAGCCAATATTGCTAGTGCTTCCGAAAATGCTTCTAATTCTACAAAACTTAATGTCTATGCAGATGGCTATCAACAACTGGCAATTTATGCATTAATTGCAGGTGTAATTTTAATAGTAATTTCACCTTTTGTAAAAAAATTAATGCAAGAAGTCAAATAAATTTCCGATATTTCGACCATATTTAAAGATACTAAATTTAATATTCATTAAAATGAAAAAAACACTTATAGCGCTATTATTTATTCTGGGTTCCTTCGCAATAGAGGCCCAAGAATTAGTTTGGAATAATAATCTTAAAAATTCCATTGAAATTTCTAAGAAAACAAAAAAACCATTGTTACTTTTCTTTACTGGAAGTGATTGGTGTGGTTGGTGTATACGACTACAAACAGAAGTATTTAAAACACCTGAATTTGTGAAATGGGCTAATGAAAATGTGGTGCTTGTGGAACTTGATTTCCCAAGAAGAACTGTTTTAGCACCAGAAATTACGGAACAGAATAATCAATTGCAACAGTTTTTTGCCGTACAAGGTTATCCCACAGTTTGGTTTGTAAATGCGACCTTAAATGACGGAAAAGTCAATATAGAAAAATTAGGGAGTACGGGATATTTAGCCGGGGGTCCTAAAGTATGGTTAGATACCGCAAATGGAATTCTGAAAAAGAAATAACTTTAATTTAAGCTATAAAATCCCTTTTCTGCAGTAGCGTGAAAAGGGATTTTCTTTTTATTGCAAATAGATTTCCAAAGTTTGATATTCGTTTTATAATTGGAGGCATCCGCAATAATTAATTTTGGAGCGTTCAGTTCAATTAATCGCTCTAAATTTATTTTAGGTGATTGTCTTAATATAATAATATCTGGTTTTATTACTTTCGAATAAATACCAAAACTATCAATCACCATTATTTTTTTATCATTGGAAAAATACAAATTTTGAATTTTTTTGATTCCAATTACTTTGCTATTGTTGGCAATTAAGTATGATTTTAAAGCGGTGTTCGACGCTATTTTATCCCTAATACTATCACTGCCATAAACGGTTACTTTATCTCCATTTCGTTCAGTTATGAGGGTGTTTTTCCAACTATTAAAAACAATCCATTCATCTTGTTTTTGAATATTCCATCGGGTAATTAATAGCGCGGATTGAAAAAGCAACAAACTAAAAAATGCAACTATAATTTTAGGGTACGTTGGTTTTTTAAATAAAATAGTAACTGAAATAATTAGGAGGTAAATACAGAATAGGGTTTGCCAATTAATTGGAATATCCTTAATAACAAATTGTTCAAATGATCCAACCCAATTGATTATTTTGTTCAAAATGATGATACTAAACTCTAAAGATTTAAGCGTTATCATTGGGATATAATTAAACGCGGCCATTATCATAACCAAAACTCCTAATCCCATTATTAGAATTAAAATGGGAATAACAATTAGATTGGTAATAAAAAATAATCCAGGAAATTGATGAAAATAGTAAATACTCAATGGAAAAGCGCCAATTTGAGCCGCAAATGATACCGTTAAAATCTCCCAAAAGTAATTTATAATTTTATTTTTTGGCATCCATAAATTTGCAATTAAAGGTTGTAGCCACAAAATAAAAAATAAAGATAAATAACTCAATTGAAACCCAACATCAAACAGAAAGGAAGGTTGAAAAAACAAAATTAGAAACATCGAGACCAATAAAGTATGAAATATATTGGTACTTTTTTTTAAATACATTCCAACAGCTATAAATGAAAACATAGTTACCGATCGGACTACTGAAGGTGAAAGCCCCGCCAAAATTGCAAATCCCCAAAGACTAATAATTATTATTAATAATCGGATTGAATTGCCTAATTTATTTTTTGGTAAAGGTTTCAATAAAAGCATAATAAATAACAAAATGAATCCTACATGTAAACCAGAAACGGACAAAATATGAATTGCTCCTGCATATTGATAATCTTTTAGTATTTCTTTTGAAATATTTTGTTGTTGTCCTAAAATAAGAGCGTTAACCACTTGTAATTCTTCCTCTTTAAATTTACTTTTTTGAAGATTGGTTACTATTTTATTTCTAATTCGATCGGAATAATACCAAATATTTTTGTCTATTTTATCACTTATTTTAATGGAATTGGAAGTGGTATAAATTTGGGCAAAAATGGATTTATTATTCAAGTAGGTTCCATATTCAAATTGGTAGGGATTCAATGATTTTTTATTTGGAATTATATGACCGTTAATTTGAATGTTGCTCCCAATTTCGATTTTCGAATTATTTTGATCCTTAGGAATTATCACTAATACTTTCCCTGAACAAACCTTATTATCTAATCGTTTTACTAATCCAATGTATTTATCAATCTTGGCTGATCCTTTTAATTTTTCCCGCAATACCAATTCTACATAATGGTTATCTGTATCTTTTTTCAATAAATGAATATAGTTGTCTTTGTAGTGAAATTCATTATGAATTACTAGCGAGGTGGAGCCAATTTGAAAGAATAATAAATAGGTTGCAACTCCAAAATAAATTTTTTGGATGTAATCTTTCTTGGATAAATACAATGTTGTAACAAATGAAAGTAATAATAATCCAGAAATAACTAGGGTGGTAGACGGGGAAGGATTAAAAAAGTACGAAAATATAATTCCCAAAACAAACCAAGTGGTGACTCTCGTTAAAGGAAATTGAAGTATTTTCATTCCTCTAATGTAGTCTTTTTATTCCAACATTAAAAAGAAGAATAAACTCGGTTTGCTTGTGCGAAAGTTCTTTTATAATAGGGATCTTTGGTGGAGGATATTTTTACTCCATTTGAAGAAGAAGAATGAATAAACTTTATTTCATTTTCCAGAACTTCTACTACCATCCCAACATGATTTATTATTTTTCGGCCATTGGTTTTGAAAAATATTAAATCCCCTTTTCTTATTTCATTCGGCTTCAATACAGTACCCATGTTTGACATTTCATTAGATGATCTGGGCACACTTATGTCGAATTTATTGAAGGTATAAAATATTAAGCCAGAACAATCAAAACCAGCTGGAGTGGTCCCTCCAGATCTATAATTTACACCTAAATTTTCAGAAGCGGCATTAATTAATTGTTCAACCAAGTAACTAGAATTATCAGTATTTATAACAAAGTCCTCTGAATTTTCATTCGAGCTTAACCTACTTGTTATGTCCTTTTTTTGTGGCACTTCAGAACTTAGAGGCTCTACTTTTTCCACTACTTTTTTCTTTTTCTTCTCCGGTTTTACAGCAACTGTGTTTTCCGATTTTTTATATAATCCCTGTTTTTCAGCCTCAGATTTAGACGTAATAATCACTGAAGTTGTTTTACAACTTGTAAAGAATACTAATAATAGAAAAAGGGTTAGAAGATTTTTCAATGATTTTTTTTGCAAATTTATGCATTTATTTTTAATCAGGATTTAGATAGATGATTTACAATTAATTCTGCAGTTTTTTGACTTGCTCCAATGCCTCCCAATTTCTTTTCTAGGGTATTGTAATTTTCTAGAATTTCTTTTCTGTAATTTAAATCAAATAATTTTTGAAGTTCGATTTTTAGAGTATTTGTATTACAATTTTCTTGAATTAATTCCGTAACCACTTCTTTATCCATTATCAAATTTACAAGCGATATGTATTTTAATGTTACAATTCTCTTTGCAATTTGATAGGAAAGCCAACTCCCTTTATAACATACTACTTCGGGAACTTTAAAAAGTGCAGTTTCCAAGGTTGCCGTTCCTGAAGTCACTATTGCAGCAAAGGAAATACTTAATAAATCGTATGTTTTATTAGAAATAAAATGACAATTATTAGAATTTAAAAATGAAGAGTATAATGAATATTCTTGACTTGGAGCTCCAGCAATTACAAATTGATATTCTGGGAAATCAGCGACAACACTTAGCATTACACTTAGCATTTTAGTAATTTCCTGCTTCCTACTTCCAGGTAGAATGGCTATTATTGGATTTTTACTTAAATTATTTTCTTTCCTAAATTCAATATCGTTAACGGGGGTTCGATTATTTATAGCATCAATTAATGGATGCCCAACAAAATTAACTTGATAATGATGCTTGGTTTCATAAAAGTCTTTTTCGAATGGTAAAATCACATACATTTGATCAATATCCCTCTTGATCTCCTTAATTCTATTTTCTTTCCAAGCCCAAATTTGAGGAGAAATGTAATAGTGAGTTTTAATTTTTAATTTTTTAGCCCATTTTGCAATTCTCATATTGAATCCAGGATAATCTATAAAAACTAAAACGTCAGGCTTGAATTCTAAAATATCTTTTTTACAGATTTTTATATTGTTTAAAATGGTTTTTATATTTAATATTACTTCGAGAAATCCCATAAACGATAAATCTCGGTAGTGTTTCACCAAAGTTCCACCGGTCGCCTGCATTAAGTCACCTCCCCAGAAACGAATTTCTGCACTTGGATCTTTTTTGTATAAAGCCTTCATCAAATTGGAGCCATGTAAATCTCCAGAAGCTTCTCCTGCAATAATATAATATCTCATAGGTTAAAGCTTATTAATTTAATAATTGTTTAAATGTAGTACAGCTAAAATTATCCCTTTTGCCATTGTTTTTAATACACCAAAGAATATTTCAATATCTAAAATGGTACCCAATAGGATTATTTTTCCTAATTTTCCTTCAACTGGTAAGAGTTGAAAACCGCCTAAAAAAGAAAAGAGAAAAAAAGCAAAAATAAATTAGATAAATTCCTATTGATGCAGTAATTCATCCAATTATTAACCCGCAAGCAATCTCTTTTTTCGAATTAAATATATGATTATTTATAATTATTTCGAGCTGTAAAAATAAACATTTTTGTCTCACATTGCTATTTTTCATTCTTTAACAAAAAATTAGCCAATTTGATATTTTGAAATACCTATTTTTGTTTAACTTAGTTAAAAAAAATTAATGAATACATTTTTGAATTTTATGAAAAGGAATTATAAGATTTTAGCGCTTGTTTTAGTTGCTTCTTTAACGTTATGGAGCTTCATTCCTAAGCAAAAAGGAGATCCCGAAAAAGATAAATTGTTGTTAGAATTACTAACATTTGTTATTGAAAAAGGGCACTATAGTCCAGCTGAAATTGATGATAATTTTTCTAAAAGTTTATTTAAAGAGTATATTAAATCACTTGATCCAACAAAGCGATTTTTTTTACAATCGGATATAGAGGAATTTTCCAAATATGAAACCGACCTGGATGATCAAATTAAAAATAAAGATTTAACTTTTTTCGATTTGACTTATTCCCGTTTAAAACAAAGAATAGAGGAGAGCAAAACTTATTATAAATCGATATTAAGTCAGCCATTTGACTTCAATGTTGAAGAAGAAATTAATTCAGAATACGAAAAAGTACCCTATGATTCTTCCATTTCTAATTTAAAAGAAAAATGGAGAAAACAATTGAAGCTATCCGTTTTATCTTCTTTAACAGATCGATTAAAATTGGAGGAAGACATAAAAAATGGAGTAATAAAAGCAAAAATAGATTCTTTATCGGTAAATAAACCTGATAAATCAAATGACAATAAACCAAAAACATTCGAGCAAATTGAAAAAGAAACTCGTGAGAGTACATTAAAATCAATGAATGAATATTTTAATTTAATTGATGAAATGGAAAGAGAAGATTGGTTTTCAATATTTGTAAATACCATTGCAGAACGTTTTGATCCACATACTTCCTATTTTGCCGCCGAAGATAAAGAACGTTTTGATGTAAGTATGTCCGGTAAATTCTTTGGAATTGGGGCTCGACTTCAAAAGAAAAATGATTTTACAGAAATTACAGAATTAATTTCAGGTGGACCAGCTTGGAGAGGTAAAGAATTAGAAGTAGGAGATATTTTCCTAAAAGTTGCTCAAGGTGATAAAGACCCTGTAGATGTTGTGGGGATGAAAATTGACGATGTAGTAAAGAAAATAAAAGGTCCAAAAGGAACTGAAGTTCGTCTAACAGTTAAAAAAACGGACGGTACAATTAAAGTTGTAACTCTAATTAGAGACGAAATTGAAATTGAAGAAACCTATTTGAAATCTAGCATTGTGGAAAAAAATGGATTGAAATATGGTGTTATTTATTTGCCAAAATTTTATATAGATTTTGAAAATGCAGACAGTAGAGATGCTGGAAAAGACATGGCGGTTGAAGTGGAGAGATTAAAGAAAGAAGGTGTAAATGGAATTGTATTAGATGTGCGTGACGATGGTGGAGGATCATTAAAAACAGTAGTAGATATAGCGGGATTGTTTATTGAGCAGGGACCAATTGTCCAAATTAAATCGGCAGCAGGCAAGAAAGAAGTTCTTTATGATAGAGATAAAAAAGTTCAATGGGATGGACCTTTGGTGATAATGATTAATAATTTTTCAGCTTCAGCTTCAGAAATTTTAGCTGCCGCAATTCAAGATTATAAAAGGGGAGTAATCATTGGAAGTAAACAATCTTATGGAAAAGGAACAGTGCAAAATATTATTGATTTAAATCAATTTATTAGAAATTCAAGCCTTGGAGATTTAGGAGCATTAAAAACGACTACTCAAAAATTTTATAGAATCAACGGAGGTTCCACACAATTAGAAGGGGTGAGTAGTGATGTAGTAATGCCGGATAAGTATTCATACATTAAGATGGGAGAACGAGACATTGACAATGCCATGCCATGGGATAAAATAGATGCTGCTGATTACTCGGTTTGGAATAAACCAAATAGTATTTCTTCTGCAATTGAAAATAGTAAAAAACGCATTGAAAGTAATAATCAATTTAAATTGATCGAAGAAAATGCAAAATGGATCAATCAAAGAAGTGAAGATTATGTATACAATTTACAAATTGACAAATTTAAAGCTGAACAAAAATTACTTGAGGAAACCTCAAAAAAATACAAATCTGTTTTAGATTATAAAAACCAATTGACATTTAATTCTCTTCCGTACGAAAATGAAATGATGAAAACAGATACCGCATTAAAAGAGAAAAGACAAAGATGGCATGAGAGTTTAGCAAAAGACATTTATGTTGACGAAGCGCTTAATGTCTTAAACGATTTGCAGCAAAAAGAACTTGCAAAAAAAACAAATGTTGCCCTAAAGAAAAAAGACAAATTGGTAAAGTCATAAAAAAAGTCCTGAGCTAAAACTCAGGACTTTTTTTAATAAGTAATTTGCAATCTAGACGTTGGCTGTTATTGCATCACGGTCAATTTTCCCAACTAATCCAACGAGTACTTTTCCAGGGCCTACTTCAGTAAATAAGGTTGCCCCATCTTTGACCATTTGTTGAACAGACTGCGTCCATTTTACAGGAGCTGTAAGTTGAATGATGAGATTTTTCTTAATTTCAACTGGATCTGAAACCGCATTGGCAGTTACATTTTGATATACTGGACAAATGGGGTTTGAAAAGGTAGTTGCTTCTATTGCAGCGGCTAATTCTTCACGTGCTGGCTCCATCATTGGAGAGTGAAAACCGCCACCTACTGGCAATAATAACGCTCTTTTTGCCCCGGCTTCTTTCAATGCTTCACATGCTTTTTCAACTGCTGAGAACTCCCCGGAAATTACTAATTGTCCAGGGCAGTTATAGTTTGCAGCAACTACAATTCCATCAATTGAAGTGCAAACGTCTTCAACAACAGCATCTTCCAATCCTAATACCGCAGCCATAGTTGAAGGTTTTATTTCACAAGCTTTTTGCATTGCTAATGCCCTTTTGGAAACTAATTTTAATCCGTCTTCAAAAGACAATGTACCGTTTGCTACTAGTGCAGAAAATTCACCCAAAGAATGTCCAGCAACCATTTCAGGTTTAAAATCGGTTAATGTTTTAGCTAAAATCACTGAATGTAAAAAAACAGCTGGTTGGGTAACTTTGGTTTCTTTTAATTCTTCTGCAGTTCCTTCAAACATAATATCTGTAATTCGGAATCCCAAAATTTCATTAGCTTTTTCAAATAATTCCTTAGCTAATTCGGAATTTTCATACAACTCTTTTCCCATTCCTGTATGCTGGGCTCCCTGACCCGGAAATATAAATGCTTTCATATTTTTTCTATTTGAGTTCAAAAATAGTGAAATTAATAAGATTAATTGAAATGAAAATAGGAGAAATAGTTATTGATTTATTTTCAGTAATTAAACTATTTGTGTTTACTGTTGTCTTAACAAAAAAATAATTTATGTTAAAAAAACGTTGTGCATTAATTTCTCTCTTTTTACTTATTTCGTTTTCGAATTTTGGCCAAGAGTTAACTGCAAAATGGTCGTTTGTATTCCAGTTAGATAATCGTTTATCAAGTATTCGAAATCAAGAAATTACGGTTTTTGGCGCTAAAGTTGGATTTCAATATAAGAAATTAACAAGAATTGGTTTAGGAAGTTCCTTTATCATTAATCCAGTTTATATTAATTATTTCAACAAAAAAATAAATATGGAAGAAACTAATAAAATCAGTTTTTGGTATTTTAGTTTTTTTAATGATTGGATATTATATAAAAATAATAAATGGGAGTGTTTTGTAACGGAACAGATTGGTTATGGAAAACCAAGTTTTGTTAAAGAAGTAAACGATGATGTAGTTAGCGACGTAAATGTAGATCTTTATGTAAATGAAATTTCAGGACAAGTAAATTATAAATTTTCTTCCTGGATTGGTATAGGAACTGGATTTGGATATAGAAATTTATTTAACAAAAAATCAATATTAACCACAACCTTTGATGCGCCAATTTATATAGCAAAGGTGATTATTTATCCTGAGATATTCTTCAAATAATAGAAAGGAATTATATTTTAATTTAAGACTTTAACCATTTTTGCCGCTTTTTTAGCCAACTCAACAATTTCTTCAATTGGAGTTTCTAAATGATCATAAACTAATGAAACGCCCATTCTACGGTAAGGTCTTGAAGTGGGTTTACCAAATATTCTAAAGTCCGTTTTTGGTAAAAAAGCAATTTTTTCTATTCCTTCATAAGCTGGATTTAAGCTATTTTGGGAAGCAAGAATAACGGCACTTGCTCCCGCTTTTTCCAATTTTATTTCAAATATTGGCAAACTTAAAATTGCTCTTAAATGCAATTCAAATTCGTTAAAATTCTGAGTGCCGGCTAGTGTTACCATTCCAGTATCATGAGGTCTTGGCGATAATTCTGAAAAGTAAACGCCTTCATCTGTAAGAAAAAATTCCACTCCAAAAAGTCCTGCTCCACCCAATGCCTCGGTTACTTTTTGAGCCATTATTTGCGCTTCAATTAAGTCAGATTCTGAAACTCTTGCAGGTTGCCAGCTTTCTTGATAATCGCCACGTTCTTGACGATGGCCTATTGGTGAGCAAAAAAGAGTTGGATTATTATTTTGAACTACCGTTAATAAAGTAATTTCTGAATTGAATTTTACAAATGCTTCCACAATCACTTCAACAACATCTCCACGCGAACCTTCAACCGCATAATTCCAAGCTTTTTCAATATCTGATTCGGATTTTATAGTTGATTGCCCTTTTCCAGAAGAAGACATCAAAGGTTTAACAACACAAGGAATTCCAACTTCTGATACTGCTTTTTCTAATTCTTCAGAAGTAGTTGCGTATCTATAATTGGCAGTTTTTAAACCCAGTTCTTTTGAAGCCAAATCACGAATTGCTTTTCTGTTCATTGTAAAATTAGCCGCTTTAGCTGACGGAACAACTTTTATACCTTGGTTTTCATAGTCGTAAAAACGCTCTGTTCTTATTGCTTCAATTTCTGGAACTATGAAATCGGGTTGGTGTTTTTGAACAATTCTATCTAATTCCGTTCCGTCAAGCATGTTGATAACTTCATATTCATAAGCAACTTGCATCGCTGGGGCATTTTCATAATTATCAACTGCAATAACAATTTGCCCAATTCTTTGAGCTGCAATTGTAAATTCTTTACCTAATTCACCAGAGCCTAGAAGGAGTATTTTCATAAAATTACAAAGTTAAATCGCTTTATTTATGCTACTGCTTGTTTGATTCTTCTAAGTGCTTCAATCAGTAAATCTTCACTTGTTGCATACGAAAAACGAATACAATTTGGGTTTCCAAAGGCATCACCGGTAACAGTTGCTACATTAGCCTCTGATAAAAGATACATTGAAAAATCATTAGCATCTTTAATAAAGGTACCTCTTAAAGTTTTTCCAAAGAAATGAGAAACATCTGGGAATACATAAAATGCTCCTTCCGGAACATTAATTTTAATTCCTGGAATATCTTTTAATAGTCCAACAACTAAATCTCGCCTGCTATGAAAAGCATCAACCATATGTTTTAACACAGATGGATCTGCATCAACTGCAGTTATTGTTGCCCTTTGTGCAATGCTATTTGCTCCGCTAGTTACTTGCCCTTGAATTTTAGTGCAAGCCTTAGCAATAAATTCTGGTGCTCCAATGTAGCCAATTCTCCATCCTGTCATTGCAAATGCTTTTGCAACACCATTTACAGTTACAGTTTTTTCAAGCATTCCTGGGATTGAACCAATACTACAAAAAGTACCAGAGAAATTAATGTGCTCATAAATTTCATCGGATACAACATAAATATTCGGGTATTTTTCTAATACTTTTGCCAATGCAGTAAGCTCCTCTCTATTGTAAACAGATCCACTTGGATTACATGGCGAACTAAACCACATCATTTTGGTTTTTGGAGTTATTGCAGCTTCTAATTGTGAAGGGGTGATTTTGAAATCACTTTCAATAGTAGTAGGAACTTCAACAGGAACTCCCCCTGATAATTTAATTATTTCAAAGTAACTAACCCAATACGGAGCTGGCAAAATGACCTCGTCTCCATCGTTTAACATTACTTGAGCTATATTGTATAAAGATTGTTTTGCTCCAGTTGAAACTACAATTTGTGATGGTTTGTAGTCCAAATCATTGTCTCTTTTGAATTTTCTACAAATCGCTTCTTTTAATTCCTGGTATCCTTCCACCGGGGAATAGGTGCTATAATTATCGTCTATTGCTTTTTTTGCGGCCTCCTTAATGAAATCTGGGGTGTTAAAGTCGGGTTCGCCTAAACTTAAACTTATAATATCTTTTCCCTGTGCTTTTAATTCTCTTGCTAAAGCGGCCATTGCCAATGTTTGTGACGTCGATAAATTATTTATCCTATCCGAAAGTGCATTCATTCTTGAGGTGTGTTGTAGTTATTTATTGTTGTGTATAATTTTTTAAGCTGATAGTTCTGGTTTCATTCCTAAATCTTTCAAATGTTTGAAGTGAGCTATAACAGCTGATCTCATGGATTTGTATTCATAGTAGGGAAGATTTGCTTCTTTTGCTGCTTCTTTTACAAATTCTGAAATTTTGTTATAATGAACATGACAAATGTTTGGGAATAAATGATGTTCAATTTGATGATTTAAACCACCAGTATACCAGTTTACGATAAAGTTTTTAGGAGCGAAATTTGCCGTAGTAAATAATTGGTGAATAGCCCAAGTATTTTCCATTTCACCATCTTCATTTGGTAATGGATTTGCAGTTTCTTCAATTACGTGCGCTAATTGGAATACAATACTTAAAATTAAACCTGCAGTGTAATGCATAACAAAAAAACCAAAAAGTACTTTCCACCAAGAAACCCCGATAATCATTGGAATTGCTATCCAAATAGAAAAGTAGATTGTTTTAGTAATTACTAATGTGGTCCATAAAATTTTAGAACTTTTAGGTTCGCCATAAGACAATTTTCTTTTTAAATACTGACTCATTTGTTTAAAATCAGTAGTCAGCGCCCAGTTGAAAGTCAACAATCCATATAAAAATACAGAATAATAATGTTGAAATTTATGAATATACGACCACTTCGCTTCCTTAGTAAATCTGATGATTCTACCTGCATCTAAATCTTCGTCGTGTCCTGGAATATTGGTGTAGGTATGGTGCAAAACGTTGTGTTGAACTTGCCAGTTGTAAACATTTCCAGCTAAAACATAAATTGTCCCTCCCATAAATTTATTAACCCAGCTTTTATTGGAATAGGACCCATGATTTCCGTCGTGCATTACATTCATACCTATTCCAGCCATTCCAATACCAATAACTATTGATAATAGAGTAAAAACCCAGAATGGCATGTTGGTTAATGTAATTATTAAAATATAAGGGGTAATAAAGATGGAGAAAAGTATAATTGTTTTAAGGTACAATTTCCAGTTTCCTGTTTTTTCAATATTATTTTCTTTGAAATAATTGTTTACTTTAGAATTTAATGTTCTAAAAAACTTCATTCCGTCTTGTTTTGCAAATGTAGGGACAGTATTGCTCATAATTTTATTTCATATTCAACAAAGATAATTATTATATAAATTTATTCCGCCAATTTCGAGTTAATATTTTAACTTTAAATAGTACTTTTGTTAAAAAAATAAATGGAATTAATTCTAAAGTACTTTCCTGAATTAACTAAGGTTCAGATAAGTCAATTCCAACAGTTGGAAGCCTTATATCACGATTGGAATTCAAAAATCAATGTTATTTCTAGAAAAGATATTGATCAATTGTATGTCAAACATATTTTGCATTCTTTGGCAATTGCTAAAATTCAAAGATTTCAACCTGGAACCTACATTTTAGATGTTGGAACTGGAGGAGGATTTCCTGGAATTCCTTTGGCAATTCTATTTCCAGAAACCCGTTTTTATCTAATTGATGTAATCTTGAAAAAGATAAATGTAGTAAAAGTGGTTGCAGATGCATTAGAATTAAAAAATGTAAAGGCAGAACAAATACGAGCTGAAAATGTAAAAGGAGATTTTGATTTTATTGTAAGTCGAGCCGTAACCAACATGCCTGATTTTGTTACTTGGGTAAAAGACAAAATAAAAAAGCAACAAAAACACGAACTCAAAAATGGCATTTTGTATCTTAAAGGAGGAGATTTAACAGAAGAATTGGCAGGCTATCCCAATGCAAAAGAATACCACATATCCGAATTTTTTGATGGTGAATTTTTTGAAACTAAAAAAGTAGTCCATTTGCCTTTGAAATATAAATCATAAAAAAACCCTCATGCTGGAGGGTTTTTTTATCTAAATCTTATTCTAAAATTATTTATTCTCCTAAAAATGGATATCGGTAATCTTCAGGAGTGATAAAAGTTTCTTTAATTGTTCTTGGTGAAGCCCAACGCAATAAGTTCAATGCTGATCCTGCTTTGTCATTTGTGCCTGAGGCTCTAGCCCCACCAAAAGGTTGCATTCCTACAACTGCTCCGGTTGGCTTGTCATTCACATAAAAATTTCCAGCTGCATTTTGCAAAGCGATTGTAGCTTGTTCAATGGCGTATCGATCTTTACTGAAAACGGCTCCTGTTAATGCATATTCCGAGGTTTGATCTACTAATTCTAAAGTAGTTTCCCAATCGGAATCCTCATAAACATAAATAGTTACTACTGGTCCGAATAATTCGGTTTCCATCGTAGTGTATTTTGGGTTGGTAGTGACAATAATGGTTGGCTCAATAAAATAACCTACCGACTTATCATAATTTCCTCCAACGATTATTTCAGCATCAACATCTTTTTTAGCTTGTTCGATGTAACTAACTAATTTGTTAAATGAACCTTCATGTATCACTGCAGTAATGAAATTACCAAAATCTTCTGGAGATCCCATTTTCATGGATTTTACGTCGGTAATTAATTGTTGTTTTACTGCTGGCCACAAACTTTGCGGAATATAAGCCCTTGAAGCTGCAGAACATTTTTGTCCTTGAAATTCAAATGCCCCACGTGCAATTCCTGTTGCTACTTGTTTAACATTGGCACTTGGATGCGCCACAACAAAATCTTTCCCCCCTGTTTCACCTACAATTCTAGGGTAAGTTTTATAATGATGAATATTGGTTCCTATTTTTGCCCAAATGTCTTTGAACACGTGAGTCGATCCAGTAAAATGAACTCCTGCAAAATCACGACTTTCCAAAACAGTGTTAGTAATCATCTCAGCATCACCAAAAACCACATTAATTACTCCGTCAGGCACACCCGCTTCCTTGAAAACATCAATGATAATTTTTGCAGAAAACACCTGGCTGTCGCTCGGTTTCCAAATTACAACATTTCCCATCATGGCTGCACTTGCAGGTAAATTTGCTGCAATTGCTGTAAAATTAAATGGGGTAATTGCATATACAAATCCTTCTAATGGGCGGTATTCTAATCTGTTCCAAACAGAAGAATCAGAATTAGGTTGATCGTTATAAATTTGCGTCATGAATTCAACATTATAACGAAGAAAGTCGATTAATTCACAAGATGCATCAATTTCTGCTTGGAAAATATTTTTAGATTGCGCAATCATTGTTGCGGCGTTAATTTTTGCTCGATAGGGTCCTGCGATTAATTCAGCCGCCTTTAAAAAGATGGCAGCACGTTGTTCCCAAGCCATATTTGCCCACATTTTTTTGGTTTCTAATGCGTTGGCTATTGCTTTTTCAACATGAGATTTTTCAGCTAAATGATAGGTTCCCACGATGTGTTGATGATCGTGTGGCGCTGTCATAGTTCTAGTATTTCCAGTTCTAATTTCTTCACTTCCGATGAATATTGGCACCTCTATTTGGGTGTTCCACATTTCTTTATAGGCAGCAAGAACTGCTGCTTTTTCTGGCGAATTTGGAGCATACGATTTTACAGGTTCGTTTACCGCTTTTGGTACATTAAAGAATCCTTTTAACATGATATTTTTATTTTTTATCGCCCAATTTAATTCTTTAATTTGGGTGAGAATATTTTTTACAAAAGTACAAATGAAAAATTGATTAATCGCATTTTGGAATTAGAAATTAAACGGATTTCTAGCCCAGACGGAAATGGAAACCCCAGAATTATAGCTGCTGTTTTTTCTAGATTAATTAAAGCGACCAAAGGGAGCTCTTAAAAAGGCATTTGAAAAAAAGAATATAGAATGAGGAGTTGAAATGGACTGCTGGGAATAGCTACTAATTAATTTAAAGCAAATGGTGCGCTCAAACGAAATGTAGGCACTACGACTTTAAAATTTCTTGTTGAGGTAAAATTCACCATGTTAAAATGCCCTTGCATTGCGCCAAAAGGAGAGGTAAGTAGGCATCCAGAGCTGTAAGTGTGTGATTCTCCTGGTTTTAAAACGGGTTTTTTTCCAATTATCCCTTCGCCATCTACAATTTCTGTTTCTTGAAGTGAATCGAAAATTTCCCAGTGACGAGTCATTAATTGAACAGAGTCTTTACTGTGATTTTCAATTGTAATATGGTAACTGAAGGCAAACTGTATTTTATAGTTTTTGAAGTAGGTGCCTTCAAAACTGGTAGATACAGAAATTTTAATTCCTCTAGTAATTTGTGATACCATAATAACTATCTGATTTTAGGTAAAATTATAAAAAAATTGTGGATTTTTCAATTAATTGAAATAAAATAAATTTAATTGGTAATGCCTTCTGAATTTGCAACTCCTTTTCCAATAATTCTATCATACCGTTGATTGTTCTCTCTATAATAAATGATAGCAAAATAGTTGTTTTCTGTTTGAGAGAAATTCCCATCAATAGCATTTTCGTAATCGATTTTTTTATTTTCGTCGGCAACTATATATTGATAATTGGTAAACCCTTGCTTGATCAAAATTGCTTTTTCATAAAGCCCTTTTTCTTGGTTATATTCCATCTTGTTTTCCTCGGAAATAGCATAATTATTGAACATTCCGTTAACATAAATGTCCTTTTTTTCATAAAAAGTAGGTGCCGACAAAGTGAAAAATACCCAAGAATAATCAGCTTCAATAGCATTATTAAAAGCATTAACATTTAGTGGAATAAAATTTCCATTAGTGTCTGGATTGTAGGTGTAGGTTTTATTAATTCTAGCATTATTAGTATAAAGATGCGTATTGTAAATTCCATTATTAGAATCTACTTTTGCAATAAAATTATTAGCGGCTCTAATGATTTTGTTTTCAAAATATAAAAATTCATTGCCACCCCAAAATTGTGTTTCTGTATCGTATTTATAAATTAAATCGTTTCCAATAGTGAACATCGGTTTGATATTCGTAATAGCTTCGTTTAATTTTCCATTTTGTAATAAAAGCACTTTTACATTTTGTAGTGGACTTTGAAAAAGTAAATTGGGTGATTTAATGGAAAAATCGATGTTTTGTTTATGATCAATAGTATTTAAAGTTCTAGCCCTTTTTATTTGCATAGGCACGGTTACCAAGTCTTCATAAATCATAAATTTTCTAGCAAAAACAACTTCTCTATCTTCATTTAGAATTTTAATTATATAATTTCCACTCACTAATAGTTGGGTATTTTTATTTGGAAATCCAATTCTGTAATGAGAATATAATTGTAATGTATTTAATGAATTGGTATATTCTTGGATTCGTATTCCATCAAATCCTTGTAGGTATTCATTTTTTGACAAATCAGAATGTTTCCAATCATAGTTGCAATGAACTATTTCATAGTAGTAATTGGCTTCATTCCCATATAAATCATCAAATTGAATTTCAAAAGGATCATTTAGACGAAATAGAGGAATTGAATTCTGATTATTTTGAACAAATGTTATGGTCTTTATGTTAAATGGCGGATCAATTTCTTTTTCCACCTGTGCAAATGCAACAAATGAAAGGAGAATATGCAATATATTTAACCAACAGATTTTAAACATAGTAGAAATTTTTGCTTTTGTAAATATATGAAAATTACCTTTGAAAAGAAATTTAGTGCTAGTGCTATTTGTAACAGATTGGTATGATTTCTCCTTTTGCTAAGCAATATCTTTTAACCAATTCGGGCTTAATTTTATTGGTGTAATCTTCTTCAACTACATTAAAACCAATACTTCGAAGCTTGTCAAAATAATCACGGCCATAAATTCTAACATGATCGTATTGTCCAAAAATGGCGGCGCGTTCTTTTTGATTAGTTATTGAATCATCAAAAAAAGTAACATCTAGAGACAAGTCTTGAGGAATTTGAAAAATCCCCATTCCACCTGGTTTTAATACTCTATATAATTCTTGCATTGCTTTCGTATCATCGGGAATATGTTCTAATACGTGATTGCAAAAAATAATATCATAGGAATTGTCTTCAAAGGGTAAGTTGCAAATATCTGCTTTTACATCGGCCAAAGGAGAGAATAAATCAGTGGTCGTGTAATCAATATTTTTCTGCTTTCTAAATAGTTTGTAAAACGCTTGTTCAGGCGCAAAATGAAGAACTTTTTTCTTTACAATTGAAGTGAAAAAGTCAGTTTCATTAATTAGGTATAACCATAATAAACGATGTCTTTCAAGTGAAAGAGAACTTGGCGAAAGTACGTTATTACGTTGATTTCCATATCCATAGGGAAGAAATATTTTAAAACTTTTACCGTCTATTGGATCGGTAAACGTATTGCCTTTTAAGAAAAAGGCCAAGAGAGGGCGAGCAACATAACTCAATCGTATTAGGATTGGTCTTGGGATGGTATTTAGTATTAATTTAAAGAGTTTTTTCATTTTTAAAGTACCAAAGGTGTTCTTCTAAATTCATCCTCTTCACTACTAACAATACCTAAGGCTTCATAAACATAAGCAAACGTAGAAAGTAATTCTGGTTTTCCATCAATAATAGCTACATCATGTTCAAAGTGTGCGCTAGGTTTTCCATCTGCAGTTAATATTGTCCAACCGTCTTTTAATTGTTTAATGTTTTTTGTCCCCATATTAATCATAGGTTCAATAGCAACCACCATACCCTCAACAAATAATTTACCACGCCCTTTTTTACCATAATTTGGCATTTCAGGGTCTTCATGCATTTTTTGACCTAATCCGTGCCCCACTAATTCTCTCACAACTCCATATCCGTGGGCTTCAGTATATTTTTGAATGGCATTACCTACATCTTCAACTCGATTTCCAGCTTTAAATTCGCGGATACCAACATATAATGATTCCTTAGTTACCTGTAATAGTTTTTTTGTTTCAGGCGCTACCTCTCCAATTTCAAATGAGTAAGCATGATCGCCGTGAAAACCGTTTTTAAAAGCGCCACAGTCTACTGAAATAACATCCCCACTTTCAAGTGGAATTGCATTTGGAATTCCATGAACTACTTGAGCGTTTGGACTCATGCAAAGTGAATTTGGGAAGCCATACAATCCTAGAAAACTTGGGACTGCACCATGGTCACGAATAAACTCTTCAGCTAATTTATCTAGGTATAATGTAGTAACTCCAGGTTTTATTTCCTTAGCTATCATACCTAATGTTTTGGAAACAATTAAAGCGCTTTCGCGCATTAATTCTATTTCTTCTCTTGTTTTTTGGATTATCATTTTTTACCGAATAGATTACAAAAGTACAATTTTATAATTATTTAATCGGGATTGGCCATAATTTTAAAAAGTTCAGAATTGGATACAAAATACCTGTTTTCTAATGCTATTTGTGATAATTTGGCAGTTACCAAATTATTTTCTCTCGAATTAATTAAAAAGAGAGAACTTTCACCAAAAAGAAATAACTTTTCTTCTGATTTAAGCATTTTGTCATTGTCTTCAGATAATGATTTTGCAAATTCAATTTGCTTTAAATAAGAAGAAAGCTCTATTTTCTGGGCATTTATTTTATTTTTTAATTGCAATCGTTCAAATTCTAATAAAAATTCTGTTTCTTGAACTTTGAATTTTGCGAGTTTTAAATTTCCACGTTCTTTTCTTAAAAATAATGGAAAATAAAAATTCATGCCTATTTTATAATCATTAAATTGATAATTATTAAAGTAACTAGGTTCCGATAAATAGGAGTACCCTAAATCTATTTTTGGCAATAAACTATTGGCTTTTAATTTTCTTTCTACATTTAAGATTTCAATTTTATTTTGAAGCGCATTTATTTTTGGATGCGTATTTAGTGAAAACTGATTACTCATTAAATCATTTGTTTTTAATGTTTCTTGGATTGATAATTCTAAATTTATTTCAGGAATTAAATCTTCAACTAATTCAAACGGAATGTTATTTTCTAACCATAAATAATTGGACAATTCTAATTTTGCTTTTGATAGTTTTAACTTAGAGTCCTCAGCGTTTAATAATCTATTTTTTACAATAATTCCAGCTTCAATACTATCAATTGCTGCTTTGTCACCTTGTTTAATTAATGATTGAATTCCTTCAAACCGAATTTGAGCGTTTTTGGTATATTCTTCATATAATTTATATTCACTAAATGTTTTCTTCCAATTAAAATAAGCGATTGATGCTTCATAAAGTATTTCAATAGCCTGAATTTTTCGTTCTGCCTGACTCAATTGCAATTGGATTTTTGCTTTTCTAAGGTTGGCCATCCTTTCATTGATAAATAAGCCTTGTCCCAGAGGAATTGAAATTCCTAAAGAAGTCAATCCTTGATTTGGAAGGGTGTTATCAGGATTTAAATAAATGCCTTCACTATTATCAAAGCCTGCTTTTATATCAATTCCATACCAAGTTGGAATTTTAAAACTGCTATTTAAAATGGAATAATACTCGTTATTTTTAAATTGTTTTTTTGAAAAATCAACTTCAATATTTGGATCAAATCCCCCCCTCGCAATCATGAGATTTGCCTGTGCTTTATTGATTTCTAAATTGGCATTTTTTACTAATGGATGGTATTTTTTTACATATCCAATAAACTCATTATAAGTAAATTCTTTAGAAACTATATTTTGACCATGCAAATTAATCCCAATAAACAGAAATAGGAAAAGTAACTTTTTCATTATTTTTTTTCTTTTTCAGATGTAGGCTTGTAATAATTCGGCGGAAAACCATTTAGGGTTCTCCATAGTTCAAACCAAACGGGAACATTATTCAATAGTGCAATTGTTTTTGCACCCGCTCCAATACTTAGTTGTTTTGGCCATTTAATATCCTTTTCATCAGGTGCTATTAGTACTCTGTATTTTCCGTTGTCACTAATAAAATTCTCAATAGCAACAATTTTACCTCCAAAAGTTCCATAGGAAATATCAGGCCAGCCTGAAAACACAATTGTTGGCCATCCATCAAACCATACTCGCACCTTTTCTCCTCTAGAAATCAATGGTAAATCAATTGGATTGACATAGGTTTCTACTGCAATTTCAAAGCTTGCAGGCATAATTGTAACAATGGGGGTTCCTTCTTTTATTGTTTCTCCAATCCCAGATTGTAAAGCTCTATTAATATAGCCACTTTGTGACGCTTTTATATAATACATACCGTTTCGAATGCTATAATTTGCATATTGATTTTGTAATTTATTTACTTGGGCTTCAGTATCAAATTGATTACTCATAGCCGTAAATTGATCACTTTGCGCTTTTGATTCTTTCTCAGAATATTCAGCATCAATTCGGTTTGTTTCTACTTTAGCATTGATAAGTTCATTTTTACTAGACAATAATTTATTCTCTTGAGTAATGATTTTAGCTTCAGCCTCTTGTAATTTTAATCTTTTTTCTTCAACATCTGTAAGAGGTTTTAATCCTTCCTTATTTAGTTGAATGGCTCGATTAAATTGAGTTGAAGCAATTTTTAATTGTGTTTTTACGGCGGCCAAATCCATACTGTCACTTTTTATTTTAAAAATTGCCTGTTTGATTTTATTTCTAGCTTGCTCTTTTTTTAATTTTTTTTCGTTTGTAATTGCTTTTATTTGCTCAGAAAGTGAAATTACTTTTGAACCATAAGACTGATAGGATTGTTTTTTAGCATCTACTTGTTTTTTTGTATTCTGAACTAAATTCGGATCCATATAATCTTCTTTTACTTCAGAAATAAAAAGGATAGTATCCCCTTTGTTAACAAAATCACCTTCTTTGACATACCATTTTTCTATTCTACCCGAAATTATACTTTGAATAGATTGGGGTCTTTGCCCTGGTTTTAAAGTGGTTACAGATCCCGTTCCTGAAATATTTTGAGTCCAAGGAAGGAAAAGCGCAATTAATACCAATACAGAAACTCCACCTATAATTCTATTTAGTATTTTATAATGAGGTCTATTAATTAGATTTTTAACAGTATGGTATTTATCTAAATTGGGTAATTTTAATTTGTTGTCTGATAAATTTAGCATGTTGATTATGAATTTATATCAAGTTGAATGTTTCCTTTTTGCATGGTTATTTTTCTATCGCATTTAGTATTCCAATAGGAATTTTTAGAGGATACGATAATGCTCCATTTATTTTCTTTAGAAGTTAAAAAATCAATAATTTCATTTGCTTCAGCCTCATCCATAGTGCTTGTTGGGTCTTCATAGAATAGCATTTTGGGTCTTCGAATGATGCTTCTAGCCAATAGAATTTTTTGCGCATTGGATGATGATAATTGCTTGCTTTCAGGAAATATAGGAGTGTCTAATCCTTTAGGTAACGACTTAATAAAAGAACTTAGTTGAACACCCTCCACAGCCCATTTTATATCTTCAAAATTAATATTTGGGTTATTAAAGGTAATATTTTCTAAGAGTGTTCCTTCAAATGTTGATTCACCATGTAAAATACAGGCAATTTGCGACCTAAATTGATTGGTATCTAATTTTCTAAAGGTTTCGTCATTTATGTATAATGCACCAGTTTTTGGCGTAATTAAGCCACATAATATTTTTATGAAAGTTGATTTTCCAGATCCATTTTCACCATTAATGATGATCTTTTCACCTTGATTAATTTTTAGAGAGATGTCGTTAATTATTTTTTTATTTGAATCAGGAAATTTAAATCCAATATTTTCTGCTTCTAAGTTGATACTGGTGTAACAAGTAGTAGAGTCGTTATTTATTTCTTCTTCTAATTCTAAATCGGTAAGTTCTCCAATTTTTTCTATAGAGGTTAAAACATCATAAAAGGTTTCTAATCCAAGTATTATTTTTTCTACGGAATTTATTACTAGTAAAATTATAATTTCGGACGCAACAAACTGACCGATATTCATCTTTTGTGAAAGCACCAAAAAACCTCCGATTAATAATAAACCAGCAGTAATAAAAACTTTGAAAACTATTAACTGACTAAACTGTCTTTTTATAATATTAAAATGTTTTTCTCTATAAATTAAATAATCTGTTACTAGAGAATTGTTTTTTTGGAGTGCAAAATCATAATTGATTTCATTTTTAAAACTATAATTATTTCTTGCCATTTCATGAAGCCAATTCGCAACTTTATATTTAAATTTTGATTCTTCCATACTAGTTTCAAGTCCCGATGTATATGAAAATTTAAAAACAAAATACAAAAGTAAAAACAGGAGAATTCCAAAAATGATGAAAAACGGGTGGTAAAGCGATAATAATATAACCCCAAATGATATTTGAAGTAGAGCCGCTGAAAAGTCCAGTAGTAATTTTGAAGTTCCTTTTTGAATGGTTAAAGTGTCAAAAAAACGAGTTGCCATTTCTGGGGCATAACTATTGTATAACTGAGCTTGTTTTATTTTAGGTAACCGAGCAGCAAATTCAAATGAGGAACGAACAAATATTTTTTGTTGCAAATTTTCAGAAATTCGGAGTTGCATTAAAGACAAAATTCCAACTAAAGCCACTCCAATTACTACTAAGATAATTAGTACAATCCAGGAGGCGCTCACTCTTCCAGATTGAATAAAATTAACAATTGCCTGGATCCCTAATGGCAACGACAAGCTGATTAAACCCGAAAACATCGCATAAAAAAACAGCTGAGAAACGTCTTTTTTATCTAAATCTAGTAAGTTTAAAAATCTTTTTAATGGCTTCATGTTATTCTCTTTTTAATGTGTTTTCTATCAAGTTTAAGTAAAAATCTGATGGAGTAATAATGTCATCGCAATCGGTAATTGATTTCAAATGTTCTTTCAGAAAATACTGATGTAGACTTCCTTCTACAATTGAAGAAACAAGTGATTTTGCAAATTTATATTCCGGATTAACTTCATTTACAAGGAGTATTATTCTAGAAATCACTCTTTTATATATCAAGAAAAAACCTTCTTTATTCTCTAAGTCTATTTCTTTTGTGTGCAGTGTTTTTGTAAATTCGGCAATAATGATTTTGTTAAGAATAGCTTCGTTGATATAAGCGGTACTTGCATCGTCTTTCACTTTTTCTGTCACTATTGTTATTGCTTTTTTTAGTTTTTCAGTTGCATCGGGAATATTGGCAGTTGCAAAAACTAGTTTGTATTCCATCCAACTCCAATACCAAGAGGATAAATAAACTAAAAGTTTGTGTTTGTTTTCAAAATAGCGATAGATAGAACTTTCATTAGAACCTATTCTTTCCCCTAATTTTTTAAACGTAAAATTGTCAAATCCAATTTCATCTATCAGAATAATGCTTTGTTCTAATATCTTCTTTCCTAAATCAGAAGTTTCAGGATTTTTTACATAAATTTTATCGTTAATTTGAATTTTAAAATTTGCAAATACAGAATTCATATTTAATATTATTTATTGCAAAGATAATAGTATTACTATTAATAATGAAATTTTAACTTTTATTTATAAAAAAAGAGCTTCACCACCGTGAAGCTCTATAAATAGTATAGCATTTATTTCTTATAGTAAAGAATGGCCGGTCATTACATCTGGTTTCGTAACACCCATAAGTTCTAAAATGGTGGGAGCGATATCACCCAAAACGCCATTTTCAATTTTTTTCAATTCTTTGTCAACTAAAATTATTGGTACTGGATTAGTAGTATGAGCGGTATTTGGTGAACCATCGGGATTGATCATCGTTTCGCAATTTCCGTGATCGGCTATTACTATTGTAGTATAATTGTTTTCCAATGCAGCATTAATTACTTTCTCAACACATTGATCCACCGCTTCGCATGCCTTTATCGCCGCGTTCATTACGCCCGTATGTCCAACCATGTCTCCATTAGCAAAATTCAAACATACAAAATCAACTTCGCCTTTTTCTATTTCTGGAACTAGGGCTTCCGCCAATTCAAATGCGCTCATTTCAGGTTGCAAATCGTAAGTGGCTACTTTTGGAGAATTTTTTAAAATGCGGCTTTCCCCGATAAAAGGTTCTTCACGACCGCCTGAAAAGAAGAAAGTAACATGAGGATATTTCTCTGTTTCTGCAATTCTAATTTGAGTTTTATGAGCTTTCTCTAATACTTCTCCCAAAGTTTCAGTGATATTATCTTTGTTGTAAACCACTTTTACATTTTGATAGGTTTCGTCGTAATTCGTCAATGTAACATAGTACAAATTCAATTTATGCATGTTTTGTTCGTGGAAATCTTGCTGAGATAGTGCCTCCGTTAATTCGCGGCCTCTGTCGGTTCTGAAGTTGAAGAAAATAACCACATCGTCTTCTTCAATTGTAGCTAAAGGGTTTCCATTATTGTCCAAGTGAACTAACGGAGCAATAAATTCATCAGTGATGTTATTAAGGTAACTGGATTCAATAGAAGCGACTAAATCAGTACTTCCTGTTCCAGTTGCGTGAACCAATAAATCATAAGCTAATTTTACTCTCTCCCATCGTTTATCTCGATCCATAGCATAATAACGACCTATAATTGAAGCTACTTTAACAGTTGTTTTTGAGATATAATTTTCAAGATCTTGGAGGTATTTTTTTCCCGATTTTGGATCTACATCACGACCATCAGTGAAAGCATGAATGTAAACTTTTTCAAGCCCGTATTCTTGAGAGGCGTCGATTAAACCTCTTAAATGAGAGGTATGAGAATGAACTCCACCGTCGGAAACTAAACCTAATAAGTGTACTTTTTTATTGTGTTTCTTGGCATAGGTGAACGCATCGATGAGTACTTTTTCTTTTGCTAGCGTATTATTAGCTACGGCTAAATTGATTTTTGCTAAATCTTGATATACAATTCTTCCCGCTCCAAGATTCATATGACCCACTTCAGAATTTCCCATTTGGCCTTCAGGTAAACCCACGTTCAATCCGTCGGTTCTAAGTTGGGCGTTAGGGTAGTTTTTATAAAGCGAATTTATAAATGGAACGTTCGCGTTGTCGATAGCGGAAACCTTTGGATCTGGAGATTTCCCCCATCCGTCAAGAATCATTAAAATCACTTTGTTATTCATGAGGTTTGTTTTTTAGCCCAGATGGAAGAGGAAATCCCTCGCTTTTTCGAGGATTGCAACGTACAGCTGGAAAGAGCTCCAAAATTAAGAAATTAAAATAACTTTTTGGCTTGATTGTAATCAATAAAATACCTCATACTTATAGAAAAAGAATGGTTTAGCGCCTCATTATTTAGCAAGTTGGTCACGTTGCTTCCAAAATCACTATTGATGTTTCGAGTAAAATTGGCCGCATTATTTCGATATAAAACAGAAATTTGACTTCCTGGGGCAAACCACCAAGAATAAGATAAATCAACATTCCAAGAGGTGAAATTGGAGTTTTTATTATTAGTGTAATTTAAATAATCAATCAGTTTACCCTTGTTATCTAAAGATAAAAAGTTTTTATTATCTGCAAACGACCAATAATGACGAATTGAAAGATTAAAAGTCATCGTGCTATTTACGGAGTATTTCCCAGATAGTGTATTTGAATAGGTAATTACATTTCTATTGGCAAAAATTATAGCGTTGGGAGTTGACGAATTGGCATCGTTATCAATGCTATCCACGAATCCCTTATTGTTATTTTGACGCGAAAAATTAAAATTAAAATTCAATAAAAACCTATCGCTAAATCGATACCTTGGTCCCATTGAGAAACCGTAAGTGATTCTCCCTTCTTCATCTAATTTAGTTATCGACGGATTAAAATCAAAAGCTAATTTGTAGTTGTAATTAGAGGAGAAATAAAACCAAGATCCTATTCTTGAGGGGATAATTACATATCTATTTTCGGCTCGAGCCTCATAGAAATCATGATTTTCTAGTGGATTAGCATTCAGTCCAAGACCAAAATAATGGTTTTTTTTATTATTGATATTGACATTGATATTAAAATTATTTCCTTGAACAAATCCTGTTTCTTTTTGGAATTGTAAAAAGGAATTTAAATTAATATTAAATGAATTAAAGTATTTGGTAGATTTCAGAATTCTATAGTTGGCATTTCCATACAAACTATAATAATTAGTTTGAAAATTGATGCCCAAATCGTTGTTATCAAAATCTTTAGTTACAATATCTCCTCCCAAACTGTAACGAAATTGACCGCTTGTTTCCCCAATATTCAAACTGGATGCAATTCCTGTTTTTGCACCATCTTCATTTACATAACTGTATTTAAAGTCACCCGAAAGGTTATAGGTATTTTCTTTTGTATTTAAATCCCAAACTAATGCTGATACATTTCCATCTCGAAAACTACCGTCACGAGTTACATTGGTATTAATAAAACTAAGAGATGAATTTTTTCTAAAACGTTGGTCAAGTACTAAAACACTATAGTTCGACAAGGGTTCAATGACTTCACTCCGAATGGATTGGTCGAAGTTGCTTCTGATTTTTGCAGTGGTAGTTTCGGTAACGGCATTTAAAACTCCAATCCCTAAACCGCCTTTGGTTCGTCCAGAAACTTTAAGGGCATTTATTAAATTTACTGTTGTTGGATTTTCAATAATTTCTTCATTATTTCCCACAGTTGGATAAGCAGATGGGCTTCCGCCAATTCTTCTCGAATAGAACAATCCGCCTTTATTAAACAAGTCGGTACCTTCAGTAAAAAAAGCTCTATTTTCATTGAATTGTTGTTCGAATGGACCTAGATTTAGAATTTGATCATCGAATTTTGTTTGACCAAAATCAGGAATTAATATAGCATCAAGCGTAAAGGCATCATTAATTCCGTATTTAATATCCATTCCGCCTTTTAGTGTTCCTTTGGTTTTTTGATTGTCATTGGCATTCAAATAAAAAGAAGAATAGGGTAAGAAAAAAAGTCGGGTAGGGGTTTTAATATTTTCAATTCCCTCTAAATTCCCAGCTTGCTGAATAACATTATTTATTTTGTTATCGACTTTATTCCAAACATAAATGGAGTTTTCTCTTTTTAAATCTCTAACAAAATTAATTCCCCAAGTTTGTACTTTATTATTGGAAAATCGAAGTGCTGCATAGGGGATTTTCATTTCTACTACCCAGCCTTTGTTAGTAATTTTAGCTTTGCATAGCCAAATGGCATCCCAAGAAAAATCCTCACCATTAGTATCGGTGGCTAAACAATCCAATTGCGTTCCGGAGGCCGTACAGAAAAAACGAAAATCTTGCTGGCCGTCATTAAATCCATTGATGAAAACCCCAAAATTATCACTAGTGCCTTGATCATCGCGTAAAGTAAGTTCTTTTAAAATCTTGGAAGGTTCGGCATCATATAATATGGCGCCTATATAAATGGCTTCATTGTCATACAGAATTTTCACTTCTGTTTCTTTGCCTTTTTCAACTTCTTTACCATTATCTGGAGCAAACATGAAAAAATCCTTAGCTATTGGCGCGGTTTGCCATTGAGGTTCATCTAAATTTCCATCAACAATAATTCTATCATTAATGAGTACTGCTTTTAGTGTTTTTTTCTGAGAATAACTGAACGTGCATGTAATTAATAAAAGGAGTAGAAGTGCTTTTTTCATATAGGTTTAATTCAAGGGGCAAAAATATCATTTGACACTATTAATAACAATTATTTTATATTTTAATTATGAATAAAGCAATGAATAAAGCTATTTAAATCAAATAAATAGAGAAAATGGATTGCGCTTAACTAGCAAAAAGTTATAAGACACCTTTATGTTAGGTGTTAATTTTAAAGTTAAAATTCTGAAATTGCAGGAATTAACTTGTTTTATTATTTACATTTGAAAGAATTAAAAATACCACAACACATTAGATTATTAATGAATTTTCAATTTTTTCCCGTTTTAGTTTTCTTTTTATTCTCATTTTCATCCAATAAAATAGAAATTCCCTCAAAATCCCCTTTACCATTTGTTTCAAGAGTAGAGAATTTTTCGGAGGAAATTATCAGTGTATATAATAATTTGCATCACAGTAATTTTGCATTACCCAAGTTAGAAAGTTTTCAAAAAGCGATGGTAGGGTTTTATGAAATGAAGAAAAAGGGAATTTTCAAAAAGAACATTCTGACTTTAATTGATTTCAGTTTGTCTTCCAATCAAAAAAGGCTTTGGGTGATCGATTTGTCTTCCAATACCATCATATTTCATTCTTTAGTTGCTCATGGCAGAAATACAGGAGATGAATTTGCTAAGCGTTTTTCCAACTCTGCGGAATCGTTAAAAAGTAGTTTGGGATTTTATTTAACCGGAGAGATTTATATTGGCAAACATGGAAAATCTTTAAGACTAGATGGTTTAGAAAGAGGAGTAAATGACAATGCTAGAAATCGAGGTATTGTAATTCATGCCGCCGATTATGTTTCTGATTTTTTTATAAAAGCGCACCATCGATTGGGAAGAAGTCAAGGCTGTCCTGCACTACCAGTAGAGTTTACGAAAAAAATCATCAATACAATAAAAGATAAATCCTGTTTGTATATTTATTATCCTTCCAGTAATTCTTAAATTTATATTGCTTTAAATAAAATATAGTGGGGTCCAACATCCGGTATTTCAAATTGACTACCCAAAACTTCATAACCTGATTTTTTATAGAATGCTACCGCTGATTCTCGAGCGTTAAACCAAATCAATTCTCCATTATTTATTCTAATTTCGTTTTCACAATATTTCAAAAGGGTTTCTCCAAATCCCTTTTTTTGAAATTCATTTAATACGGCCATACCGCGAATTTGATATTGATTTTCCTCTGTAAACAATTTATTTTGCACTTTAAAAGCCGAGATTACGGCTACCAATCGATTTTCATAATACAAACCGAAATGAGAAGTTGTTGGTAATTCATCGCCTTCAAAATAACAAGTTTCAATTGTCCTTCCAGGACGTAAAACAGGATGTCGGACAATTATTGTTTCAGTTGAGGTAATTTTTTTTATTTTAATCATCTTTTATTTTAATTTATTTTTTTGATAATTGTTATCATAACAATATCAAAATAAATTATTTAGGTTAATTAATGGCACTTTACCCTGTTAGATTTTAAAGAGGCCTTAAATTTTTTTCAAAAAAATTTGCAATAAACCCAACTAATTATCTATATTTGCACCGTTGATAATGCGAAAGTAGCTCAGTTGGTAGAGCTCCAGCCTTCCAAGCTGGTTGTCGCGAGTTCGAGCCTCGTCTTTCGCTCTAAAATCCTCAGACTAAAAGTCTGGGGATTTTTTATTTTAAATCACTTAAATCACTTTCCGATTCAATTTCTTCAGGAGCAGAATTTTGTTGGAATAATCTTGCGCAAAGTCCTCCTTTTAAAGTTATTTTATCCCCTTTTACTTCTAACCAACTCCCTTCACGAAGTCCAAGAACGGGTGGGGAATTCAAAAAGTGAAATTCTTTAATTCTCATTTCCCTTGTTTCGCCATTGTGTTTCAATTGCAAATCGGCATCCAAATAATGTGGATTGATATTGAAAGGCACAATTCCCAAAGTTTGAAAACTAGGTGGGTAAATGATCGGCATATCGTTAGTGGTTTGCAACGTTAAGCCACAAATATTACTTCCCGCGCTAGATCCTAAATAAGGCGTTCCTTTTTTTATAGCTTCGGCCAATACGTCCATTACTTTGTTTTTGTATAATTGGAAAACCAATAAAAAAGTATTTCCGCCGCCGGTAAAAATTCCTTCGGCTTCTTCAATTGCCGCTTTCGGATCTTCAAATTCATGAATTCCTCTAACAGCAATATTTAATTCGCTGAAAGCCACAGCCACTCTATTCGTATATTCATCATAGGATAATCCACTAGGCTGCGCATAGGGAATAAATAGGATCGATTTGCAATTCTGGAAGTGCTGTTTCAATTCTGGAAGTAAATAATCTATATATTTCCCTCCGTATAATGTTGAGGTACTGGCGATAATGCAATTTTTCATTTGTACTCTTTTAGGAATTCAAAGTTACCCATTTTATCATTTTATTCCCAATAATAGAAAATTATATATTAACATAACTTTATCAATCCAAATTATAATTATTAATTTCACTTAAATACTTTTACAAATAAAAAAAATAGATTTCAGATGATGAAAAACTGGTTTGCCCTAACATTATTGTTAGGTACTTTTTCAATTTGGTCACAAAATCAAAATGAAAAACTACTTCAAGGAATAATTGCTGCCGACGACGCCTTGCTTTCAGGAATTGATGTGGTGAATTTAGGTAATGAAAAAGTTACTTTGACTAATAGCAAAGGCGAGTTTTCTATATTGGCTAAAGCCGACGACATTTTAGTATTTTCATCAAAATCTTTGGAAATGAGAAGAGTGCTTATTGATGAAGACGATTTAAATTCAGGAACGATTACGGTAAATATGTATCCTAAAATCAACGAACTCAATGAGGTGATTGTAAAGAAAAGCCCTATAGAAGGAGTTAGTATAATTCCAGGACAAAAGCAATATACCCCTGCTGAAAGAAAACTTCACACTGCAACCAACGGAATTTTAGATGCCCCAATAAATTGGATGTCAGGACGAACCGAAATGTTAAAAAAGGAAGTTGCTGTAGAAAGAAAAGAACGTCTTTTAGATAAAATAGGAATTCTATATGAAGACAAATATTACATTGAAACATTGAAAGTACCGGAAATATATATCGATGATTTTCAAAGATACATTATTGAAGACAAAGAGTTTATCGCTGCTTTAAAAGTCAAAAATAGAACCATGATGTTATTTTTAATAACTAAATTAGCAGCAAACTATAATGCTATTCCAAAATAGGTTTACTATTAAATTTTAAATTAGATTTTTACCTTTATAAAAACTTAGTAACTTTGCAATAAAATAAATCGATATGTTTGGAATAGGCGGAGGAGAATTAATACTAATATTATTTGTAGTTCTTATGCTTTTTGGGTCGGACAAGATTCCTGATATTGCAAGAACTATGGGGAAAGCAATGGCACAACTCAAAAATGCTACGAATGATATAAAGAGTGAAATTCAAAAAGGAGCTGAAGCGAATGGTATAGATTCTAAATCGATAACAGATATTACTGGAAATATCAATCAGGAAATTAGTAAAGCAAAAGAAAATTTGCTCAATGAGGATGCACTAGATATTGAAAAACCTAAAATTGTTATTGAAAATTTAGAAACCACAGAAAACGAAGGTCCAATAAAAAGACAATCCTAATGCTCGATAAAATCCTCACACTTGATAAGCAACTTCTAATTTTCTTAAATGGGCTTGGATCAACGACGTTCGATCCATTTTGGATGATAATTACGAAGCAAAGTAATTGGACTCCATTTTTTTTAGTTTTACTCTATTTTATTTATAAGAAAATCGGCCTCAAACAAACCTTGTATACACTAATGTTTGTTATGGTTTTAGTCACCATTTCCGATCAATTTACAAATCTTGTAAAAGAGACTTTTCAACGTCTTCGTCCATGCAGTGATCCAAATATCAATACTTTAATTAGAATTGTAAAACCAAGTAAAACCTTTAGTTTTTTCTCAGGTCATGCTTCTAATTCAATGGCTTCAGCAACATTTTTGTACTTTTTATTTAGGGATCAATTCAAGTATTTCGGTTTGTTGTTTTTATGGCCACTAATTTTTGCTTATAGTAGAATTTACCTAGGATTACACTATCCATCAGATATAATTTGTGGTTATATCAATGGATTTATTTTTGGATTTTTATTCTATAAGTTATACCGTTTCCTACAATTAAAAAAAGTAATTATCTAACTCTAGAAACAGTTAATCCATCTCGAATGGGTAATAATACAGTTTCAACCCTTGGATCATTTTTCAATAATTCATTGTATTCTAAAAGTACTTTGGTACTACTATCGTTTTTTTGTAAGGGTTCAAGTACTTTTCCGCTCCACAAAACATTATCGGATAATATAATCCCCCCTTTATTCATTTTAGGCACAATCATTTCAAAATAGTTGAGGTAGTTTTCTTTGTCGGCATCAATAAAAACCAAATCAAATTTTAATTCTAATGTTGGAATAATAGCAATAGCTTCTCCTAAATGTTGAAAAATTTGACTTCCCCAAGGAGATTTGTCAAAATATTTTCTTTGAATAGTTGCCAATTCTTCTTTAATGTCTATGGTATGTAACTGACCATTTTCTTGCATTCCTTCACATAAACACAATGCGGCATAACCTGTAAATGTTCCAATTTCTAGAATATTAACTGGCCGAATTAATTTTGAAAGCATACTCAATACTCGCCCTTGAAAATGGCCACTCAACATTCTAGGAAGTAGAATTTTTTGATAGGTTTCTTTATTTAGAGCTGCTAATAAAGCAGGTTCTTTTTCAGAATGTTGTTCGATATAATCTTCTAATTCTTGGGAAATAAAATGCATTTTTGATTGTATTTGTAATTTGGTCAAAGTTATCAATTTATCAAATAAACAAATCCATAAATTAAACTAAATTTGTAACACATAATTGGAAACCAATAATAGTATTTATATTTCAAATTTCATGAAAATCAATTCTAAATCATTAATTTCATTATTTTTTTTATTCATTTTTATCAAATTAAGCGCACAAGTAGTCAGTGATTCTATTTTAATTGACGGACATTATCGAACGTTTCATTATAATTTACCTTCGAAAAATAGTGAAAATGCAAGCTTGATTTTTGTATTGCACGGTTCAGGTGGTAATGGACTTAAATCTATTAAAGGAACTTCAAAATTGTTGGATATTGCCAATAAAGAAAATCTGCTCATTTTGTTTCCTGACGGTTATTTAAAAAATTGGAATGAATGTAGAAAAAATGCTCCTGCATTAGCAAATGTCGAAAATATTGATGAAAATATTTTTTTCGGCAAAATGATTGATTATTGTACTACTAAATTTTTGATCAATCGTGAAAAAGTCTTTGCTATAGGGACTTCTGGAGGTGGTCACATGGTTTATAAATTAGCCATGACTATGCCAGAAAAATTTAAGGGAATAACGGCAATTGTAGCCAATTTACCCGAGTCAAATAATATGGATTGTTTTGAAAAGAAAAAGCCAATCGCGGTAATGATTATCAATGGAACCAAAGATGATACCAATCCTTATAATGGAGGTATTTCTGCCAAAAATAAAGGATTAGTTGTTTCTACCGACGAAACGTTTCAATATTGGGCTACCGTAAATGGTTACAAAGGTTCGCCATCAATGGAAGAAATGCCTGACTTGGAAGCCGATGGGAAAACAATTGTAAAATACTCTTTTAGGCATAAAGGAAAACCAGAAGTAGTGCTTTTAAAAGTAATTAATGGAGAACACAATAATCCAAAAGATATAGATGTATTCTTAGAAAGCTGGAATTTTTTTAAAAGACAATAGTTTGTAATTTTTGTAAAATACTAATTGTTTCTTTTCATTTATAAAAGTTATCAAATTATCAAATAAACAAATCCACAAATTAAACTAAATTTGCACCATGCAAATCGAGAAAAAAGACATAAGAGCATTATCAAAAGAGCAGTTGCGTGATTTTTTTGTTGCTAATCATGACCAAGCCTTCCGGGGAAACCAGGTTTATGAGTGGTTATGGAGTAAAGGTGCTCATAGTTTTGAGGACATGACCAATGTTTCAAAAGAAACTCGATTGATGTTAAAAGACAATTTTGTAATCAATCATATTAAGGTAGACACCATGCAACGCAGTTCCGATGGAACAGTCAAAAATGCCGTCCGATTGCATGATGGATTGGTGGTAGAAAGTGTTTTAATTCCAACCGATACCAGAACCACCGCTTGTGTTTCAAGTCAAGTAGGTTGTAGTTTAGATTGTAATTTTTGTGCTACCGCGAGATTAAAAAGAATGCGAAACTTAGAGCCAGGAGAAATTTACGACCAGGTTATTGCTATTGATAAAGAAAGTAGGTTGTATTATAATCATCCGCTTTCTAATATTGTTTTTATGGGAATGGGTGAACCCCTTATGAATTATAATAATGTGCTAAAAGCCATTTCAATGATCACTTCCAATGAAGGCTTGGGTATGTCTCCAAAAAGAATTACTCTTTCTACTTCTGGAGTTCCAAAAATGATAAAAAAGCTTGCCGATGATGAGGTTAAATTTAAATTGGCCGTTTCATTACATTCTGCAATTGATGAAATTCGTTCGCGAATAATGCCATTTTCAGCCAATTTTCCTTTAGCAGATTTGCGTGAAGCATTGGAATATTGGTATTCAAAAACAAAAAGTAAAATTACCTACGAGTATGTCGTTTGGAAAGGGATTAACGACAATAAAGAATCAGTAGACGCCTTGGTTAAATTTTGTAAATATGTTCCTTGTAAAGTTAATTTAATTGAATACAATCCAATTGATGACGGAGAATTCCAACAAGCATCTGAAGAGTCTATTAATGCATATATAAAGGCACTCTCCGCAATTGATATAGTTGCAAAAGTTAGACGAAGTCGAGGAAAAGATATCGATGCCGCTTGTGGACAATTAGCCAATAAAGAGGTATAAAAAAACGTTCAGAAATTTCTGAACGTTTTTTTCAAATTTACCAATTCTTATTTATTAGAATCTAATGGTTACTGGTGTTCCTCCATCAATTGAAATAGTTGCTTCATTATCGCAAGTTCCAGTTCCATAATTTAAAACAGCAGTATGATTTGGTCTAGTGATATTTACTATTCCAGAAACCACTCTGTAATCACAATTTAATCGAATTCTGATAGGAGTTGTGTTTGAAATTGCATTGGAGTGAATATTTCCATTAGGGAAAGTAGTTGTCCAGTTTCCTGTAACAACATATACATTATCAGTCCAAATTACTGAATCAAATCCTTCAACGCACTCTCTAGTTCTAGTTCCAACTCTTGTGTAAATACCTCTAGAATTAGTAAATGTCATATTCATATCCATTACGTTAATTGGGTGAACAGCAGTTTGATAGGTAGAAGTTCCAAACGATCTTGTAATTGTTCTATTACCTTGAACTAAAAAGTCATTGTAATAAAAGCCATCAAAGGAATAGGAAATTACATAATTGGTTCGAGTGTATGGTAAACTTCCAGTAACTCTAACAATACCTCTAAGGATAGCACCATTTGGCATTGCGCATCCAGTAGTTCCAAAATTAATTGTTCTAGTCCAACTGGTAGCATTAAAAGTTCTTGTTACAGTTGCGCATGGAGGTAACGAATTAATTTCTGCTGGCGCAATAGATTTTCCTGTTGGGTTTTCTGTAAAATATTGATCGTCAATAATATCAGATAAGTCATTAGCAACTTGATCTAATTTTGCATTGGTTTGAAGATCCTCGGTAGTAAATGCGTTAGCAAGATCATTGTTGTCTTTAGTACAACTAGCAAATAAAATAACCGCAAACAATACAGTTAATTTTAAAATTGAATTTGTTTTCATATGTAGTAAAATTTAAATTTATTTTATAAGACTGAAACAAATGTAAATAGTTTAATTGTAATAAAAAAAATATTTCCATTCCAGTTTCAAAATAGTATCTTTGAAATCCATGAATATAATTGCTGAAATAAAATCTCCGATACTTTTAGAAATGGATCTTTTCGAATTAAAATTTCGAGAATCGATGGTTTCTAAAATTGCCTTGCTCAATCGGATTACCTATTATATTGTAAATAGAAAAGGAAAACAAATGCGACCTATGTTTGTTTTTCTAACTGCAAAAATGCTTTCAAATGGAATAGTGAATGAAAGAACCTATCGAGGAGCTTCTGTAATTGAATTGATTCATACTGCCACTTTAGTGCACGATGATGTGGTTGATGATAGTAATCGAAGACGCGGCTTTTTCTCTATAAATGCCCTTTGGAAAAATAAAATCGCAGTTTTAGTAGGCGATTATTTACTTTCAAAAGGCTTATTGCTTTCCATTGATAATGACGATTTCGATTTATTGAAAATTATTTCAGTTGCCGTTCGTGAAATGAGCGAAGGGGAATTACTTCAAATAGAAAAAGCAAGAAGATTGGATATTACTGAGGCTGTTTATTATGAAATTATTCAAAAGAAAACGGCTACTTTAATTGCTGCTTGCTGTGCGCTTGGCGCAAAATCTGTAATCGAAGATGAAATTCAAGTTGAAAATATGAGAAGATTTGGTGAGTTAATTGGAATGGCTTTTCAAATTAAAGACGATCTGTTTGATTATTCCGAAGAGGCTATAGGGAAGCCAACAGGGATAGATATTAAAGAACAAAAAATGACCTTACCTTTAATACATGTTTTGAATAATTGTACTTCAAAAGAAAAAAGTTGGCTCATTAACTCTATAAAGAATCACAATAAAGATAAAAAGAGAGTTAAAGAAGTAATTGCATTTGTAAAAAATAACAATGGACTTGACTATGCAGAGCAAAAAATGATTGAGTTTCAGCAGGAAGCACTTCAATTAATAAAAAATTATCCGCTATCTGACTATAAAAATTCTTTGATCATGATGGTAAATTATGTTATCGAAAGAAAAAAGTAGTACCAAATTACTCAAAAAAATTGGTAACTTTGAGCCTTAATCATTGAACCTTAATTAAATTGATTTCAAAAGCAACCATAGATACCGTTTTCGAAACTGCTCGTGTAGAGGAGGTTATTGGTGATTTTGTTCAATTAAAACGTGCTGGAAGCAATTTTAAAGGATTAAGTCCCTTTTCAGACGAGCGCTCTCCATCTTTTATGGTATCTCCAGTAAAACAAATTTGGAAAGATTTTAGTTCTGGAAAAGGAGGGAACTCGGTTGCCTTTTTAATGGAACACGAGCATTTTACCTATCCAGAAGCCATTCGATATTTGGCTAATAAGTACAATATAGAAATTGAAGAAACAGTTCAAACGGACGAGGAAAAAGCGAACACTGATGTACGAGAAAGTATGTATTTGGTTTCTGAATTTGCAAAAAATTATTTTCAAGATACCCTTTTAAATTCAGAAGAAGGAAAAGCAATTGGGTACTCTTATTTTAAAGAAAGAGGTTTTACCAATGAAACCATTAAGAAATTTTCATTAGGATATTCTCCTGAATCTTGGGATGCCTTTACAAAGGAAGCTTTAGGAAAAGGCTATAAGTTAGAGTTTTTAGAAAGTACCGGATTGACAATTCCACGAGACGACCGTCCATTTGATCGATTTAAAGGACGCGTGATGTTTCCAATTCAAAGTATGTCAGGAAGGGTTTTGGGATTTGGGGGCAGAATACTTACCAATGATAAAAAAGCAGCTAAATATCTTAATTCACCTGAAAGTGAAATTTATCATAAAAGCAAAGTACTTTATGGAATTTATCAAGCTAAACAAGCTATTGCAAAACAAAACAATTGCTTTTTGGTGGAAGGTTATACCGATGTTATACAATTCAATCAAACGGGAATTGAAAACGTTGTTTCTTCTTCAGGAACCGCTTTAACGCCTGATCAAATCCGATTAATAAATCGATTAACTAAAAATGTGACCGTCCTTTTTGATGGAGATGCGGCAGGATTACGTGCTTCTATTCGAGGAATTGATCTGATTTTGGAAGAAGGAATGAATGTAAGAGTCTGCGAATTCCCTGACGGCGAAGATCCAGATAGTTTTGCAAAAAAAACGCCTTATGAAGATTTAGTGGTTTATTTAGAGGAGAACGCTAAAGATTTTATTCAATTCAAAGCCTCTTTATTAATGAAAGATGCCAAGAATGATCCTATAAAAAAAGCGGAGTTAATTCGTGATATTGTAGCAAGTATATCCAAGATTCCAGATCGAATTCAACGCGAAATTTACATACAGGAATGTTCGCGTATAATGGATATTTCAGAGCAAGTTTTATTGAGCACCTTAGCGCAATTGGTTAAAAAAGACATTTCTGAAATTGGAAAAAAAATAAAGCAAGAACAAAAGTCTTTTGAAGTTATAAAGAGTGAATCTTTAAATCAAGTGGAGAAAGTAGATGTTTTATACCAACTAGAAAGAACTATAATAAAGATTTTACTTCTTTATGGAAATATAAAAGAAGAATTTGAAGACGTATTATTAAAAACAAATGATAAAGGCGAGGTTGAAAACACCGTTGAGAAAAAAGAATATTTCGTTTATCAGAGAATTTATTTGAGTTTGCAAGAAGATGAAGTTGAATTAGCGAATACACTTTTTAAAGATATTTATAACAATTTAGTTAACTATTTTAATCAAAATGAGACTTTCAATATTGAGCATTATTTAATGCAATTACCTCAAGAATTTGCTCAAGAGGTAACCGATATTCTAATGGAAGATGAAAAATTGGCATTACACGATTGGGGTGGTCAAAATATATTTGTGAAACAAAAAAACGAAACCATAAGCCAATACGTTTCAGAGACAATATTAACTATGAGATGGTATTTAGTTGATAAAATCATTGAAGAATTAAAAGGTTCCATTTTGCCGGATCCATCCTTAGACAACTCAGATACGATGTCTTTAGCAATGGATTACTCCAAGCTAATTAATTCTTTTTCTATGAAATTAGGAAGAGTAATGTCTAGATATAGTAATTAAAAATAAAGCATAAAAAAACCTGTTCAAAACGAACAGGTTTTTTTAATTGAAAGAAATTAGAATTATTTTACAACTACTTTTTTAGTTGCTGTTTTTCCACCTTCATTAATTTTAACTATATAGACACCGCTATTTAAATTAGCAATATTTATGGTAGTATTTGAAGTAGTAGTTTTAATTACTTCTTTACCTAAAACATCAATTAAAGATATTGTTTTTTCCAAATTCAAATTAGATTCAACATGTAAAACTCCGTTTGAAACTGGATTAGGATAAACTTTTAATCCAGCTATTTCGTTGGTTTGTGTCTGAAGTATTGTAAAATCTGCTAAATTTCTAGGAATAAATTGTGGAGTTAAAACCGGTGGAGTAGCTGATGAAACGTTATCATAACCTAAAGCCGTAATATTAAAGGTTCCGGTTGGAATTGTTGTTCCAATGTAATTTGCTTCTGCAAATCCGCTTCTTAATACTCCATTTGTAGTTCCGTCAAATACATTATAATTAGTACTAGTTGCAAATACTTGCCCTGCTGTTAGTGGAGTTACAACTCCAGCGGACACAGTACCCGTAATCGTAATATTATTGAAACTAATTAATTCACTTTCGTAGTTATTCACATTGGCATTAAGAGCAGCGATAGTGATGTTCTGAGCCGTAAGTGCATTTCCAGAAGAAACTACAGTTTGGTTTTGTAAAGGAACCAATTCTAAAATGCCATTAAAATCAATTAATTGACCTGATACGTTGTTCATACTATCTCCAATTGCAAATGGGGTTGTGATTTTCCCAGCACTATCATCAATTAGTATTCCACCAGTTGCATCTTGAATAAATTTTTGATTTCTGGTAGTAGAAACAGTAACTGTTCCTGCAGGAGTTCTAACATGCGAAACTACTGCATTGCCAGTCAATGTATAATATCCGTTTAACGTACCCGCTCTTAAAGCAGCAATAGTAGAAACATTTGTAGAGGCTGCAATAGTGAATTGAGTAGTTGCACTTGTGACAGGAGATAAAGAAGCGTGATTGTTATCCACTAAACTTACTACAATAGTATGACTACCTACTGCTAATCCATTTAAAACAATCGGAGCGGTGTCGTATTTCTCTACTACAGCTCCTCCATCTACGGTGTAGTGAATATGACCCGTTCCAGTTCCATTGGCAACTGTAAAGTTGGAAACAGAAACATTTACGGTAACGCTGGTAGTTAAAGGATTGTAAATAGTTGCATTTACTGGAGAGGTAATTGCTACGGTTGGCGCAGTAGAACATACGCTAGCAGCAGTTGACGAGTTTCTTGGAGTTGGAGCTCCAGCTATAAAATCGGTGTTATTGGCATTATTATCAGTGCAACCTCCATTTAATCTTAAGGCAGCAGTTGTATTTGATAAAGCTGCTACACCGGCTGAACCTTCATAAGCAGAAGCGGTTCCATATCCAACTAAATCAATGTAGGTTCCTGCTGTTAAAGTAGCACCAGCTAATGGGGTTGCTGTATTTACCAATGCAACCTTTCCATTTGTTCCAGATAAATTAATTGGGGTTGCAGTTACATCTAAATCTGGTGCAGGTAATGCAACTCCTACAGTGCTTCCCGCCAATTTAATCAAATAATATTTTCCTGGAGCAATTGAAGTTCCTGCTGGAATAGCATGTGCCGCCCATGATGTACCTGCGGTTGAGGCGTACTGTACAGACCAACCTGAGACATCAACGCTAGCTGTCCCTCTATTGAACAATTCTACAAAATCATGTGTGTATTGAGCTCCAGTATTACCACCACCACCATATACTTGGCTAATTACGACTTGAGCATTAGAGGTAAATCCAATCAAAACGAATAACATTGAAGTAAAAAAGTAAATTTTTTTCATAATTTTTATTTTTAGATATTTTACAAATATAGGAAGTATTCCGAACAAAAGTAAGATACTATGTAAATATTACATTAAATTATTTATAGGAATATTAGATAACTATTTGACTATTAGTTTTCTAGTGGCGGTAGCCTCTCCTTCTTTGATTTGGATGATATAAACTCCTGGAGATAATGCAGAAATATTTAACTCTCTTGAGTTCAATATTGTTTGAAGTACTTTTTTTCCTAAAACATCAAAAATGGTGATTTCTTTGTCTAAGGATAACTTTGAAATAATATAAATTTTACCATTGCTAACAGGGTTTGGATAGAAATTCAAGCCTTCAATTGAAGTTTCTTGATTTCTAGTTTGTACCTTACTATCCTGAGCTTTAGCGCTGTGAGAGCCTAGTAGGAAAACTGTTAAAGCAATATAAAAGTAATTTTTTAGCATTAATAAAATTTTTGTAAAGGTAGCGTTTTTATGTAAAAACTACAAAATTTAATAAATTTAATAAATTTCTACAAATTCTATACCAAATATTTTTATTTTCCATTAAATGAGGTCATGGTAATTTCTAAACCGGATAACCCAAATGATTTTACAATTTCTGTTGCCAATTCTAGTCGTTCTGGAAGTTTAATTTTTTCTTCGTCATCCCAATTCCCTAATACGTAATCAACCTGTTTCCCTTTTTTAAATGCATCACTGATTCCAAATCTAAATCGGGCATATTCTTGAGTGTTTAGGACTTGAGTAGTATTTTTTAATCCATTATGACCACCATCACTTCCTTTAGATCTTATTCTAATAGTACCAAAAGGCAAATTTAAATCGTCAGTAATAATTAAAACCCTATCCAAAGTAATTTTTTCTTTATCCATCCAATATTTAATCGACTTTCCGCTCAAATTCATATAAGTGTTTGGCTTTAAAAGGAGGAAAGTTTTACCTTTAATTTTTAATTCAGCAAGGGCACCTAATTTTAAATTATCAAAACTAATACCTTCTTTATTGGCAATAAAGTCAAGTACTTTAAAACCTATATTATGTCGGGTATTGACATATTCAGCCCCAATATTTCCAAGTCCCACTATTAAAAATTTATTCATATCATCCAATTTGTCAGAGGTGATTTCTCTATTTAATAAATTATTTAACCATTTTATCATCTTGCTAAAGTAATCTATTTATACTCTTTCGGGATCAAGCATACCGGAATAGGATTCATTTTGTGCTGATTTACCGTGTTTAATCTTTTATATATTGAAAATGCTACTTGTTCTCTACCTGAAAAATCAGCTTCGGATTTACCATTATTGTCTTCAATCATGGCCCATTCAAGTTCATCGTAACTGGCACCAAGTTGCTCTTCATCTGATCTAGCATCTCCAAAAAGTCCGTCTGATGGTTCGGCAATCAAAATTGAATTTGGAATTTTTAAATAAGCTCCCAAGGCAAAAACATCGGATTTCATTAAATCGGCAATGGGGCTTACATCAACTCCCCCATCTCCGTATTTAGTGTAAAAACCAACGCCAAAATCTTCTACTTTATTTCCGGTACCCGACACTAAAAAACCATTAATACCTGCATGGTAATACAAAGTTGTCATTCTCAATCTCGCTCTAGTATTTGCTAATGCAAGTTGTTTTTTATTTTCATTATCCCCAGTTGGAACTAATTTCACAAAATTGTCAAAAACAGAAGTCAAATCGGTGAGGGTACTTTGAACATTTGAAAACCTATTTTTAAGTTGTTCAATATGTTCTTTTCCTCTATTTACGTGGTTTTCATTTTGATGAATTGGCATTTCAACACACAAAGTCGGCAATCCAGTTTGAGCACATAAGGTAGAAGTTACTGCCGAATCTACACCACCTGAAATACCAACTACAAATCCATTAGTTTTCGAAGTAATTGCATATTCTTTTAACCAGTTCACTATATGCTGGTTCACTTTTTCGACTTGAATTGTACTTTTTTTAGACATTTTTTGTTATAGTTAATAGTACTGCAATGTATATTTGCAAAAATAATAATTATTTGGAGCTATTTCCTGCTTTCCGTTGCAATCTTTTTTTTCGTGCCTCAAAAAAAGGATTTCCACTGCACTCAGGGCTAAAAAATAAATACTATGAAAAAATACGTGTATATAATCTCTTTATTGGTGCTTTTATCTTCTTGTGATAAAAAAAATAAAATCGAAAAAGAAATTGACGAAATCCCTGTTACCTTAAAGGTGGAGCGATTTGATAAAATTTTCTATGAATCAACCGTGGAAAATCTTCAAAATGTAAAACAAAAATACCCCTATTTTTTTCCGCCAGAAACTCCAGATTCTGTTTGGGTCAACAAAATAAAAAATCCACTTTACAGAGAATTGTATTCAGAGGTTCAAAAAAAATATTCCAATTTTGAAAAAGTAAATTCCGATTTAGAATCACTTTTCCAACACATAAAATACTACTTTCCTAAATCTAAAACCCCGAAAGTAATTACGCTGATTTCGGAAATGGATTATCAAAATAAAGCCATTTTTACCGATAGTTTAGTTCTAATTTCACTTGATTTATACTTAGGGAAGAACCATAAATTCTATGAATTTCCAGAATATATAAAACAAAATTTTGAGCAAAACCAGATCATGCCCGATATTGTTTCAAGTTTTTCTGTTAAAATAATACCATTTGGAAACAATAGAAATTTACTTTCACAAATGATATATGCGGGGAAACAGCTCTATTTGAAAGATCTTTTGTTGCCAGAAATTTCAGATGCTGAAAAAATTGGTTACACTCTGGATCAAATTACTTGGTGTCAAGAAAACGAAAGTTACATGTGGCGACATTTTATGCAAGAACAGTTATTGTATAGCACCGATTCAAAGTTGCCAAGTCGTTTTATTAATACCGCCCCTTTTTCAAAGTTTTATCTAGAAATTGATAACGAATCTCCAGGAAGAGTTGGGACTTGGGTAGGCTGGCAAATCGTTCGTTCTTTTATGAATAATAATGATGTAAATTTGCAGCAATTATTGCAAATGGATCCAATAGAAATATTTCAAAATTCAAAATACAAACCTAAAAAATAATGGCAAATTCAACCTCGGAAATTAATTTTTTCATAGACCTAGACGAAAATAAAGTACCTGAAAAATTAAGGTGGTCCGCACAAGATGGAGGAGTGAATTCCGAAGAAGCAAAAGCAATTATGCTTTCTATTTGGGATAGCAAAACTAAAGAGTCATTGCGAATCGATTTATGGACAAAAGACATGCCGGTAGATGAGATGAAACTTTTTTTCCATCAAACATTAGTTGCTATGTCTGACACCTATTTGCGCGCAACGGGTGATGAAAAAATGTCAGAAACGATGAAAGATTTTTGTGATTATTTTGCTGAAAAATTGGAGTTGCTGAAGTAATTTAATTTCTAAAACTCGCTATTGTTTTTAAAAACCTCTTGATTTACTTCATCAATATATTCCAGCAATTCCATCTTACCGGTCATTTCAGTTGCTGAAGTCACAAAATAATGAGGCATTTCAGCCCAATTGTTTGCAAACATCTGTTTTTTGTATGCAGCAATATGAGCATTTATTTTAACTTTACTGATTTTATCAGCTTTTGTGAAAATGATACAAAAAGGGATTTCGCTTTCTCCCATGTAAGACATAAATTCTATGTCAATATTTTGAGCTTCATGACGTATGTCTATTAATACGAATGCGCAAACCAATTGTTCACGAGTTTCAAAATAATCAGTTATAAATTGTTGAAATATTGATTTAGTTTTTTTCGAAACTTTAGCATAACCGTAACCGGGTAAATCAACCAAAAACCAATTATTATTGATTAAAAAATGATTAATCAGCTGAGTTTTCCCTGGTCTTCCTGATGTTTTAGCTAAATTTTTATGATTGGTCAGCATGTTTATCAATGAAGATTTCCCAACGTTAGACCGTCCAATAAAAGCATATTCTGGCAAAAAGTCTTTGGGACATTTATCCACTTCTGAATTGCTAATAATAAATTCGGCGGTATTAATTTTCATAATCTATTTTGATTTTTTGCAAAGGTAGTTAAAAAAAACACCAAACAATTTTTGATATTATCCGGTGTAAATTATATTATAGATCAACCTTTTTTAACCATTCAAGCATAATTTTGTTGAATTTATTTGGGCGTTCCATCATCGCAGCATGACCGCATTTATTAATCCAATATAAAGTAGAATTAGGCAGTAGCCTATTAAATTCAAGTGCTACTTCTGGTGGAGTTACAGAGTCATTTTTACCCCAAATAATACAAGTTGGAACGTGCATTTTCGGCAAATCTTTAGCCATATTATGGCGTATGGCACTTTTTGCAATGGTTAGTGTTTTTATCAACTTCATTCTATCGTTAGCCATACTAAAAACCTCGTCAACTATTTCTTTGGTGGCAATTTTAGGGTCGTAAAACACGGCCTCTGCTTTCCTTTGAATGTAATCATAATCTCCTCTTCTTGGGTAACTATCTCCCATAGAATTTTCATACAGTCCTGAACTTCCGGTAATTACAAGTCCTAACATTTTTTCAGGATACATTTTAGCATGATATAAAGCGATATGACCTCCTAATGAATTTCCCATTAAAATCACTCTGTCAAAACCTTTAAAAACAATAAAATCTTTTACATATTTTGCAAAGGCCTTTACATTTGTTCGCAATAAGCTTTGAGTGTATATGGGTAATTCTGGAATAATAATTTTGTAGCCCTTTTTAGAAAAATAGGCGCCTGTAGATTCAAAGTTGCTCAATCCCCCCATTAATCCATGTAATACGACTATTGGTGTTCCTTCTCCAGCTTCATAATAGGTGTAACGGCCTTCTTTTTTTAAGACTTGTTCCATGTGAATTTGTTGCTTTTTCAGTTTTGACAAATATACTATATAAATACGATGATTTTTTAATAAGAAATTAAAAATTTTCTTCGATTTACAATTATTTAAAAAAAATCGATGCAATATTAATTCCAAGTTTTATGTCTGTTAAATCTTCATTAAATTTTAAATAAAATCAATTTAAACTGACAAGACGCTATTTTCATTAGGTTTTTAAAGACTTGTATTAGAGTTATTTATGAGGCATAACCTCTTTTTTTAGTAGTTTTTTTATATAAGTGGGAAAACTTATTAACAAAGTGGTATTTTGTGGTAAATTGTGGGAATTTTTTTTTATTTTTGTCATTATCATTTAAAAACAAGTAAAATTGAATTCAATTATTGGAACATATGAATGCAAAGTTGATGCTAAAGGAAGGGTCCTTTTACCGGCGCCTTTAAAAAAGCAATTATCAGCCGCACTTTTAGATGGTTTTGTCTTGAAGCGTTCGGTTTTTCAGCCTTGTTTAGAATTATATCCAATGGCAGAATGGAACTTGATGATGAATAAAATCAACAAGTTAAACCGATTTGTGAAAAAGAATAATGATTTTATTCGTCGTTTTACTGCTGGTGTAAAAGTTGTAGAAATAGACGCTTTGGGTAGATTATTAGTACCTAAAGATTTGGTTGCCTTTGCATCAATTTCCAAAGATTTGGTGCTTTCTTCAGCAGTAAACATAGTTGAAATTTGGGACAAAGACTTATATGAAAACTTCATTTCTAATGATGAAGTTGACTTTGCAGATTTAGCAGAAGAAGTAATGGGTAATGTAAATGATGACAATGGAGTATCATAATCCTGTATTGTTAAAAGAATCGGTTGATGGGCTAAACATTAATCCTGACGGCGTTTATGTAGATGTGACTTTTGGTGGTGGTGGGCACTCAAGAGAAATCTTGAGCAGGTTAAGTTCCAAAGGTAAATTATATGCTTTTGATCAAGATGAGGATGCACTTGCAAACACCATTGATGACGAACGTTTTATATTAATAAATGAAAATTTTCGATTTATAAAAAGATTTTTACGTTTTCACAATGTTAAAATTGTAGATGGAATTTTAGGAGATTTGGGCGTTTCCTCTCACCAATTTGATGTTGCTGAAAGAGGATTTTCTACCCGTTTTGAAGGTGAATTGGATATGCGAATGAGCCAAAAACAAGATTTAAATGCTTACAAGGTAGTTAATGAATACGACGAAGCTAATTTAAGAAGAGTATTTCTTGATTATGGTGAATTAAAAAATGCTCCAGTGATAGCTAGAGTAATTATTGAAGCCCGCGAGTTTGAACCTATTAAAAATACGGAACAGTTAAAAGTGGTTTTAGGTCGTTTCTTGCAAGCGCATAAAAGTCACAAGATATTGGCTCAAATGTATCAAGCCATTCGAATAGAAGTCAATCAGGAAATGGAAGTTTTAAAAGAGTTTTTAGAGCAATCCTTAGATATTTTGAAACCAGGAGGAAGATTAAGTGTGATATCCTATCATTCATTAGAAGATAGATTGGTAAAAAGAATTATGAAAAATGGAATGTTTGAAGGTGAGCCAGAACGTGATTTCTTTGGAAACTTTTCAGTACCATTTAAATCCATTGGTAAATTAATTGTTCCAGATTTCCAAGAAATAAAAAGCAATAATAGAGCACGAAGCGCAAAATTAAGAATTGCTGAAAAGAAGTAGAAAATGAAAAACGGTGTTTATAGCATTTTAAAGGCTAGATTTTTAATCAATGAAGAAGCGAATGCGGCTAAGAATTGGCGTTTTATAGTTTTTTTGATTCTACTAGCGATAATTATGATAGCCAACAACAACAACGTCGATCAAAAAGTATTCAAAATAATTCAGTTAACAGGAGAAGTAAAGGAGTTGCGCTCAGAATTTGTAGATCGAAGATCAGAATTAATGAAATTAAAAATGGAGTCGACAGTAACTCAAAAAATGGCTGTAAAAGGGATTTTACCTGCAGCTACTCCGCCTGTTAAAGTAATAATAAAGAAAAAAGAAGATAAAGGATTTTTTAATAATCTATGGTAGAAGATAATAAAAATAGCATTTTAAGAATTTATATCGTTGCAGTTGTCATCTTTTTTATGGCGCTTGCAATTGTGATAAAAATCACTAATATCCAATGGGTAGAGGGTGATTCTTTGCGTAAATTAGCTAATAAACATTCTATAAAAAACTTTGTTATTCCTGCAAATAAAGGGAATATTTACTCTGCCGACGGCAGTTTATTAGCTACTTCAGTTCCAAATTACAACATTCGTTTTGATGCTTTAGCACCTAATACCAAAGATTTTCAAAAATACATCAAACCTTTATCCGATTCTTTAGGGGTGCTATTTAACAAACCAAGTAATTTTTTCCAATTGGAACTAACTAGAGCTAGGACCAGCGGTAATAAATTTTATTTATTGGCTAGGGATTTAAATTACACCGATTACATGAGAATTAAAGAATTCCCGCTTTTTAAATTAGGAATATACAGAGGCGGAATTATAGTGGAACAAAAAGTAATTAGAAAACATCCAATTGGTGAAATAGCTTCAAGAACTATTGGTTATGAGAGAATTACTCCTGAAGGCTTGCCTGATGGAAAAGGAATTGAGTGGGCTTTCAGAAAATATTTAAATGGTAAAGATGGTAAAGTTCTTAAGCAGAAAATTGCTAAAGGACAATGGAAACCCATCCGTGATGTGAATGAGGTGGAGCCTCAAGACGGCTACGATATAATTTCTACTCTGGACGTTTATATTCAGGACATTGCTCATCATGCTTTGTTAGATCAGTTATTGAAGTTTAAAGCAGAACATGGATGTGTAGTTGTTATGGAAACCAAAACGGGCTACATTAAAGCAATTTCAAACTTGGGTAAAATTGGTGATAATAAATATGCTGAAACTACAAATTATGCTATCCAAGAATCACATGAACCAGGTTCTACTTATAAATTAGCAGATATGATGGCGCTATTGGAAGATAAAAAAGTAGATACAAGTACCGTATTTAATACCAATGGTGGTAAAATGATGATTGGGGGAAGAAAAGTAGAAGATTCTCATGAAGGCGGTTATGGGATTATTTCTTTAGGAAAAGGATTTGAAAAATCATCCAATACTGTTTTAGTACAAGCGGTATATAATAATTATAAAAAAAATCCAGCGGAGTTTATAAATCATTTAAACGCTTATGGTTTAAATAAACCATTAGGACTCTCTATTCAGGGAGAGGGCATTCCAAGAATTCCACAACCTACAGATAAACTTTGGTCACCGATGTCATTGCCGTCAATGGCTTTTGGATATGAAGTTTCTATAACGCCGTTACAAACATTGACTTTCTATAATTCAGTTGCTAATAATGGTGAAATGGTAAAACCTCAATTTGTATCTGAAATTAAAGAATGGAATAAGACCATTAAAAAATTCGATAAAATTGTAATGAATCCTAAGATATGTTCTAATGCAACTATTTTAAAATTAAGAGCTGTTTTGGAAAATGTGGTTAAACGCGGAACTGCAAAAGATCTTTATTCAAAAGATTTTTCATTCGCAGGAAAAACAGGAACTGCACAAGCTAATTATGAATTAAATGGAGGTGCAGACAAACATTACATATCATCATTTGTAGGTTACTTTCCTGCAGAAAATCCAAAGTATTCTTGTATTGTAGTAGTTCATAAACCAGATACTTCAACGAATCAATATTATGGTGCCGATGTTGCAGGACCTGTCTTTACTAGAATAGCTCAAAAAATATTTACAGATTCTCCAACTAAAAATGTAGTAAAAAATTTAGAACTTAAAAATTCAAATCAAGAAAAAAGCTATTCGGATTACTATACAAAATTACAAGAAAAAAAGAATGTCATTCCTAATTTGAAGGGAATGTCTGGAATGGACGCGGTTGCTTTATTAGGAAATTTAAAAGTAAAAGTAAAAATTATTGGGGTTGGAAAAGTGAAAAAACAATCCTTAAACCCGGGAGAAGCAATTAAGAGTAATACAATTATAACATTAGAATTATCGTGATTAATTTAAAAGACATACTTTGGAAAGTAGCAATTGAAGCCGTTCACGGTTCAACCGATGTTGCTATTCAAAAAATGGAATTTGATTCTCGTAAAGTAGCTGAGAAGGATGTCTTTATTGCAGTTCGCGGAACAATTTCTGACGGACATAAATTCATAGAAACGGCTATAAACCAAGGGGCTATTGCAATTATTTGTGATGCTTTCCCAGAAGTTTTTATTACAGGAATAACATACATTAAAGTATACGATACCAATAAGGCAATGGCTTTTATGGCTGCAAATTATTTTGATAATCCTTCGCAAAAATTAAAATTAATAGGCATTACTGGAACTAATGGAAAAACTACAATTGCCTCTTTATTGTTTCAGTTATTCCAAAAAGCAGGTCATAAAACGGGATTGCTTTCTACAGTTAAAATTGTTGTTGATACCAACGAATATAAAGCGACCCACACCACACCGGATTCTATTTCTATTAATCATTATTTAAATGAAATGGTGGAAGCTGGAGTTGAATACTGCTTTATGGAAGTGAGCTCGCATGGGATTCATCAAAAAAGAACGGAGGGTTTAAATTTTACGGGTGGAGTTTTTACCAATTTGTCTCACGACCATTTAGATTACCACTCTTCATTTTCTGAATATCGAGATGTAAAAAAAGCATTTTTCGATTCTTTACCAAAGAATGCTTTTGCATTGTCTAATATAGATGATAAGAACGGGACAGTAATGATGCAAAATACGGCTGCAAAAAAATTGACTTATGCTTTAAAAACCTATGCTGATTATAAAGCCCAAATATTAGAAAATCAATTATCCGGATTGTTACTTAAAATTAATGACAATGAAGTATGGGTTCGATTAATAGGAACTTTTAATGCCTATAATTTGCTAGCTATTTATGGAACAGCTGTAGAACTAGGTATGGAATCTTTAGAAGTGCTTCGTTTATTGTCAGAGTTAGAAAGCGTTTCAGGCAGATTTCAGTATATAATTTCTAATGGTAAAATCACTGCTATTGTTGATTATGCCCACACTCCAGATGCTTTAGAAAACGTTTTAAAAACAATTAATGATATTCGAACTAAAAACGAACAATTAATAACCGTCGTAGGTTGTGGAGGGGATAGAGATAAAACCAAAAGGCCAATAATGGCAGATATTGCATCCAACTTAAGTGATAAAACAATCATGACTTCTGATAATCCAAGAACTGAAAATCCGGAAACTATTATTGAAGAAATGGAGCGCGGTGTAGCACCTCAAAATTATAAAAAAACAGTTTCTATAATTGATAGAAAACAAGCTATAAAAACAGCATGCCAGTTAGCTCAGTCAAACGATATTATTCTTATTGCAGGGAAAGGTCATGAAACCTATCAGGAAATTAATGGAGTCCGCCATGATTTTGACGACATGAAAATTGTAAAAGAAATGTTAGACCAATTGAACAAATAAAATTCAGAATATGTTATACTATTTATTTGAATACCTGCACAAAGCCTTAAATATTCCAGGTACTGGAGTGTTTCAGTATATTACGTTTAGATCTGCACTGGCACTAATTTTATCATTATTGATTTCTACCATTTTTGGTAAAAGAATTATTAATTTTTTGAGAAATCAACAGGTGGGAGAAACAGTTCGAGAACTGGGTCTTGAGGGGCAATCTCAAAAAGCAGGTACGCCAACAATGGGGGGGTTAATAATAATTATAGCGACCTTAATTCCTGTTTTATTACTTACAAAATTAAATAATATCTATATCATCCTTTTAATTGTAACAACCATTTGGATGGGAACTATAGGCTTTATAGATGATTATATTAAAATTTTTAAAAAAGATAAAGAGGGTTTAAAAGGTATTTTTAAAGTAATTGGACAAGTAGGCTTAGGCATTATTGTAGGTTCCGTTTTGTATTTACATCCCGATGTAACTGTTAGAAGTGAAACCAACAATAAAGTACCACTGGTGCAAACAGAAAATGTGTTTCAACAAGCGCCAATTGAAGAAAAATCGACTGCCACAACCATCCCGTTTTTTAAAAACAACGAGTTCGATTATGCTGAAATACTAGCTTGGACAGGGGAAGGCTATAAAAATTGGGCCTGGTTGATTTTTATTCCATTTGTGATTTTTATCATTACCGCTGTCTCAAATGGAGCTAATTTAACTGATGGGATTGACGGTTTGGCTGCAGGCACATCCGCAATTTCTGTACTCGCATTGGCTATTTTCACTTTCGTTTCTGGGAATATCGTTTTTTCCAATTATTTGAACATTATGTACATCCCGGATTCTGGGGAAATGACTGTTTTTATAGCTGCTTTTATTGGAGCACTAGTTGGATTTTTATGGTATAATTCTTATCCAGCATCTGTATTTATGGGTGATACAGGTAGTTTAACCATTGGAGGAATAATTGCTGTATTAGCTATCTCTGTTCGTAAAGAAATGCTAATTCCTTTGGTTTGCGGAATTTTCTTAGCAGAGAATTTTTCGGTTGTTCTTCAAGTTACCTATTTCAAATATACCAAAAAGCGGTTCGGTGAGGGCAAACGAATATTTTTAATGTCGCCACTTCATCATCACTATCAGAAAAAAGGATATCACGAAAGTAAAATCGTAACCCGATTTTGGATTGTAGGTATACTGTTAGCCATAGTTTCAATTGTAACATTGAAATTGAGGTAATATGAGATTAGTCATACTTGGTGGTGGCGAAAGCGGAGTTGGAACCGCTATTCTAGGAAAGAAACAAGGATATGATGTTTTTGTTTCTGATTTTGGGAAAATAAAGCAAAATTATAAGGACGTTCTTAATCAATACGGTATAATTTGGGAAGAAGAGAAGCATACAGAAGAGGCAATTTTGAATGCTGATGTGGTGATGAAAAGCCCCGGAATTCCTGAAAAATCTCCAATTGTAAAATTGCTAATCGCAAATAATGTTCCAGTAATTTCTGAGATTGAGTTTGCTGCCCCTTTTACAAAAGCAAAAACAATTGGAATAACCGGGAGTAATGGTAAAACTACCACTACTATGTTAACCTACCATCTATTAAAATCGGGAGGTTTAAATGTTGGCTTGGGTGGTAATATTGGAAAAAGTTTTGCCTGGCAAGTAGCAGAAGATAATTACGATTTCTACGTGTTGGAATTAAGTAGTTTTCAGTTGGATGGTATTATAAATTATAAACCAGAAATTGCAATTATTACCAATATTAGCCCGGATCATTTAGATCGGTATGAATATAAATATGAAAATTACATTGCCTCAAAATTTAGAATTACAATGAATCAAACCGAGAATGATTTTTTGATTTATGATGCAGATGATGAAGCAATGTCAGAATGGTTTAAAAATAATAAAACAAAAGCACAATTAATTCCTTTTTCAATTTCTAAAGCACTAGAAAAAGGAGCATTTTTAAAAGATAACACTATGGAAATCAACATCAACGAGGAAGAATTTGTAATGGAAACACAATACATTGCATTAGAAGGAAAACACAACATGAAAAACGCAATGGCAGCAACTTCGGTAGCGAAATTGATGCAAATTCGCAAACAAACTATTCGTGAAAGTTTGTCCAATTTTCAGGGGGTTGAACACCGTTTGGAAAAAGTACTAAAAATTCAAAATGTACAATATATAAACGATTCTAAAGCAACCAATGTAAATGCTACTTTCTTTGCATTAGATAGCATGAATACGCCAACTATATGGATTGTGGGTGGTGTTGATAAAGGAAACGATTATTCTGAATTAATGTCTTTAGTGCATGAAAAAGTGAAAGCAATAATTTGTCTTGGTGTTGATAACAAGAAAATTATCGATTCATTTGGTAATATCGTGGATATGATGATTGAAGTTTCTGATATGAGAGATGCCGTTACCATGGCGCAAAGATTAGCAGAAAAAGGAGATACAGTGCTTTTATCGCCAGCATGTGCAAGTTTTGATTTATTTCAAAACTATGAGGATAGAGGAAATCAATTTAAAAATGCGGTACAACATTTGTAAAAAGTGTAGGGTATTTAGCTTAAAGTATAAGGGTTAATTATGAAAGAACTAATAAACAATTTAAAAGGAGATAAAGTAATATGGACATTCGTTGCCCTTTTGGCTTTGTTTTCGTTTATGCCAGTTTTTAGTGCGAGTAGTAATTTGGCTTTCATGAATGGTGGTGACGGAAACACAATCAGTTATCTGTTGACCCATTTGGCACATATTTTCATGGGATTCCTAATTATTTATGGTGTTCACAAAATCCCTTACCATTACTTTAGGCCTATTTCAAAAATTGCTCTTCCTATAGTTTGGGTACTTTTAGCCTACACTTTGGTTAAGGGAACTGTCATTGCTGGTGCCAATGCAAGTCGATGGATAAAAGTTCCCTTCATTGGAATTACATTTCAAACGTCAACATTTGCATCTGTAGTATTAATGATTTTTGTAGCTAGATATCTTTCAAGAAAATCGGAAGAACCAGTAACTTTTAAGTCTTCGTTTATTGATTTATGGATTCCCGTATTTATAACTTTGGGTTTTATCTTGCCTGCCAATTTTTCTACTACAGCTTTGATTTTTTCCATGGTTATCATGCTGACATTTGTTGGTAATTACCCACTTAAATATATAGGAATTATCATCGGGTCCGGAATTGTATTTTTAATATTTTTTGTAATCTTATCAAAAGCATTTCCTGATTCTAAGTTTTTTAATAGAGTAGGAACCTGGACCAGTAGAATTGAAAATTATACTTCTAATAAACCTGGTGAAGACGATTATCAAATTAAAAATGCAAAAATTGCAATAGCATCAGGAGGAATATATGGATTAGGACCTGGAAAAAGTGTACAAAAAAATGTATTACCGCAATCCTCATCTGATTTTATCTATGCAATTATTGTTGAAGAATATGGATTAATAGGTGGCCTTTTAGTACTTAGTTTGTATCTGTTGCTTTTCTTTAGATTTATTGTTGCAGCTCATAAAGCCAATACACTATTTGGAAAATTAGTAGTAGTAGGACTCGGTTTTCCTATGATATTTCAAGCGCTCATTAATATGGGTGTTGCTGTTGAGTTACTTCCAGTAACAGGGCAAACATTACCATTAATAAGTAGTGGGGGAAGCTCAATTTGGATGACTTGTGTATCTCTTGGGATCATAATTGGGGTAACCAAAAAAGAAGAAGAAATAGCTCAAGAGCAAAGTGAAGCTGAAAAAAGAGAACAAATTTTACAAAAATTAATTGACGAGCAAATCGAAAAAGAAAATGCGCTTGAGCAAGAAGAAATAATAGAAAACAACAATTATTCAATAGAAGATGCTTCGGCAAATCCTATGGAACCCGTTTTGAAAAAAAATAAATAATGGAGAATCATAAATTCATAATTAGCGGTGGCGGAACTGGGGGGCATATTTACCCAGCAATAGCTATTGCAAATGAATTGAAATCGCGTTTTCCAAAAGCAGAATTTTTATTTGTTGGTGCTCAAGATAAAATGGAAATGCAAAAAGTTCCTCAATCAGGTTATACTATTAAAGGACTTTGGATTGCTGGCTTGCAAAGAAAATTAACCCTGCAAAATTTACTTTTTCCTATAAAATTATTGAGTAGCCTTTGGAAATCTAGAGCAATAATTAAGAGCTTTAAGCCCGATGTGGTAATTGGTACTGGAGGATTTGCATCGGGTCCATTATTGCAAATAGCGAATTTATTAAACATTCCAACATTAATTCAAGAGCAGAATTCCTATCCTGGAATTACCAATAAATTATTGAGTAAAAAGGCCAATAAGATTTGTGTAGCCTATGAGAATTTAGAGCGTTTTTTTCCAAATGAAAAGATGATTCTAACTGGAAATCCCGTTCGCCAAGATTTAATAGCAATTGATAGTAAAAGAGAGGAAGCAATTAAACATTTCAATTTGGATCCTTCCAAAAAAACGCTTCTAGTATTAGGAGGAAGTTTGGGGGCTAGAAAAGTGAATCAATTAATTGAAAAAGAACTCGATTTTTTTGCTTCTCAAAACGTACAGATTATCTGGCAATGTGGAAAATTCTATTTGGATGAATATAAAAAATACAATTCCGATACTGTTCAGGTTTTTGCCTTTTTAGATAAAATGGATTTGGTTTATGCCGCTGCTGATTTTGTGATTTCAAGAGCGGGTGCGTCGTCGGTTTCTGAATTGAGCATTGTGGGTAAACCGGTACTATTTATTCCATCACCCAATGTGGCGGAAGACCATCAAACTAAAAATGCCAAATCGGTAGTGGATAAAAATGGGGCATTGATGATTAAAGAAAGTGAATTGGATGAAAATTTCAATTCTGTTTTTACTGATTTAGTAGCTAATGCTAAATTGCAAAAGCAACTTTCTGAGAATATAAAAAAGTTAGCTAAAGTTCATGCTACCAAAGATATTGTTGATGAAATTGTGAAACTGATAAAATAATTATAATCCAAATAAATGAACTTAAACCAAATACACAACGTCTATTTCATAGGAATCGGAGGAATCGGAATGAGTGCCCTAGCGCGCTATTTCAAGTCCATTGGAAAAAAGGTATCTGGTTATGATAAAACAGAAACAGAGCTAACGAAAGAATTAATTGAAAGTGGAATTGACATTCATTTTGAAGATGAGATTGGACTAATTCCGACCGATTATTATATTGAGAATACATTGGTAGTAATTACACCAGCTGTTCCAACAGTTCATTCGCAATGGAACTATTTTTTAGAAAGAGAATTTGTAGTTAAAAAAAGAGCCGAAGTTTTAGGTTTGATCACTAAAGATACTTTTTGTTTTGCAGTGGCTGGTACCCATGGAAAAACAACTACATCAAGTATTTTAGGTCATATATTATATCAAAGTGGTGCTGATGTTACTTCGTTTTTAGGAGGAATTGTAGAAAATTACAATTCAAATTTAATTGGAACTGGAAAAACAATCACCGTGGTTGAAGCAGATGAATTTGATCGTTCTTTCTTGCATTTGTATCCCAATATAGCTTGCGTAACGTCTATGGATGCGGATCATCTAGATATTTATGGTGATAGCAAGGCAATTGAAGCTTCGTTTTTAGAATTTGCAAATAAAATTACCGATAAAAGTCAGCTTTTCATTACTAAAAACTTAGATCTTCAAGGGATAACTGTAGCTGTAAATGAAAATGCCGATTTCAAAGCATTTAATGTTAGAATCGAAAATGGAAATTATGTATTTGATGTGCAAACGCCAACGGAAATAATTTCTGAGTTACAATTTGGATTGCCCGGAAAACACAATTTAACGAACGCTTTGATGGCATTGGCAATGGCCAAAACATTTGGAACTTCTAATGAGGATATAGCAGCAGCTTTAAAATCATTTAAGGGTATAAAGAGAAGATTTTCGTATCAGATAAAAGAATCGAATTTAGTTTACATTGATGACTATGCACACCATCCAACAGAAATTGATGCTGTTTTTCAAGCGGTTTCGGAATTGTATCCGAATCAAAAAGTAATGGCTATTTTCCAGCCGCATCTTTTTAGCAGAACGAAAGATTTTGCCGATGGATTTGCAAAAAGCTTATCCCAATTTGAGGAAGTTATATTATTAGATATTTATCCTGCTAGAGAATTGCCTATCGAAGGAATCACATCGAGTTGGCTATTAGATAAAATGACGAATAATCATAAAAAAGTAGTTTCAAAATCGGATTTGATTACAGAGATTCTGAAAAGTGAAGCTAAAATTATCGTAACCATTGGCGCTGGGGATATTGGAGAATTAGTGCCATCAATAAAACTGGCATTGCAAAATATTAATTAAAAAAATAGAATTCGGAATTAATTGATTTTTCAAAATATATAATGGAAAAAGAGACAAAAAATAACATTTGGATTAACGCAAGATTGATTATAATGATCGTGGTGGTTGTTTTTCTGTTTTCTTTCTCGGCAAAACGAAATTCGGAACGAAAAATACTAAAATCGGAAGTGATTTTTGTCGGAAATGACGAACTTTTTATCACTCACGAAACGGTTAATAAATTGTTAATAGAAAAAAATCTGAGGGTGCAAAAACCTCAAAAAGTTGCGGTAGATTTGAACAAATTGGAAAATTCCCTAGATAATTATAACATGATTGAAAAATCGGAAGTGTTTATAAGTATCGATGGAGTGCTAAAAGCATTTGTAAAACAGAAGTCACCAATAGCAAGGGTTTTTGACGAAAACGGATCCTTTTATTTTGATTATCAAGGGAATAAAATGCCGTTATCTGAAAATTTTACGGCGAGAGTTCCGTTAGTTTCAGGCGAAATAAATGATGAAAATAGTAAAGATTTAAATAAATTATTTCGATTTATTTATGACGATGATTTTTTGAAAAAAAACATAATTGGAATAGAAATATTGCCAACCGGAGCGATAATTATGTCCAATAGAAATTATAATTATAAAATTGATTTTGGTAGAACGATAAATGTCGAGTCAAAATTTAAAAATTATAAGGCGTTTTTTCAAAAAGCAGAAGCGGATAGTTCGTTAGTAAATTATAAAAAAATAAATCTAAGGTTTACGCAGCAAGTCGTTTGTACAAAAAAATAGGTTATGGAAAAAGAGAACATTGCAGTTGGATTAGACATCGGGACAACCAAAATTGTCGCGATGATTGGTAAAAAAAATGAATATGGAAAGCTTGAGATTCTTGGAGTTGGAAAATCCAAAAGCTTAGGCGTGAAAAGAGGTGTAGTTGATAATATTACACAAACTATCCAATCTATTCAACTTGCAGTTCAAGAAGCAGAAGCCAATTCTGGTTATAAAATTAAAGACGTAGTGGTAGGTATTGCGGGTCAGCATATTCGCAGTATTCAGCACAGTGATTATATCAGTAGAAGTAATGCTGAAGAGGTAATTGGGGACAAAGACATTGATTTATTAATCAATCAAGTTCATAAGTTAGCCATGTTGCCAGGGGAAGAAATTATTCATGTTTTGCCTCAAGAATTTAAAATTGATGGGCAATCTGAAATAAAAGAGCCAATTGGAATGTGTGGCGGACGCTTAGAGTCAAGTTTTCACGTGGTGGTTGGACAAGCTGCTTCCATCAGAAATGTGGGAAGATGTATTCAAAGTTCAGGAATCGAATTATCGGGATTAACATTAGAACCATTGGCATCGGCAGATGCAGTTTTAAGCCAAGAAGAAAAAGAAGCCGGAGTTGCTTTGATTGATATTGGAGGAGGAACTACAGATTTAGCCATTTTTAAAGACGGGATTATTCGTCATACGGCTGTAATTCCTTTTGGAGGAAATGTAATTACAGACGACATTAAAGAAGGTTGTTCAATTATAGAAAAGCAAGCAGAATTACTGAAAGTAAAATTCGGATCGGCTTGGCCAGGAGAAAATAAAGACAACGAAATTGTTTCTATTCCAGGATTAAGAGGGAGAGAGCCTAAAGAAATTTCTTTGAAAAACTTGTCTAAAATAATTCATGCTCGGGTAGTTGAAATTATAGAGCAAGTATTTGTAGAAATAAAAGCATACGGACATGAAGATCCAAGACGTAAATTAATTGCAGGTATTGTTTTAACTGGCGGCGGAGCACAATTAAAGCATATTAAACAGTTAGTGGAGTATATCACCGGAATGGACACAAGAATCGGTTATCCAAACGAGCATTTGGCTGGTGATTCAGATGAAGCGATATCAAGCCCTTTATTTGCGACAGCAGTTGGATTAGTAATGAACTCTATTGATAATAACTCGCAAAGTGCTGTTAAAATTACCTTTTCTGCACCAGAGAAAGTAAATGTTTATAGAGCACCAGTAGAGCAGATACAAGAAATTGTTGAAGTTCCTGAAATTGAAATGGAAGTTGAAAAAGAAGTTGAAATTGAATTGCCAAAGCAGTCCGAGTCAACAGAAACAAAAATCAGAAAGTCATTTTTTGATAAGTATGTCGATAAAATCAAAGAATTTTTAGACAACGCAGAATAATAAAAAGAATTCCCTTTTTACCGTATGTTGTAAAAAGTTAAAATATAGAATAATTAATAAAGTTTAAAACCAATATTATGATGAGCAACTCAGATTTTGGAAGTATATCATTTGATTTACCAAAAAACCAATCAAATGTAATTAAAGTAATCGGCGTAGGTGGTGGCGGTAGTAACGCGATCAACCATATGTTTAAGCAAGGTATCAAAGGCGTTGATTTTATAGTTTGTAACACCGATTCTCAAGCCCTTGAAAACAGTGCTGTACCAAATAAAATTCAATTAGGGGTAACTCTTACTGAAGGTTTGGGTGCCGGTGCAAATCCAGATGTGGGACAACAATCGGCTATTGAAAGCATTAGCGAGATTGAAAAAATGTTAGACAGCAATACCAAAATGGTTTTCATTACTGCAGGAATGGGTGGTGGAACAGGTACAGGTGCTGCGCCAGTAATTGCTCAATTGGCGAAAGAAAGAGGAATTCTTACCGTTGGAATTGTTACCAAACCATTTCAATTTGAAGGTAAAGTTAGATATGAACAAGCCTTATTAGGAGTTGAAAAATTAAGAAAACAAGTAGATTCTTTAATAGTTATTAATAACAATAAATTAAGAGAAGTATACGGAAATTTAGGCTTTAAGGCAGGTTTCTCTAAAGCAGATGAAGTGCTTGCAACTGCATCTAGAGGAATTGCAGAAGTCATCACACACCACTATACCCAAAATATTGATTTAAAAGATGCCAAAACGGTTTTATCTGATAGCGGGACAGCAATCATGGGATCAGCGACTGCCAGCGGAGATAACAGAGCAAAAGAAGCAATTATTGCTGCATTAGATTCTCCTCTATTAGACGATAATAAAATAACAGGAGCCAAAAACGTATTGTTACTTATTGTATCTGGAACCAGTGAAATTACCATTGATGAAATCGGAGAAATCAACGATCATATTCAAACCGAAGCAGGTTTCAATGCCAATATTATCATGGGTGTTGGAGATGACGAATCTTTGGGTGATGATATTGCAGTAACTATTATTGCAACTGGTTTTAACGTTGAACAGCAAAATGACATTGTCAATGCAGAGCCTAAAAAAATAATTCATACCCTTGGAACAGAACAAAAATTAATACAAGATTTATCAAATAACAAAGAAATTCCAAGCTTTGAATTTTCTTCATTTGAACCTGAGTTTACTCCAAAAGAAGAAAAAATAGTATTCGAATTAGTAGAAGATGAAGTGGAATTTGATATTGTTGCAGAAGTTCCAGTCGAAGTTTTTGAAACTCCAATCGTGGAAACTCCAATCGTGGAAACTCCAACTTTTACGATGGACTTAGTTCCAACCTCTGAGTTCTTGAAAAATTTAGAAGTTACTTTCGAAATAGTAGCGCCAGAATTAGATCAGGAGTATTATTTTTCAGCGCCAGAGATTAACGAAATTGAAGTAAATTCAATTCAACCAATATTTGCTCAAGAGGAGCAGATTACTTTCTCTTTCGATATGCCAATTGCGAAAACAGAAACTCCTAAAAGTGAAGATACCATTTTTCAATTAACAGATGAAACAAAAAATATTTTTGTAAATGACCCGGTTCAATTTGTGCCTATGACCGAATTGAATGAAAGCGGTGTAGTCAAATATTCTTTGGAAGAGTATATGGATATTGAAAATAAATCAGCAAACGCTACTCCAATAGCGGCCGTAGTGGAAGAGCCAATTGCAGAAGAGTTAAATATCACGGTGAAAGAAGTTGAAATGACCTCTAACCACAATCCATTTGCAGAAGAAATTTCCCCAATGGAAATGACAATCGAAGAGTCTGCAAGAATTATTGCTGATGAAAGAAGAAGAAAGTTGAAAGAGTTTAATTACAAATTCCACAACAATCCTTCTAAAGTGGATGAATATGAGAAAGAACCTGCTTATAAAAGATCAGGAGTAGATCTTTCTACGGTACAACAAAACAATTCTAACTCAAGATTGTCTTTTGGAACAGACAGTAATAATGACAACCAATTGAGAAGTAATAATTCTTTTTTACATGACAATGTAGATTAATTTGAGAATTATTAAATAACAGCTAACCCGAAAATCAATACTATTTTCGGGTTATTTTTTTATAGTCATCCCAACAATTAGCTTCCTTTAGTACATTTTTCAATCAGTTGCGAGATCAATAATATTTCTCTAAATTTGCAATGCCTTTTTCCAGCTGTGCGTTACAAGTTTTAGGTACAAATTGGTTTTTTCTAAGGCCTTAAAAGAGCTTCTAAAGTCGCTTTTTAGCCCAATAAAAATTCCATTTTCTCCATAAAAGCTATTTACTTCCATCTGGGGCAAAACAGAACCGTTTTTTAAATATTTTTTTATTTTACGATTCAACGATTCAATAAATAACCGAATAACCAAATTAACAAAGAATAATATGAGTTTATCAGTACAATTAATGGACGAAATTAAAACGGCGATGAGAGCAAAAGATACGATTGCATTGGAAGCCCTTCGTGCCATCAAATCGGAAATTTTGTTAGCACAAACCGCTTCAGGCAATAAAGAAGAAATCTCTGAAGCCGATGAAATTAAATTGTTGCAAAAATTGGTTAAAACTAGAAAAGACAGTGCTAAAATCTTCACGGAACAAAACCGTATGGATTTAGCAGAACCAGAATTAGCTCAAATCGCCGTGATTGAAAAATTCTTACCAGCACAATTAAGCGAGGAAGAAGTAGAAGCGGTGATTGCTAAAATTATTGCAGAAACGGGTGCTTCAGGTATAGCTTCAATGGGAAAAGTGATGGGAATTGCGGCAGCACAATTAGGCGGAACCGCTGAAGGGAAAACCATTTCTTCTATTGTAAAAAAATTATTGGTATAGATTTTCTTAATCTTAAATCTAAGATCAAAAATCTTAAATTATTAATGGCTGCGTAGTTCAACTGGATAGAATATCAGATTTCGGCTCTGAGGGTTGGGGGTTCGAATCCCTTCGCGGTCACAAAAAAAGACAAACTTATTTAGTTTGTCTTTTTTATTATTTTTCTAATTATAATTTTATTGTTTTGGTTGATTTTTAATAAATAAATTCCGTTAGCATAATTTCTAAAATCAATTGAATATAAATTTGAATTTAATTCAATTTTGTTTATAATTCTACCTTCTAAATCAAGAACTTCTATTTTTGAAATATCATTTGGCGAATTAATATTTACTATGTCTGAAGTAGGATTTGGGGAAACTGTAATATTGTTTGAGATTTCAATTTCGGGAATGGATAGCGTATTTGTAGCAACCCAACTGGAAGCTAAGTTATTGTCTAACGCAGTATCAATTAATTGAAGATAATTTCCCCCACCATCTGCATTTGTAGGCCAAGGAGCGCTATCGTAATAAAAAACATTATCGATTGTGTTACCAAAAGCATCAGATAATATTAAATTTTGATTGCTATTAGATAAATTCCTAAAAAATTCACCAAATGCACTGAAGCCATATCTACTCAAAAAAGTAGCTGCATTACTTGCTAAATATAAACTAGAATTTGCCGCAAGAGTACTATTTGATGGAAACTGATACGAAAGCCCTAACCCATTAAAATAGATTCCTGTTAAATTTACAAGTTGGTTGCCGGTATTTTTAATTTCAATAAATTCTTGGTTATTACTAGTAAATCCTGTAATAGCTGCTGGATTGTAATTTATTTTTGTAATAACTAATGGAGGAGTTGCAATTGAATTACAACTTGCAAAATTACTTAAATTATTATTCATCCATGAAATTCTCGCTAATAAAAAAGTTTTAATGGTATTTATTTGGTCAGCATGCACCCCAATTGTATTCCACCTAGTTTGTTCTCTAACAACAGCTGGGGCAATTAAAGAAACCGCATTGTCAATTAATGTATTTAGAGTTGTAATATTCATGGGTTTCCCTGGCTGAGTAAGCTCATTCCAGCGTTTCGCTAAGTAGCATTTGAATTGAGGACTTAAGTAAAGATCTTTCCAGAATTTAGCTCCATCATTTCCACCGTCTGAAAATTGCCAAACATTGGGATGACTTCGGTCGAAGCCCCATAAAAACAAATCGTTACCATAAGTTAAATTAAAATCCCAAATAGGTCCCGCTCTTAATTTTCCATTTCTGTCTTTATGAAAAAAAGTACTAAAATGATATCCGTCAGGATTACTCGCTAGTTCATTGGACAATATAAAATCTACAAAAGAGGGAACATCTATAATTGAGGGATAACCATCTACAGGGGAAAAATTGTTTACAGCAGTTGTACTGGCTAGTCTATTAAATTCATTTTGAATATAATTGTTTTGTTGCGAAGTAACTTCTGTTGGTTTCGGTAATTCGTGAATAAAAACGGCATCATTCCCCGAAACATAGGATGGCATTGTCCAAGCTACAGGATCTCCACCAGTTAATTTATCGGATTTGGTAATATATCCTCCTGAGAGCTCAGGCATTGTATTTTGAGTAGTAGTAATCTTGGTGATATTTACTCTTTGCGAATCTGCTTTTATTTTTTCTTGAAATAAATATAAACCTCTATAATCCCCGTTTACAATTAACTCACAATATACGGTTCGAGGTGCATAATTACCCATATTTCTAGAAATAGCATACGAAATATAATCTCTTATTAATGATGGTTCAAATGCCAATCCATTCAACACCCAATCATTTTCCGAAGGCATCCCAAGCAAAGAAACATTATTGTTTGAAACATTATCTGCTAATCTCGTTGTTAATCCATAGCTTTTTTTCTCTACAGATTGAGAACTAGATCCTCTAATTTCAATATCTATTCTTCCATTGTAATTTAAAGAAGCTGAGTTATTTTGATCGGTAACAAAATTTTGAATTCCGGGCCCATTATATATAATTTTCATATTACCCAATATTCTAGGATCATCCAAAATAGTAGCAGAATTATCAGTGTTTATGATAATTATTGGGAGGTTACTACTTGTAAATACTTGAGAAAATGTGCTTAATTGAATAAATACTAATAAAATAATTAGAAATAGATTACGGATTATTTTTTTGTTAATAGTACTATTGTATTGCATATTAAGTAATTGAGTAATTTCTTGTAAAAATACTTAAAAAGTATCATAATCAATAATGATTAAGTAAAATATCCTATTTAAGTTTAGTTATTAGAATAAATAAAAAACAATATTACTCTTGACGTAATAAAAGTGATCGACAAAAAAAATATTATTAATATTTATTCAATTACGGCTTTGAGATTCCAAATTTTTTTTATGTCTTCAAACTAAAGTGGATTTTTTCTTAGAGAGTATTAAGTTAATAATTCAAATTTTATTAATTTTTGAAAACACTCTCTTAGTTTTTGACTAAATCAGTGTATTTTTGGCTGATTATTTACATTTATTAGTGGAAGTAAGTTGGCAAATATATATATCAATTGCTATTCATTAAAAATTTCAAACAAAATTTCAGACGGGTTTATAAATAGAGATTCCACACCAGTAATTCAAGATTGTCAGGTTTTAATCGAGTTTATGAAAAATAGATAGTTCAACTTTAGATAGGTTGAATAACTTTAATTGTTAACTACTTTTGTAATAAACTAAAATTAAATTAAAAAGAATAATTTTCAATACCCTTTATAAAAGTTAGATATTCTATGGCATATTTTCAACAAAATGAGTTAAAAATTCTAACATTTGGTTTGAAAATAAGTCAATAGAGTTCACAGTCGAACCAAAACACTTTTAAGTAATTTAAAGTTTTTTGTTATAATTTGAATATAAATAATAAAATCTCCTGAATTATTTGGGAGATATTTACAATAAAAAAATAATTTAATAATAATTCAGTACTTTGTTTAAAAACACTAACAATAATGTAATGATTTTAACAAAAAGCAGATGTAAAAAATTCTTTTTCAATATATCCAATAAAAATAAAATAATTTTAAATATTTTTTAATATCCCATAGATACTTTACAATTAGCTGTATTAAAAAGCCTTACATTTGCGAGGCTTTCATAATTAATTGATATAATTCAAATTATCTTTTTATAAATCGAACTGTTTTTATTGTTTTTCCAGTAGTAACATGAATGAAGTAAGTACCACTTGAAAAATTAGATAAATCAATTTGTACTTTGTTTGAATTTACTTCTTTATTAAACAATTCTTGACCAATAATATTAATTACTTTTAACGTATTCATATCTTTAGAACAAGATAAATTCAATACATCGTTTATTGGATTTGGATAAAAAATAAATTGAGATTCATTATTTTCATCAATTGCTAGTGGTGTACAACTACCTAAAACAACATTGGTATGGGTGTTTAAATATTCTAGAACAACATTTTTGAATTTATCTGCAAAAAGCATTCTGTTTGAATTGCTATTTCTAACTCCATCGTAATTCAATTCCATCTGAAATCCATTAGTAGTAACCGCTGGATCAAAACAGGTATGATTTGCAGTTGTATAACCACCACTAAAATAACCTGATGTTGCACCGGGATAAGGAATTTGTTGACTTGGAACTGCAGGAAATCCTTGATTGGTTAGCAATGTTCCAAACGAATTAGGACCTCGTAATAATTGTGTGTGGGTATAATTATTTCTATTATTTAAAACTAAATTTTTAATCGAACTTTGATTTATATAAGTTGTAGTATTTAACGTCGCTTCAGAAAGTTCAAGGTCGCTACTGCTTAATAAGTAGCCTAATTCTATTCTTTGAATGGTATGTCCATGACCATGAAGATCTACAAATAGTATTTTATTATTGTATTGTGAATTGGCAGTATTTTGTGCCATTGTTATAAAATTGTGATACTCGTTCCATGCTGTCATTGCTTGTGAATTATCGCAGGCACCATCAACTAAATTTCTATTACAATCTAATTTGGTTCTTTTTAAATTACAGATGATTATATGAGGATAACATCCCGTAGCCAAAAAAAGAGCTGCTTTTATTTGTTCAGCAGTTTCGATTGTGTAGGAATCAGTAACTGTTTCAGGATTATTACAAATTCTTGTAGGAATAGAAGTAGGGATCAAATCGCCACCATGAGGTACTGAAATTACAATAGGTAAATTCCCAACTTGATACTCCACATAATTGTTTGTTCCATACAATGTTTGTGATAAACATTTTGTTTGTGGATAAACCAGATAGAGGAGTAGAAGTACTACTTTTTTTATTTGCATTTTTTTATTTTGAATGAATATTTTATTTACTTAAAACCTTTCCAGGTCGATTATTGTTGTAGTTTCCATTATCAATAACTAAAACCCCATTAATAATACTGTATTTTAAACCATCGGCATACTGCGTTGTATTGGTATAATTTGCTTTATCTTTATAAGTTTTGGGATCAAAAATGATTATATCTGCAAAATATCCATCATTAATTTTCCCTCTATTTGGAATTTTAAATATAGATGCTGTTTCAGAAGAACTTCCGTTGATGAATTTTGCTACAGAAATTATGGAATCTTCTTTTACATATTTATTGTATTTTTTTGGAAACGCACCATACTTTCTTGGATGTCCTTCGTTACCATCAGAACCTGTTACAACCCATGGTTGCTTCATAAAATTGAGTATGTCTTTTTCATTCATATTAAAAGAAGCTACTCTGGCGTATCCTTTTTCTAAAATTTTGAAAACGGTTTCCTCAGGAGATAATTGTAAAATTGAAGCGATTTCTGCAATGTTTTTACCATCATAGTTATTCGATTCTGATTTTACAATTAGGAGTTTCTCAGGACCACCTCTTCGAGCAATATTTGCTTTTGTTTCCTTAAGAATTTTTATTTTCAACGAAGGATTTTTATACCTAACGAACAGCGAATCATTTCCCCCACTTTCTGTCCACCTGGGAACAACTGAGGCTTTAAGTCCTGTAGCAGATGCATCATAGGGATATTGATTGGCAGTAATTTTAATTCCTTCTAAACGACTTTTTTTAATCAATTCAATAATGGCTTCACTCTCATTCCATACATCCACTCCCAAACATTTTATATGAGATATATGAATCGGCAATTTTGCTTGTCTTCCAATTTCAATAGCTTCTTTAATTGAGGGAATTAATCCTATAGAATAAGAACTCTCATCTCGTAAATGGGTATCATAAATACCACCTTTTTGAGCAACAACCATTGCTAAATCAATTACTTCTTGTGTATCGGCATAACTTCCTGGAGAATAAAACAATCCTGTAGACAAACCAAATGCGCCGGCGTCTATTTCTTTTTTAAGTAAATTTTGCATTTCATTTACTTGTTCGGGAGTTGCTTTAATTTTGGTGTTACCTATTACTTCTTGTCTTAAAGTTCCATGTCCTGCTAGTAGAACTACGTTGGTTCCCAAGCCATTTTTTTCAAAAACTTCCTTATATTTTATAGTGGGAAAATAACTTTCGCCATCATTTCCAACAATCACAGTAGTAACCCCCTGCATTAAAAAAGGTAAATTATGAGATGTACTTGATTTAATTAAATCTTTGTCAGCATGTGTGTGTGGATCAATTAATCCAGGACAAACAATAAGTCCTTTGGCATCAATAGTGTTAACGGTTTTTATTCTAATTAATTTTTCATTTCCTATAAAAACAATTTTATCTCCTTTAATTGCAATTGAAACATTTTTAGGAATAGTATCAGAACCATTATAAACAATTCCGTTTTTAATTAATACATCGGCTTCAACTTTTTTCTTGGAGGCGCAGGAAAGGATTATAAATAAAAATAATACAAGAAATAACAAATGATTTTTCATAATTATTTTGTTTTTTAACTTTAAAAAAAGGTTGCCATGAATTCTCAAACAACCTTTTTATTTAAAGATAAAATTAATTTTATTCATTTAATTGTGTTGGGGTAAAAATGCTATTTCCCGTTGGAGCATTTGAATTGGTATTAATTTCGTCTTGCGAAATTAAAAATCGTTCTGGATGTAATGTAACTGTTGTATTGTTAAGTGGAATTTTTACAGCAATATCATACTCATTTTTTCGCAGCCTTCTTGCATCGTTCCATGGCATGAAGGTTCCAAATCCAGTTACATATCGTTCTTCAATAATTTCTCTTAACAAGGCTTTTGTACTATTAATATTATCAAGATTTTCCATTCCTCCATTAGCAAAATCAGAAGCTACATAAGCTGTATATAGTTTTACATCCGTTGCGACTCTTTTATCAAAAGAATCAGCAGACGCCAAGAAGGTACGCACTTTATTAAGCTGAAGTAGTCCTTCTGTAAAATTTACTGTTCTTGTACCTGTTTCCGCTAATATTAGTAAATTTTCCTGGTACGTTACCAAATCCATCGGTTTAAATTCACCATTGATAATTGTTGTAGTTCCTGTTCCAGTTATAGAACCTGCATTAAGATGATTTCTTCTTGCTTGCTCATTTGTCTTTGCATTTCTTCTAGAAATAGTTGGAAAATTAGTTTGAGTGTCTAATAAATTCCTACAAAATGTGTTGTTTACAGATAAGTAACCAACTCTAGTTCCTATCATAAAGCGATACAGTAGATTTTCGGCCCCTGTTAATCCAGTTGAAGGCGGTGTAAATTTCATGGTTCCAGCATAATCAGAAATTCCATTTAAAGCAGCAGCGTAGGCCAATGCATACTGTCTGGTATCTAGATAATATCTTGCTTTTAACGTGTAGGCTGTTTTTTTCCATTTGTCTTTATTTCCTCCAAAAAAGATATCTTCTGAAAGCGTATTTTTAGTAGTTGGATTGCTAAGTAGAACAATCGCTTCGTCTAATTTTGTTTGTAAAGCATTATAAATTGAAGATTGTCTATCAAATACTGGATCGCTAATCGCTGGGTTTACTGCTTCAGAATAAGGAATATCTCCCCATATAGAAGTAGCAGTTCCTACAGCATTTGCTTCAAGCACTTTACAAATCCCTATAATTAATTGTCCTTCGGTATCGGTTCCATTTATAGCATAATATTTATTTATTTCGCTAAACTGTTTTAACATTCCGTTATACAGATAAGTCCAAGCGCTATTTGATTCTGATGAAGATATATCGTAGTTGTATATTCCAAGATACAATGATATTTCGCCTCTATATTGACCTGTCCACATACCAGCAATTCTTTGCAGATGACTCTGATTGATTGCTATATCTGCAAGCATGGTTCCTTTTATCAATAGTGTAGGGGGTATAACCTCATCCGTTGTGATGCTGTTTGGATTGTTGTTCAATTCTTCAAAAGAACTATCGCATGAAAGCACTAAAAATAGTGTTATTATTCCAGAAATTAATTTAGTTTTCATAACTCTTAATATTTAATTTGTAATGTTAATAAGAAAGTTTTTGAAGCAGGATTTGTAAAATAATCTATCCCAAAACCATTACCAACACCAGTTTGATTGGTTTGCGGATCAACTCCTAATAAATTAGTCCAAATAGCTAAATTTCGCCCAGTGAGTGTAAGTGTCATAGAGGCCAATTTTGTTTTCTTTTTGAACCCTTTAGAATTTAATGTATACCCAAAAGTAAGTTCGCTTAAACGCGTCCAAGATGCATTATTATTTACAGCAAATTCATTAATTACGGAAGCGCCAAAACCTCCGCCAATAGTTGTATAATAAGCTTCATTTAATAAAACTGGGCCTGCTCCGAAATCTCTTATGTTTCCTCGAACTGGTACACCCGCAAGATGAAGTACCCCTGCACGGTCTCTAATGTTTGTAGAAGGAATAACTTCGTTACCCACTTCTTCAGAAGTTCCAAAACTATCTAAAATAAAACGAGTACGTTCTGCAAAATCTCCTCCTTGAGATGTTTCAAACATAATATTTCCAAAAAAACCTTTGTAATCTACTTTTAAACCAAACGCTCCCCGCCAATCTGGGTTTGGGTCTCCAATTATTCCTTGTTCTGAATCTAATTGAGGAAATCCGTTAGCATCTAATTTAAAAGTTCCATCAGTATTTCTCATTGCTCTTGTTCCCCAAAGTACTCCTAATTGGTGTCCAACAACTGCTCTAGAACTAATAGCTTCACTTGTTAATGCAAGTGAAGTTGCACCTTGAATATCCGTTACTTCATTTTTATTATTATTAAAATTACCATAAATGGAAGCATTTAGTCCTTTTTTAGATTTTAAAAATTGCAAGTCAAAATCAAATTCCAAACCTCTATTTTTCATAGACCCACCATTTCCATATATATAATTTGCACCAGAACTTGGAGTTAACGGAATGTCAAGTAATATATTTTCTATCGTATTATAATAATAGGTACCACTTAAATTTAAACGATTATTGAAAAATTTTAAATCGGCACCCAATTCATATTCAGTTTTGATTTCAGGTTTTAAATTTCTGTTACCCAAGTTACTATTGTAACTAAATCCTCCGCCGAAAAGAAATAAGTTTAAAGGATCATCATAATCTGAATAGGTAGGAGTTTGATAAGTTGTTTGAAATTCATGTGGGTTTGGCTTTACACCAACTTGTCCTACACCCGTTCTAATTTTTCCAGAACTCAGTATTTTGCTGTTTTTAATGAAATTTAAATCAGAAAACACCCAAGATGCATCAATAGAGGGGTATATGAAAGATCCTAACATACTAGATGCTTTTTCCATAGCAATTGACGAATTAAGAAAAAGTTGTTTTTTGTAATCAAAAGAGGTAGAAACATAGGTTCTAAATGATGCTATTTTCCTAGTTAAATTTACTGTAGGGTCCAATTGTGAAACATTTGCAAAAGTCTGAGTCATACTATTTATTAGAAAGTTAGTACCTTCATTGTATACACTTTTTCTTTCTCGGTCATTAAAATTATATCCAAAGATAAAATTACCATTTATTGTATTGGTCAAACTGAAAGTTTTAGTTTGGGCAATTACATCAAAATTTAATATCTTGTTGTTTATGTTATCCAGTCTAAAAGAACCGGCAGTATAACTAGCTGAATTTACAGGTGAAAAATAACGTCTTTCGTCATTATAAGTATCGTAACTTCCTCTGAATTTCAATGATAACCATTGATTTGCTTTATAATTCAAATCAGTAGAAAAAATAAATCGATCTACCACATTTGGTGCTTTTTGTTTGTATAATGTCCATAAAGGATTATTATAACCAGGATTTCCAAACTCCCCGATTGGGTTTCTATAGGAACGTTGTCTTTTTGGATATAATTGACCAGTAGGACTATAATAATCTCCAATATATTGTGAAATGTCAAAATCTGGTGCGTTTCTTAATAAACCTAATAACAAACCAGCTATACTTGAGTTTTGTTGAATTCTATTTGACTCGGTATGAGCATAATCTAACTTTGTTGTTATGCTTATTTTTGGATTAAAAATATACTTTCCATTGAAACCTATATTTGTTTTTTTGTAATCACTTTCATTTATAAAACCTTTTTGATCTATATTTCCAAAACTAACTCGATAGTTTCCATCTTCATTTGCATTCCCAAAACTTAAATTATTTTTTATTGAAGTTGCATTTTGAAATACTTTGTCTTGATTTTCATCGACATATGTATTTTTAGAATTTTTAGTTTTTATCAATAAATATTCTAATCCATCTTCTCCAATAAAATAACCTTTTTCTGCTCTGGTATAATACTCATCTGGAGCGCCTGATCTTGAAGAAATTTTATCTCCCCAGGATCCTACTGGAATTGTGTTAGTTGTTATGTTACTCAAGTCGGCAAATACACCACCTGTTCCTTGTCCATAATTTGATTGTAGCGGATGCATTTGTGCAATTTTGTCAAATGAAACCGTAGACTTAAATTCGACATTAATTTTTCCTGTTTTCTTACCTTTTTTTGTGGTAATTACCAAAACACCATTCGCTGCTTCAGAGCCCCATACAGCTGCTGCAGATGCGCCTTTAAGTACTGTAATTGATTCAATGTCATCTTCATTAATGTCATTCAATCTAGATTGTTGAGAAGTTCCAGCAACATTACTACTATTACCATATAAGTTATCGTTACTAATAGGTACTCCGTCCAATATAACTAAAGGTTGTGTATTGCCATAAATGGTATTTGCACCTCTAATTTGTATGTTTGAACCAGCGCCAGGATCACCATTTGCTCTTGCAATTCTAACACCAGAAGCTTTTCCTTGTAAAGAATTAATTACGCTTGTTTCACCAGAATTAGTTAATTGATCTGCGGTGACTTTAGAATATGTTGATCCTAATGTTCTCTTATTTACTTCCAATCCTAATGAATTGACAACAACTTCATTTAGCGCTTGAGCACTTTCTTCTAAAACAATATTGATTTTAATTTTATCTTTTACTGCAATTTCTTGAGAACCATATCCAATAAAATTTACAATAATTATTGCTTCTTCACTAGAAACTTTCAAACTAAATGCGCCATTAAAATCTGTGGTAGTTCCATTATTAGTACCCTTTTCTAGAATTGATGCTCCAGGCAAAGGACCAACACGATCGTTTACCGTTCCTGATAATGTTTTTTGCTGCGCAATTGTAATGCCACAAAAAATTAGTGTTAAGCACAATGTTAAAATTAATTTTTTATTCATTTTAAATATTTTATAGTTAGTAATTTATAGTAAATAATTTAATTATGGTTTTATTATATAAACTAGTATTTTCATCATTTCCTTTGCTGAAACTTGACCTCTAATTACAATATCTTCTTTTGGAGTGGCATCTCCAATTTCGTAGGTTATTCCAACGGCATTGTGGCCATATAAAAACCAACCTTTAGAAACGGGTTCTTGGCTATTTCCAGAAGATTCATTCACTTTATATCCAGGAATATTTCGTTCTAAACCGGCAAACCAATAATCAATGAAATTTGGCATTGAAGTGTTTTCTCTTTTTTTATTAGTATAAAAAACATCTTTAGTGGTGGAATGAAAATCCAAACCTAAAATAATATCTCCTTCATCATCTTCTGAAGCATTATTAATGAACCTTACAATTTGTTTAATTTCAGGCTGATTGTATACAGACCAATCTCTATTTAAATCTATTCCACCATAATTATGTCGCCAATGTCCAAGATCAACACCATCTGGATTCGCTATCGGAAAAGCAATAATTCGGTAGGTTTTTAAAAAAATATCAGACAATTCTGAACCATCCAGGATAGTTGATAAAAAGCTTTGAAACGCATAATAGCCTGTTGTTTCTGGAGGATGTTGGCGTGTGAGTAAAACAATAATTTTTTTATTTTTTTTATCTCCTTTATAGATGTCTAGTACTGGAATATTTTTACCAAGTACTGAATTTCCAGCGCTTTTAACAGTTACATATTCTTTGCCTGACACAATACTCGTATACCAATTTTTAACGTCTGTTGAAGATTGGATTTCTTGAGCTGCAACCAAAATAGGTTCTTTTCTTAAATTCAGTTTAATTGTAACAATACTGTCTTTTTTATATACAAAAACAGGGTCAATAGTAGTCCAATTATTATTTATCTTCAGTTTTGGTATGTACCTATGTTTATAGTCTTTAGGGTATCGAAAAGTAAAATAAAAAGGCTTTGGTGTACTTGACCAAGTTGTGAAAGCATAATAACCACTATTATTAATTGGAGAATTTTCGGGTTTTATTATTACAATAGCAGTACTGTCGTTTTCTAGAGTAAAGTCACTTAATCTCGCCCCATCAAATTCATTACTCGCAAAAACACCCGCTTTTTCTAACTCGAATGTTTTTTTTGTTTGTAATTCAATTGGCTTAGTTTTAGTATTTACTGGAGAGTTAAAAGATACCGATTGTTGAGCATTAACACTTTTGGTTAATCCAAAAACAAGTATAAGTGAAAAAATATCGATTATTGAAGTTTTATTAATTTTCAAAATAACATGATTTACTTGTAAAAGAAGTATCCTTTTAAAATTTAAAAGGATACTTCTATAATAGTTATTTAACCATCAACTTTTTGATAGTTGTTTTTTCTTTTTGGGAGATTTTTAATAGGTATATTCCAGAATTTAAATCAGAGATATCTAATATATTATATTTTACTTTTTGAGTCAATATATGTTTTCCAAACAAATCAAATACTTCTACATCAATATCCTCATGAATAGAAGAAGTGATTGTCACAAAATTAGTTTTTGAAGGATTTGGAAATATTTTAATACTATCTAATTCAAATTCTTGGTTTGCCAATGTTGTAATGGTTACCGCTAAACTAGTTGCACTAGTACATCCGCCAACTGTTTGTGTTGCATAGTAAGTAGTATTTGTCAAAGGAGTGGTACTTGGTAATGGATTGGTTCCTGAAGCAGCATTTGCACTACTTGCATACCAAACCACATTAGTACCTGTAACCACAATTGAACTTATCGTTAACAATGATGATAACGATTGTGTTGCCGCACCTGTTGGAGCAGCCGTAGTATTTACTGTTACTGCAACCGAAGCTCTTGGCCCCTCACATGAATTTAATGTTTGAGAAACATAGTAAGTTCCTGTTGCTAATGCTGTAGTAGATGCCAATGCAGTTCCATTAGCTGCAGCTGAATACCATTGTAATCCTGTTCCAGTAGCTGCTAATCCAGCAACGGTTCCTGAGTTACAGAACGATTGTGCTGAAGCCGTTGGAGCAGCCGTAGTATTTACTGTTACTGCAACCGAAGCTCTTGGCCCCTCACATGAATTTAATGTTTGAGAAACATAATAAGTTCCTGTTGCTAATGCCGTTGTTGAAGTCAATGCAGTTCCATTAGCTGCAGCTGAATACCATTGTAATCCTGTTCCAGTAGCAGTTAATCCAGCAACTGTTCCTGAGTTACAGAACGATTGTGCTGAAGCTGTTGGAGCAGCAGTAGTATTTACTGTTAAAGCAACAACATTTGAGTTGGTAATTCCATTGATAGAAGTGAAAACCGCTATATATTGATAATTATTTAATCCTGAAGCTGAACCTGTTAAATTTAAAGTTCCGGTTGTAAAATTACTATAAGTTGTTCCGGCATCTAAGTTTGCAGTAACGTCAGCCCAAACAGTTCCGTCAGTACTTCTTTGCCATTTTATAGTAGTTGATAAAGAGCTTGATGCTGCTGAAGCAGTAAACGAAGTATCATTTCCACTACAAATAGTACTTGTAATTGGTTGAAGAGAAATTGTTGGTGCTCCAGTAGAAGTTCCCACAGCAAAATCTCCAAAATCTAATAAACCAGTTGCTGTAGCTGAAGTCGCCGATGGAGTTGCGGTCGTAGTAGGAGCAGTCCATACAGAAGCATCATATTTACGAACAACATAATTTGCAGGTATTGAAGTTGCATCATTATCTGCGGCAGCATAATTTACTGTTGCGCTATAATCCGTGAAACCAGTTACTCCATTATTTAATAATGTCCAAGTTCTGTTAACACTATTGGTGTTGTCTAAACCTGAAGAAGCTATTTGAGGATGATCACTAGCTGTTGTTGAAGCAGTAATACTTCCTGCTGTTGTAGCAGTATTATTTCCATTAAAGGTCAACGATATTGGAGTATAATTGGCTGTATCTCCAATAGCAAAGTTAAACGACGGACTTGCATTTGAAGCCGTTTGTTTGATTAAATTTCCAACAACCCATCCTGTTCCAGCTCCTGTAATACTTCCTGATGTTCCAATTGTTACAAAATTATTTCCTGTAATTAGTTTGCCAGATATAAAATTCAGCACACCATTTATAGTATTTGATCCGCTTGAAGTAACTCCCGCGGCATTATTTATTGTCACGTTATTTAGTCCCAATGCTGGCAACTCAAATGATGTTGTTATTGCGGTTGTACCATCATAAATAACATTAGTAGTTGTCCCAAAAATTGGTGCTGCGTTTAAACTTCCTGACGTTCTTGTTATTGTTGCACCATTACCTAAAGTAAGATTTGCTGCGCCTGATATAGTACTTGTTCCTGTAATATTAAGTCTTAAAGTACCACTAACCGTTGTGGCTCCAGCAAAGGATTTGTTATTATTAGAACCACTTAAAAATAGATTCTTATAATCAGTTCTTGGGGTAACGTTTTGTGTTGTTCCACTTTCCGCTCTATTGTACTCTATTGTACTATTGGCTCCGAGGGTTAACGATTCCGCTCCGAGAAATTGTAAGGCACAAAAAGTTGATCCAGCATTTCCTACATTAGTAGATACAAACCCCACTGCTTTTCCTACTCTAACTGTACCATTTATAACAGCTGAAGCCCCTGAATTTAAAGACAAATAATAAGTACTTGTTTCAGAAAATTGAGCTATCGAATTTGCGGCTACTTCAAAATAAGTTCTAACATTATGATTGGTAGTACCCAAACCACTAAAAAATACGTTACCAGATCCGGTTCCATCAATATATAATTTTCCATAGCTGAAAGCGGTTTTTAATAAAGCACTATTTATATCATTGTTTTGATAATGAACCTCTGAAGTATCTGCTAGGGTTCCATAAGTCGTAGCAAAAGCATACGAAAAGGTTGACGGAGTGGTCGTAGTTATTTCAGTTGCAACCAAGTTTCTATCATATACTTTATTTCCATTAGTAACATCCAATGTTCCGGTAATTCCAAAACCACTTGCAATAGTTAAAGAAACATTCGTAGTACTAGAATCTCCTACTACCACTTTAGATGCAGCTCCTGATACGGTCCAAGCCGCAGTTGTAGTTACATTAGAATTAATTTTGAATATTTGAAAATCAGTTGTAAAATTAGTAGGACGGTTGTTACTTGCATCTGCCCAATTTAAAACATTGTGTAAGTCGCCTGTTCCAGTATAGGTATAAGTAGTAATAGGAGCAGTATAGGTAATTATTATTTGACCATTTGCGCCTGAACCTCCTTTGGCTGAGGCGAATGTTCCAGAACCAGTAGAAAATGAAATTCCACCTCCACCACCAGAACCAACAGCAGCGCCATTTGTTCCAACATACCCACCGGTAACAGTACCTGTTCCAGCGGCACCTCCAGCTAAACCTTGAGCATTTGCTCCACCGGCACCACTGGCTGTGGTGGTACTATTACTTCCATTTGAGCCCAGGGTGACAATGTCTCCTGCTGAGTTAATATTTGGGTTAACATATGCTTCAACTACATGTCCGGTTCCGTTGCTATAGGTTACTGTAGGTCTAGAAGTATACCCAGAACCTTGATTCAATGCTCCTACATAGGCTAAATTAGATCCAGTGGGTTGAGTCACTACTGCTCCGGAACCTCCTCCGCCAGTAATGATTCCGTATGCATAATTTTTTAAAGTCAATCCTGCTATTAATCCAGTAGTAGTTGTTATTGCAGCACCATTATCCGTTAAGGTAAACGTTGTACTACCATTTGTAGCCGAAATTGTATATACTTTTCCAGTTACATAACCACTAATAGTTCCAGCACCTGTACTTGTTGAAGTAATTACAATAGAACCTCCTACATAAAATGCAGCACCTGTCATAGTTGTTTCAAATTGACCACTAGTTCCAGTAATGGTTACCGGAGTAATAGTTTTTAGATAATTTGTTCCAGTTCCACTATAAGTATACCCATAAACCCCTCCTAAAACTCCTCCTGGAGCAGTAGTTGGATTAAGACTTCCTGATCCTGAACCTCCAGTTCCTCCACTAGCGGTTAAGGTGGTGATTCCTGAGCCCGAAAACTGGGATTTTCCACCACAGAGTCCAAAATATCCGGAAGCTTGAGAGGTTGCGCCTGGAAATCCTCCACCGCCTACTGTTACATTGTAACTAGTTCCAGGTACAACAGTTAGTGTTTTTTTAACATAAGAACCTGCTCCGCCACCGCCGGCTAAACGAGTCCCAGAAGCAGCTGAAGCAGTTGAGGCTGAGCCTCCGGCACCCCCACCGCCCCAAAGTTCAACATCTATAGAAGTAACACCTGTAGGACATGTCCATGTTGAAGTTGCTTGTGTAACAGTTCCTAAATAAGTATATGTTGCTCCTGCTGCTACATCAGCAGTACCTGTTGGCGCTGTAGTGGAGGTTCCGGCAACTGTTACTTTCCAAACCCTAACTACTGGTGAGGTACCAGTATTATCAGTATAGTAGACCAAGTCATTAACATTGTATGCAGTACCAGTAACCCATTGCGAACCATAGCTGTCTGCTGTTGGGGCCGAAAGAATTGTTTGAACTGTGGTTTGCGCATTGGCATTACCAAAAAATAAGAATAAAATAGCACAAATAAACGTGCTAAAATTAAAACTAAAATTAGATTTTTTTGTTTTTGATAGTAGATTTAATTTCATAATGAATTGTTTTTGGTTTGTTGATGTCCATTTTAAAAATGCGAAAACGATATAGTCTGTAAAACTAATATTTATATTTAGTTTTGAAAATTTTTTTTTAAAATTTTATAAAAAATTAGTAATACGTTATTAAAATGGCTGTATGCCATTTAATAGTTATATAAAAGTGTTAATTTTAATTTTAAATATGCAAATAACTTATTCAAAATAATGATGTACTTATAATTAGGTTAAAATAAAATCAGAAATAACTTTTATAACCTAATTCGCTTTTGTTATTATTAATAAATTAACGGAAAAGTAGGTTAATTGCATCATTCGACATTAATACTGCGTCATGACCCGAATTAGCAACGGTATGGAATTGCCAATTGAATGTAGCTTGAGTAGTGTTTGCGTAAATTTGACTTTTAGAAAAGAAATAATTCGCTCTATCGAGTCTGTTTAATCCCTGTAAATCACTTTCTGTATTGTGACGAAGTGATGGATCGGAACCATTATTGTCTAAACTTCCTACAGTAATAAATAACTTTTTGCTAAAATAATTGTTTGGACTAATCGCTGTGATTGGACAATTCATAATTCCATAGGGGAAACTTGCCACACCATCAGGTACGGTATACCAACCACTATTTGCAGCAACTGCTCTGTTGAATCTCGCATTTGGCTTTAGCAAAACAAAGCGATGCACAAATTGACCACCACCAGAATGACCAAACATATCATAAGTAAGAGCAGCACTTCCTGAATTGGCTTTAATAAAATCAAATAAAGGTTCTATCATTGAAAAGGTCCAAACACTCTCGTTATTTAGAGTTTGCGTGGTGGGGAAATTTCCATCTTGATAGACATTTCCGATGATATAAGAGCTTCCGCCGGGAAAATCGACACTATTGAATTCGGGTGCAAATACCATAAATCCATATTGATTTGAAGCATTTATCCAAATGTCTCGGTAATCACTTGCATTTCTTTCATCGCCATGAAAAACAATTACAATTGGCATATTTGCTCGATTTCCACTTGGAATATTATAAAAAACATTGATGGGTTTTTGAGGCAACCCAGAATAAGTAAACACAAATTGATTTGTCCCCGAACTTAATTGAAAGGTAGCGGTTGGAGAAGCAGTATCTTTTGAACAAGAAACAATTAGTAAAACAAAAACAAAAAATAGTAACGTTTTAATGAAATAATTTTTCATAATAATAATTTTAAAAAAACTTGATGATAATATAATTTACAAGATTACAATAAATTATTAAATGTTAATTATTTATATATATATTTGTTTTTTGTAATTTTTTTAAATTAATAAATAAACATTTTATTATTGTTTTAAATATACAAAATAAATTTAAAAAATATATAATAACTATCCAAAACCCATTTATAATGAAACTATTTTACAAATATTCATTAACATTTTCTGTATTATTTTTACTAACATGCATTTTATCATGTACGACTGAAGATGTAAGTCCATTTCCACCTACATTAGGTACTTTTACGGTTCCAGCAAAACGAATGGGAAGCTTGCCTTTTTTATTAACTCCACCAACTTCCAATAGTGCCGGTGCATTTACCTACACCTCTGCGGATCCTTCAATTGCAACAATAAGTGGTTCAACTGTAACGGTTGTTGGAATTGGAACTACCACAATAACAGCTACTCAAGCTGCAGATGCTGGTTATGGTTCAAGATCTGTTACAGCAACATTCACTGTTTCTCAATTAGAACCACCAACAATTGGTTCGTTTAACGTTCCTTCAAAAATGATGGGAAGTGTTCCTTTTCAAATAACTCCCCCAACTTCAAATAGTGGTGGCGCATTCTCCTATACCAGTAGTACTACTTCTGTTGCCACAATTAGCGGTTCAACAATTACCGTTGTAGGTGCTGGAACCTCTACTATCACTGCTACTCAAGCTGCATTTGGTACTTTTGCTTCAGGGACTGCAACGGCTACATTTACAGTAACAGCTAATATTCCGGCGGCAAATATTGCTTCAGATAATTTTGATGCGACAGCTGGAACTGCTTTAACAGCAAATGGATGGGTTGCACATAGTAGCAGTACCACTAACCCAATTTTGATCACTTCACCAGGACTTACGTTTCCAAATTATTTTGGATCTGGAATAGGAAATGCTGCTAGTGTAACAAGTATTGGACAAGATGTTTCTTTGCAGTTTACATCGGTTTCATCAGGAACGGTATACGCTTCCTTTCTTATAAAAGCGACTGCTTCCCCTTTATGTATAGACCAATATTTCTTTGGTTTTGGAAATAATGATGTTGCAGATACGGCATATAGAGGTAAGTTAATGATCAATCAAGATGCTACCAATCCAGCAAAATTCAAATTTGGATTTGCAGCTAATTTAACCAATAGATACACAACGAATCTATATGATTATGGGACTACTTATCTTGTAGTTATTAAATATAAAATTGTTGGTCCAACTGTAACTAATGCCAATGGAATCCTTGGTCGAGACGAAATGAGTTTGTATGTTTTTGACACCACTTCAAGCTATTTAACTGAGCCTAGTGTTCCAACTATTGGAATTGAAGACACTTCTTCAGTTGATATTCTTCCGGGTAGAGTTGCGCTTAGACAAGACAATGTCAATTCTCCAAATGTAATTATTGATGGATTGAGAGTCGATAGTTCTTGGAATCTTAGAAATTAATTTGATAAAGTTAGAAACAAAAATGAAGAATCTAAAAAGGATACTAACTTTAAGCTTTTTACTGCTTTTGGTTGTAGAATATTCAAATGCACAAGTAATTGTTCTTAACAAATATAAATTTGGAGAGGGCTTGGAATTTTCAGGAAACGACAATAACTATAAAATGGAAATTTCAGGGTATCTTCAGCCCATTACCGAAAGCAAAAAATATCTAGACAACGATGATTCCTCATTATACAATAGAATGAGATTGAGAAGGGCTCGTTTGAATTTTTCAGGAAGTTCAAAAAAAGATAAAATATCGTATCGCTTACAACTCGATTTAACTGGCGGAGGCGAGAGCGATGCATCTATTGGCAGCTTAGTTTTTGATGCTTGGGTTGCGTATGATGTAACCAAACGAATCAAATTAAGTTTTGGACAAAAAGCAACTTCTACAGACAATCGAGAACTTGGAATGCGTTCTACATCGCTACAACTAGCGGAAAGAAGTCCAATATCTGCCGCTTTTGCCTCTGTTCGTGAATTTGGAATTTTTGCTGAATCTACCTATAAAATATCAAAGCAATCCTATATAAAACCTGAGTTTGCTATTACCAATGGAGACGGAATTAATGTTTTCGGAAAAGACCATGGGGGATTAAAATATGGTGGGCGAATTGATTATTTGCCTTTCGGACTTTTTAATAATTTTGGGCAATACCGACAAGCAGACATAGAAAGAGAATTAACTCCAAAATTTGTAATAGGAGCAAACTATAGTTACAATGTTGGAATTAGCGATAGAAGAGGAAGTGAAAGTGGGACTATATTATATTTAGACAATCTGAATAAGGAATTATTACCTGATTTTATGAAATACGGCATTGATTTCTTGTTTAAATACCGAGGTTTTTCACTTTTAGGAGAATATATAAATGCTTCTGCAAGAGTTCCAAGCGGCATTACTCAAAGGGTTCGGGTGGACGGAACAACTTCTACAGTCTTTACCGTTAACGGAATTCAGGATGTTGACAGCTATATCAAAGGAAGAATGATGGTTGGTGAGGGTTATAACCTTCAAAGTGGTTACGTTTTCAAAAACCTTTTTTCAATAGATGGAAGAATTGCCCATCTTAAACCTGAAACCAATTCATTTTTAAATAACGGAACCTTTTACAATCGCTCTAATTATTATACCCTTGGAATTACAAAATACCTAGCTCGAAATTATGGGGCTAAAATTCAATTGGATTGCACGTATATCAATGCCAAAACAGGATCGAATGATATCAATGGAAATTTAATAAGAGGTAATGAATTTATCACAAGAGTAATTACTACTTTTTCATTTTAATAGTATGATAAATAAAATCAAATTACTGGTTTTTTTAAATCTGATTGTATTTCCGATGTTCGGGCAATTCAATCCGCAAAATGATGAAATAACGAAAAAGTTTTTTCCAGATTCAGAATTGGATATTCATACGCCTTCATTCTCTAAAAAAGGATTTACTAATTATAATGATATGATGGAATATCTTAATAAATTAGTTGCGGAACACCCTCAAGAAATTTCACTTTCCTTTATTGGCGAAAGCCAAAAAAATAAGAAAATTCCAATGGTAGTCTTGAATAAAGACAATGGAAAAGAAAAAGAAAAAATAAAAGTATGGTTTCAAGGCGGACTTCATGGCGATGAACCTGCGGGAACTGAAACGATGTTATTTTTAATTGATAAAGTACTTAACGACCCAAATTACACTTATTTATTAGATAAAATTACCCTTTCAATTGTTCCCATGGCGAACATTGATGGTTATGAAAAACTCGATCGTTATGCTGCCAATGGATTGGATTTAAATAGAGATCAAGTGAAATTGATGTGTAAAGAAAGTAATTTCTTGAAAAAAGCATTTAGTGATTTTGGTGCAGAAGTAGCCGTTGATTTTCATGAATACCGTCCATTCAGAAAAGAATTCGGATTGTTAGGAACAGATGGAATTTGTTCCATTTATGATGCTATGTTTATGTATTCTGGCAACTTAAATCTGCCTCAAAATTTAAGAGATTATACGAAGAATGTTTTTGTGGGTAATGCCAAAAAAGTATTGGAGTCCAATAATTTTATTTTTAGAGATTACATCGCTAGTGTCAAACACAATAATGAAGTACACTTTAATCAATGTACTACTGAGGCAAGATCGAGTACTACTTCGTATGCTTTGACCAATTGTATTTCATCGCTAATTGAAATTCGAGGGGTAAACCTTCAAAAGACCTCTTTCAAAAGAAGAATAAACACTACTTTTTTAATTGCAACGTCTTTCCTAAAAACAGTTTATGACGATGCCTCAAATATTAAAGAAGTACTAAGGATTTCCAATAATTCAAAACCGGAGAATTTAGTCGTTGTTGCTAATAAACCACAAGAAACGCAAACGATTAGGGCAATTAGTTTAAAAGACAATTCAGAAATCTCTATAGATGTAAAAGTCAATAATGCAATTAAATGTACTCCTGTTTTAGAAAGAAAAAGACCTACTGCTTATTTAATTCTTCCAGAACAAAAAATTCTAGTTGATAAATTAATTATACTAGGATTAAAAGTGGATGAACTTTCTGAGGATAAAAAAATAAAAGTAGAATCGTATACGGTTACCTCTATTCGTGTCAATCCAGATGAAGAAGA
>CANHHG010000002.1 GCA_947460615.1 Bacteroidota bacterium
AACTTTCATCAATGAAAATGGAAAAAAAGAGACCAAATCATATGTTGTGAATAAAGATGAAGGTCCTAGAGCAGCAACTTCGTTAGAAGCTTTGGCTGGACTACGTCCTGTCTTTGCTGCAGACGGAAGCGTAACCGCTGGAAATTCATCACAAATGAGTGACGGTGCGGCATTTGTATTAATTATGAGTGAAGAAATGGTTAAAGAACTTAACCTCACTCCTATTGCAAGATTAGTCAATTTCGCATCCGCTGGTGTAGAACCTAGAATTATGGGAATTGGACCCGTAAAAGCCATTCCAAAGGCATTGAAACAAGCAGGTTTGAAATTAAAAGACATTGATTTAATCGAATTAAACGAAGCCTTTGCCTCGCAATCATTAGCCGTAATTCGAGAATTAGATTTAAATCCAAATATCGTAAATGTTAATGGTGGAGCAATTGCTTTAGGACATCCACTTGGCTGTACAGGAGCAAAATTATCCGTTCAATTGTTTAATGAGATGAAATTGAGAGGTAGCAAATACGGAATTGTGAGTATGTGTGTAGGAACTGGTCAAGGGAGTGCAGGAATATTTGAGTTGTTATAATTAGAAAAAAGTATCAAAAAAACTAAGTAATGAACGAAAAAACAAGAGGAGGTCAATTCCTCGTAAAAGAGACAAAATGTGAAGCAATTTTCACACCAGAAGATTTGAATGAGGAACAAATAATGATGCGTGAATCCGTTAAAGAATTTGTAGATAAAGAAATTTGGCCTTACAAGAATAGGTTTGAAAATAAAGATTTCGCTTTAACATTGGAAACTATGAAAAAAGCAGGTGACCTTGGCTTTTTAAGCGTTGCAGTACCTGAAGCTTATGGTGGTATGGGAATGGGATTTGTTAATACTGTTTTGGTTTGTGATTATATTTCGGGTGCTACAGGTTCTTTTTCAACAGCTTTTGGTGCGCATACAGGAATTGGAACAATGCCAATTACATTATATGGAACTGAAGAACAAAAACAAAAATACGTTCCAAAACTAGCTTCTGGCGAATGGTTTGGAGCTTATTGTTTAACAGAACCTGGAGCTGGGTCTGATGCTAATTCAGGGAAGACAAAAGCAGTTTTATCTGATGACGGAACACATTACAAAATTACAGGACAAAAAATGTGGATTTCAAATGCCGGATTTTGTTCTTTATTTATAGTGTTTGCAAGAATTGAAGATGACAAAAATATTACTGGTTTCATAGTCGAAAATGACCCTAGTAATGGGATTTCAATGGGCGAAGAAGAGCATAAATTAGGAATTCGTGCTTCCTCCACTCGCCAAGTGTTCTTTAATGAAACAAAAGTACCAGTTGAAAATATGTTGTCTGAAAGAGGAAATGGATTTAAAATAGCCATGAATGCTTTAAATGTTGGTAGAATAAAATTGGCTGCAGCTTGTTTAGATGCTCAACGAAGAGTGACTACAGGAGCTATTAAGTATGCTGTGGAGAGAGTACAATTCAATACTTCCATTTCACAATTTGGGGCTGTAAGACAAAAAATAGCGGAAATGGCAACTTCTTGTTATGCTGGTGAAAGTGCGACTTATAGAGCGGCAAAAGATATTGAAGATAGAATAACTGCAAGAGAATCAGAAGGAGCATCACATCAAGAAGCAGAATTAAAAGGGGTTGAAGAATATGCAATTGAGTGTTCAATTCTGAAAGTAGCCGTTTCTGAAGACGTTCAAAATTGCGCAGATGAGGGGATTCAAATCTTCGGTGGAATGGGTTTTTCTGAAGACACTCCAATGGAAAGTGCATGGCGTGACGCGAGAATAGCTCGTATATATGAAGGTACAAATGAAATTAACCGAATGCTATCAGTTGGAATGTTAATTAAAAAAGCCATGAAAGGTCATGTTGATTTATTAGGACCTGCATCACAAGTTCAAGAAGAGTTAATGGGTATTCCTTCATTTGATGTGCCGGATTATTCAGAACTTTTTGCTGAAGAAAAAGAAATGATAAGTAAAATTAAAAAAGCGTTTTTAATGGTTGCTGGTGGAGCTGTACAAAAATATGGTCCAGATTTAGAAGGTCACCAACAATTATTAATGGCTGCTGCCGATATGCTAATTGAAATTTATATGGCAGAAAGTACCATTCTTAGAACAGAAAAAATAGCTAAAAAAAGTGGCGAAGAAAAAGTTCAAGAACAAATTGCAATGGCAAAATTATATTTATATAATGCAATTGACATTATAAATCTAAAAGGTAAAGAAAGTATTATTTCATTTGCTGAAGGTGACGAACAAAGAATGATGTTAATGGGGCTAAGAAGATTTACAAAATACACAAATATGCCAAATATTGTTGGTTTAAGGGAAATAATTACCTCAAAATTAGTTGAGAAAAACGAATATTGTTTTTAATATTTATCGCTAAAAATATTGATTTTGATGGAAAATTCACTTAGTATTTATTTACAAAGTGAATTTTTTTTGCAGTAAAATTTTAATATAAAATTAAGAAAATTAACCCTTTTTATAATTTTTAATAACTAATTTTATAAAAAAATAAATTTAAAATTATGAAAAAAATAATAGTTTCTATCTTAATCCTAATTGCAGTTATAATTGGCTGTAAAACAAATTCTTCAAACGGAGTTACCTCAAAAATAGACGTGACTTTTGAACCAAAAAGTAGCAGTAATGTGAATGGTACTGGAATTTTCAAAGAGAAAAATGGGCAAGTTACTTTAACAGCAAATTTCACCGGATTAAAACCTGGAATACATGCCATTCATATACATGAAAAATCAGATTGTAGTGCCGCAGATGGAAGTTCTGCAGGTGGACATTGGAATCCTACTTTCACAAAACATGGTAAATTAGGAGAAGGAGATGCTCACAAAGGGGATATTGGTAATTTTACAACTGATGAATTTGGAAATGGTACTGTTGAATTTACAACCACTGAATGGTGTATTGGATGTGGTGATATGAATAAAGACATTGTTGGAAAAAGCTTAATTGTTCATCAAGGACCTGACGATTATATTTCTCAACCTTCAGGCAATTCAGGAGCTAGAGTAGCATGTTCAGCGATTATCAAATAAAAATTAATTTTGTGTAAAACTCATTTTTAATATCATAAATTATATAAATTTGTTGGTATAAAATATGAAATGATAAACCCATCTGCTTCAGGCTGGATAGATAAATTTTTCTCTGATCAAAAGTCGATAACAATTCCTATTGTTGAAAGTACTGACGTTTTTTATTCAAATACCAGAAAGACAGGATTTATTTACGGATATATTGTTAGTTTAGATACTAAATTATCTGTAGATATAAACGGATGGACCGAAGATGAAATTTCTAAAGTTGCATTATTAAATTCCTTATTTGGCATTTATAAAATTAATAACAAAGACTCAAATTCTGATGACTTTATTTCTAAAACAGTTTTGTTTTATAATGAAATGCATCCTCAAGGCTTTAATTTATTAAAGAAAATTCTCCCAAACAATTCCACTTCAACTAATTTAGAGAAGATAATTGACGGACGAATTCAAACCAATATTGATATTATTAATAAGCAGTTTTCTCATGTTTTAACTAACGCCCTTCTTTTTATTGATATTCTAGCCTTTAATTACTATCTTTCAAATGGAACAATTCCAGAAAAATATATAAAAAAAATTGAGGAAACAATCATAGGCATAGTCTCCTTGGCACTTAAAATTAAATCCAATAAAACGAACTATGACGATTTACTAATCAAATTATTAGAGGCATCTGTTCGTTATAGTAAGTTTTCTAATATCAGTATTCAAAATCTAGAAGAATTGAATTTAGATAATTTTAATTTAAATATAGAAAAATATTACCTAATTGATTTGGCTGGAATGGCATTATGGAGTGATGAAAAAATTGAAAAAAACGAAGCTTTTTTCCTACATCATTTAGCTGAAATATTATCGGTTTCAGATCAATTTGTTGAAGACAGTATTTATAATACCAACGAATTTATTACTAAATACAAAGAGGAAATCCCCTATTTCAAGTATTCAAATCCTGTAAAACACTTTTTTGATCATACTTCACAAAACGTTGAAGTACTCATTAGCAGAAATAAAATTCGATTAATAAAAGAAATAACGGAAAGCAAAGAATTAATGCTACTACTTGCCAAATCTACCCGAAGAGATTTAGATGAAAAAGAAAAGAAAAAGGTAAAAAAACAATTGTTAGACATCTGTAAAACAATTCCCTCACTCACCATTTTCTTGTTACCTGGCGGTTCGTTATTGCTTCCTGTATTAATTAAATTTATTCCTAAATTATTGCCTTCTGCTTTTAATGAAAACTTGGAAGAGTAATAACAAAAAACACTCGAAAGTAGTTAGAATTTTAATTGGTATACATCATCTAAGTCTTTATCAGAACTAAAATTTACTTTTAAATCGGTTACAAAACCAGAATTCAATCCATAAGTCCAACCATGAAGTGTTAAATTTTGACCACTTTTCCAAGCCGACTGAACAATTGATGTTTTAGCTAAATCATAAACTTGCTCTTTAACATTCAGTTCCACGAAAGTATTAAATCTCTCATTGTCATCGGAAATTGAGTCTAAATAATCTTGGTGCAAACGGTAAACATCTTTAATGTGACGGATCCAGTTATCAATAATACCAATTGAATCATTACTCATAGCCGCTTTTACACCTCCACAACCATAATGTCCACAAACAATTACATGCTTAACTTTTAAGACATTAACTGCATAATCTAAAACGCTTAACATGTTCATATCGGAATGTATTACCATATTAGCAATATTTCGATGAACAAAAACTTCACCAGGCTTGGCTCCAATAATCTCATTTGCTGGAACACGACTATCAGAACATCCAATCCATAAAAGTGGTGGCGTTTGGCCTTTTGCCAAGTCTTTAAAATAATTAGGATCTTTTTCTAATGCATTTTCAACCCAAGCTTTATTATTGTCTAATATTTTTTTATAGAAGTCACTCATTTTTTATGGAATTTAATTATAGAATAAATTTAATATAATTTTATTATTTGATTAAAAATAGACAGAAATTAATCGGTCTATTATCTAAGTTATTTTATTAATAAAATAAAACCTCTCCATTTGAGATGATATGCATTCCTCCAATTATACCTATCTCACCACTTTCAATCATTTCTTTTAGGATAGGACTTCTTTCAACAATGGCATGAACAGTTCTGTTTACATTAATAGAAGCTACTTTCTCTACAAATTCTGAATTAGTTGAATTTCTATTTTCTAACACTGATTTTTCATCGAAAACAGCCGGTTGAATTTTACTTAGCAAAGCAGTCAAATTACCCATTTCAACATGATCACAAGCACCTTTAATAGCGCCGCATTTTGAATGACCCAAAACAACGATTAACTTTGCTCCTGCCACTTTACATGCAAATTCCATACTTCCAAGAATATCTTCATTTATTATATTTCCAGCAATTCTAACGCTAAAAACATCTCCTAATCCCTGATCAAAAATCAATTCTGCAGAGGTTCTAGAATCTATACAACTTAGAATAACCGCAAATGGATGTTGCCCTTCGGAAGTGTCGTTTACTTGCTCTAATAAGTTTCTATTCGCTTTAAGATTGTTCATAAACCTCTTATTTCCCTCTTTTAATATCTGAATGGCTATTGATGGTGTAATAGCTGCCTGCATTTCTTTATTTAATGTTTTCATATTTAATTATTATTAAATGGTAAATTGTTAAAAATCACAATTTGAAATTGATTGCGATTCGATTGTTCTAAAATTTGTGACATGACACCTGCTTCAACTTTAAAATTTATATTAATTACAAATCCTAAAGCTACATAAATTCTATTTCTATCAAAAAATGACTTTTCTGTATTCACAAAAATCTCATTGTAAGCAGATAAATAAATAGCATTTTTATCAAGTGTTTTTTTATTTAATGGTATGTTTATATTCATAAAGTACCGAAGTCGAACCTGAAAATCATCAGATATAAACCGTTCTTCTAATCTGCATCTATGAAGCAAATAAAATCTGCCGAAATTCTGTTTATTGATAAACTGTTGAAAAATTCGATGTTCGTTAGATTCTATTTTTTGATCCGAATTCGGAATATACTTATGGGTATTAACAAATGCATACCCTAATAAAACATTATCATTATTCTCTGTAAGGTTATATCCTATACCCGTTCTTAGTAATAACTGGTTGGTATCGCCAAAAAAATCATAATTTCGATATTGGATTTCGTTATGCCAATTCCAATTTTGATTTAACTTTTGATTACCAAAATAAATAAGCCAATTTCCGATTTCTGATTTCTGAGAATACACAGTATAATTAAAACCTAGCAAAAATAAAATAAACAGAAAAATCCTCATTTCTATTGTTATTATTTTTTAGATTCTACAAAAACATGTTTGTCTTCTTCTCCAGTTTCAACTAATCCGTACGCTTTTTTAAATCCAACTAACTTTACTTTAATTTCAAGTTCTTTAGAAGTAATTTTTTTAAATTCTTTAATTAAATCTAAAATATCATGAGCAATATAAACCGTATCAGTAGCATTAATAACTACTTTAGATTGATTAGGAATACTCGCTAAGGTATCTTTAATTGCAGCCTTATTCAAAAAAGAAACTTCTTGCGCTAAATCTATATGAATAATATCTCCATCATGAAATTCTTCTTTTCTAAATTTATAAGCTCTTTGCATATTTCCTTTAAGAACAAATACAATACTAATGATCATTCCTAATGCTACTCCTTTTAACAAATCAGTAAATACAACTGCGATAAATGTAGCAATAAATGGTATAAATTGGTACTTTCCTTTCGCCCAAAAATGTAAGATAGTTTTAGGATTTGCTAATTTATAACCTATTAATAGCAATACAGCAGCAAGTGTTGCTAATGGAATTTTGTTTAAAATGGAAGGAATGGATAAAACGCAGATTGTTAACAATAAACCATGAATTATAGTTGAAAGTTTTGATTTTGCCCCCGCAGTATTATTTGCTGAGGTTCTTACTACAACTGAAGTCATTGGCAAACCACCAAGTAACGAACTAATTATATTTCCAATTCCTTGGGCTTTTAATTCAACATTGGTATTGGTGAATCGCTTTTGTTGATCCATTCTATCAGCGGCTTCGATACACAATAAGGTTTCTATGGAAGCAACAATAGCTATTGTAATTCCTACAATCCAAACTTTGGTATTTGCTAGAGCTGAAAAATTAGGTAAAATAAATATACTCTTGAATTCCTCTATTGAACCTGGAACAGGCAAACTAACTAAATGCTCGCTTTTTATAGAAAAACTACTTCCTGAAAAAATGAAAAACTCGTTCAATAAAATACTCACAATTACAGCTACCAATGCAGGTGGAACTAGTTTAATTTTCTTTAAAAATTCAACTTTAGTCCAAATAATTAAAATAAATAGCGATAGTAATGTAATAATTATAGATCCTAACTGAATGTGGCTAACTAAATGAAAAATTTCAGAAAAAGTATTTTCAGAATCAGGCTGTAAGAAAGCTAGGTCACCTTCGTAATCCTTATCATAACCAAAGGCATGCGGAATTTGCTTTAAAAATATGATAACCCCAATACCAGCCAACATTCCTTCAATTACATTAGTTGGAAAATAATTTGAAATGCTTCCAGCCTTGATAAATCCTAAAATTAGTTGGATAATTCCAGCAATAAAAACAGCAGTCAAAAAGATATCAAAAGCACCTAAATCAGTAATTGCTGTTAAAACAATAGCAGTTAAACCAGCTGCTGGTCCTGAAACACTTAAATGTGAAGTACTTAAATAACCAACGACTAATCCACCAACTATACCTGAAATAATACCTGAAAATAAGGGAGCTCCAGAAGCCATTGCAATTCCTAAACACAATGGTAAAGCAACTAAAAAAACTACTAAACCTGAAGAAAAATCAGATTTAAAGTTTGCAAAAAAATTATTGTTTTTTGTCATAATACTATATAAATTTAATTCAAAGAGACTAACGCAAAATAATTGCGAAAATAAAATGATGTATTAAATAGTATCAGGTGGTGGTATTACTATTTTCTTAGAAATAGTATCGTGTTTATTTAAATTCTCGGAAAGAATAGTAATTGATTTTTTTTTAAGATTAAATAAAGGGTAAGTTAAGGATAAGAAAATAAAATCAGTTTTAAGTTCTTTTTGAAATTCATCAGATTCAGAATTGTCATAACTAAATGAAATAGCCACTTTCTTTTCTACTAAACTTACTATTGTAGGTGTTGAAAGAAAAGTTAGAAAAAATACAATCAAAAATTTTACAATAATTTTCATCAGACAAAACTAATTTTTATTTACTAATAAACCACAATAATATTAAAAATAAATATAATAAACATTAAAATTAATTATTAGAAATAGGCATAAAATTATACTATAAATTAAATTGATTGTTTTTATATTTGCATAACAATTTGCTATTATGACTATCACTCAACTTCAATATGTTTTAGCTGTTGCTGAACATAAAAATTTTACACTTGCTGCCGATAAGTGTTTTGTTACTCAGCCTACATTGAGCATGCAAATTCAAAAGGTTGAAGAGGAATTAAATATCCAGATTTTTGATCGAACAAAGAAACCAATTCAACTAACTGAAATTGGTCAGAAAATAGTGAATCAAGCCAAGAATATTGTCAATGAAGCCGATCGAATGAAAGATATCGTTGAGCAACAAAAAGGTTTTATTGGTGGTGAATTTAAGTTAGGTATTATTCCAACGGTAATGCCAACTTTATTACCAATGTTCCTCAATACATTTGTAAAAAAATACCCGAAAGTTAAGCTTATCATTGAGGAGTTAAACACTGATGATATCATCGTTAGATTGAAAAATGGTAATTTAGATGCTGCAATTGCTGCTACTCCTCTAAACGAAGAAAAATTAAAAGAAATAGTCATTTATTACGAACCATTTGTAGCATATATTCCCGAAAAACATAGAATAGCCGATAAAAAAGAAATTGAAGTATCCGATTTAAATTTAGATGAAATTTTACTTTTACAAGACGGACATTGCTTTAGAGATGGAATTCTGAATTTATGTAAAAATCAAGATGTTGCTCCTGCCAATAATTTTCAAATTCAAAGTGGAAGTTTTGAAACACTAATAAAATTAGCGGATGAAGGTTTAGGTCTAACGCTACTTCCCTACTTACATACGTTGGATTTAAAAGAAACTGACAAACTAAAATTGAAACATTTTAAAGATCCAAAACCAGCAAGAGAAATCAGTCTGATTTTCCCTAAAACAGAATTAAAAATTCAAATAATTGATGCCTTAAGGCAATCAATAACAGGAGTTATTCGAGGGGCAATTGCATTTCAAAATGTAGAGATTATAAATCCTCTTCCTAAGAAATAAAAAACAGTTTAACTAGGAACACTTAATTGAATTCATTTCGTTGCTCTAAACATTTCTCTTTTTCCTGGTGGACCCGGTAGTTTTTCAACTTTAAAACCTACTTCAATCATACTTCGCTTTACCACGCCACGAGCGGCATAAGTTACAAGAGTACCTTCTGATTTTAGCGACTTATACATTTTTCTAAAAATTTCAGTACTCCATAATTCTGGTTGAACACGATAACCAAATGCATCAAAATAAATTAAATCAAATTGATCTTCATCACTGATTTGTTCGAAAAATTGTTTTCTTTTTGTTAATGAGAAAAGAGTCGAAATATCTTTATTAATTTCCCATTCACAATCATGCATAAGTTTAAAAACTTCACTTTCTGAAGTTGCATCTAACTCAGTCACATAATTCATTTGTAAAATTTCTTCAGGGGAAATAGGATAAGCTTCTACTCCATAATAATCAATCTTTTGATTTGATTTCTTACCTTCTAAATAGGTAATAAAGGCATTTAAACCTGTTCCAAAACCAATTTCTAATATACAAACTGGTTGGCAATTGAAAGTGCTCAATCCATTTTGAATAAAAACATGATACGCTTCTTGAATAGCACCATGCTTAGAATGATATGATTCATCCCAATCAGGCAAATGTATAGTGGTGGAGCCATCTAATGTTCGAAGGATTTCTCTTTTCAAACTATTTGATATATAACTTTTTTATCTTAGGGATAGGACCTCCACATTTCACTTGATGACAGCTAACACAAGCATTTATTCCTTCATTAAAATGTTGTTTTGCATTTTTTGGGTCTTTATAAATCATCTCCTGAGACGTAATAAAAAGCGAAGCTTGTTCCTTAAAAAATTGATCATTGTCTGACTCATCGGTCATAACTGCTTTGTGAATATTAAGAAAATGGCTAGGAAATTTACCTATAGTGTCTCCTTTTTTAATTCTCTCTTTTAGTTTTTCATTTTCAATATACATACTTTCCATCAAAGCTGCCATTTCTGACATTTGGTACATTTCAAACTGTTTGTCCGATTGATTAGACGCATTACATTCTGACTTCTCTGCATTTTTATTACAGGACAGAAAAAAGAAAATAGAGATAAATAAAAGTAAAGCTCTCATTTTACTTTTTAATTAAAACTCCATCTGCCATGAATGAATAGTTAATTTTAGGCGCTACGATACTATCAATTGCAGCTTGAGATTTGCCCTCATCTTTAGCGTAATGCTTTAATTCTTCTACAGATTCAATACTCACAAATGCTTTTCCATTAACTATAACTTCCCCTTTTTGTGCATTTTTAGGAACAAAAAAAGCATAATCTTTAAACTTTACGAAAGCTTCTTTACCCGAAGGTAATTCAATAGTCATCCAACAACCTTTCTTCTGACAAACATTTTTAATTTTAGATTTAAATTTAATGTCTAACGTGTCTCCCGGTTTTAGTTTATTGTATTGAACTAACATGTCTTCAGAAGTAACGGCTTTATCAGCAGAGATACTGTCTCCAAAAATTGCATAATCACTAGTATTAACTGAAGAAATAGATTCTTTTTTACAACTAGTTAAGGCTAAAAAGCTAATTATTAGGTAAGCGATTTTTTTCATAATCAAGTATTTAGTTGATGAATTTTATTACACCTGCAAAAATATGAGAAATTTTGAAATAAATTAGCAGAATTGTCATAAAAACAGTAAAACTAAATACTGATTTTATGATATTTTTATTTTTTTTAATAAAAATAGATTGTATCAACATAAAAGAATGGTTTTTTTATTAATTTAGCCGATATTTTTAAATATCATTAATTTAATGATCAGAAATCATAAATTATTCATTTAGAATTGTTTATAATAATTAATTGTAATAATGTTTCATTATCATGAATTCAAACAACGAAAATAAAATTCAAATTTCTAAAATTTCAACCTCAAAACTTGAATCCATTGATTTTGATCACTTACCATTTGGTGAAGTTTTTACAGATTATATGTTGACCTGTGACTTTGTAAATGGAGAATGGGGAACTCCAACTATTGTTCCCTATGCCCCATTTTTGATGGATCCATCGGCTAAGGTTTTTCATTATGGACAAGCTATTTTTGAAGGAATGAAGGCCTATAAAGACGAAAGTGATTCTGTTTGGTTGTTTCGTCCAGAAGAAAATTTTATTCGTTTTAATAAATCAGCGGTAAGAATGGCAATGCCAGAAGTACCTGAGTCTATTTTTATGGATGGATTAAAACAATTAGTAGATTTAGAAAGAAATTGGGTAAAAAAGGGTATTGGAAGTACCTTATATATAAGACCCTTTATGATTGCTACCGGAACCGGGGTGATCGCATCCCCTTCAAACGATTATAGATTCATGATATTACTATCTCCAGCTAAATCCTATTATTCTGGAGAAGTAAAAGTTATAATTGCTGAACATTTTAGCCGTGCGGCAAATGGTGGAATTGGAGCTGCAAAAGCTGCTGGTAATTATTCAGCACAATTTTATCCAACTAAATTAGCTAATGAAAAAGGATACCAACAAGTAATTTGGACTGATGATGCAACCCATACAAAGTTAGAAGAATCAGGAACTATGAATGTTTTTTTTAGAATAAATGATACATTATATACCGCACCAACAAGTGAAAGAATTCTAGATGGTGTTACTAGAAAAAGCTTAATTGCGATTGCAGAAAGAGATGGAATTGAATTGGCAGTTAGACCTGTATTAGTAGATGAGCTTGTAGAAGCTGCAAAAAATGGTTCTTTAAAAGAAATTTTTGGCGCTGGAACTGCAGCAGTTGTTACAATAATTAAAGGATTCTCCTACCAGGATAATTATTATGAATTACCGAAAGTAGAAAATTCTTATTCAATGGACTTAAAAAACAAACTAACCGCTATCCAGCATAAACTTGCGGAGGATACTTTTGGATGGACAGTCAAAATATAAACATAAAAAACCCTTAAAATAAGGGTTTTTTTATATGAAATTATTAAATAATTTTTGTGAAATCCGGTTTAAAATAATTAGGCCCTTTCATCACTTTTCCATCTTCACGATAAATAGGTTTTCCATTACTACCCAACTTACTCATATTACTTCGTTGGATTTCTTCAAAAACGGCTTCTATTTTATCATGCAAGCCATGTTCAATGATAGTTCCACATAATATATAAAGCATATCCCCAAGTGCATCTGCAATTTCAATAAGATCATTATTTTGTACAGCATCTAAATACTCTTCATTTTCTTCTTTCATCAAATTATATCTTAAAATATTTTTAGATTCTCCCAAATTTGCTTTTGGGCTTTCACTATAACCTATTTCAAAGGCAGTATGAAATTCTTTAACGGCATTAAGTTGTTTAATCATAGTTTAGTTATTTAATTGATATTGGAAATAGTTACTTTTGAATACAAATTTAGTATTTTTGTGTAAAATAATTATATGTTTAGTCAAGGTCAATTAATTTTTGCGGCAATATTCTTTGTTTCATTTGTAATAGCAATTTCCTATTCTTACAGAAAAGACATTCTTGTTCACCAAAGAATATATAAAGGGAGTTATAAAATAGTAATTGGTTTTATCGTATTTATACTTTTATTATTTGTCATTAAAATTTTTCTCAAGCATTAAATATATTTCAAGCCAAATAAATTAAATTCTAAACTTATGAAAATATTAAAATATTTATTTCTTCTTGTATTATTACTCTCGGTTGGGGGTAGCGTTTTTATAGCTACTCAAAAAAACAATTTCAAAACAGTTAAATCTATTGTAATCAAAACGTCAAAATCATCTGTTTACAATTATTTAAATGACAACAAAAATTACAAAGATTGGTTTGTATTCGATAAAAATAACTCGTTAATTAATTTAGAATATTCTAAAAATTTCTCTGGAGTCGGAAGTCATTTTTCATGGTCAGGAAGTGAAGGAGATGGGAAAACAATTGTTTATTTTACAAAAGAAAATGATAGTATTGTTCAAAAAACCAATCTAGATGGCGCTTTTTCGGAAACCGTTTGGAAATTGAAAGATACAATTGGAGGTACTAAAGTAACTATTGTTTCAAAAGGAGAAATGTCATTTTCCAACAAACTTAATTCCTTTATAAATGGTGGAGTTGAGAAAGTAATAGCGAGAAAAATTGAACTTAGTTTGAAAAATTTAAATCGAAGTTTGGATTATGAATTAAATACTTATTCAATTGTTTCAAATGGTGTAGTATATAAAAAAGGTTGTTATTATTTAAAACATACTATTAATACGAAATTATCAAGGTTGAATTACAATGTGAAAATTTTGATTCCCTATTTGATTAATTTTTCAAATCAGAATCAAATTATAATTTCGGGAAAACCATTTGTTCTTTACAACTCAATTGATGAAAATAAAGAAATAACAAATATATCAGTGTGTTTACCCATTAAAAAAAGAATATTTACAAGTTCAGGTAGTGACATAATTTGTAACGAATTGGAAGGTTATACTTCATTTAAAACTACTTTGAATGGAGATTACTCCCATAGAAAAACAGCTTGGAAAAAAACTAAGGAATTTATAAATAAAAATAGAGAAACTTTAAATAAATCTATTCCGGTTTTAGAAGTTTACAATACAAGTTCTATTGATGGTTTAAGTCCTTCAAAATGGCAAACTACTTTATATATGGCGGTTCAACCTATAAGAAATTCTACTCTTTCAGCTTCAACTACTACAACTACAATTGACAATAAAGAAACTATAGAATCAGAACAGTAATATATTATTTCACCTGTTTAATTAAACCTTAACTCCTTATATGAATCTTATAATAAAATTATTTATTTGGAAGAAAAAGAGTTCATATCACAACTGTTAAACCCAATAACTCAAAACAACGCGTTTCAAAAATTATTGTATGATTATAAGCGACCACTTTATAATCATATAAGAAATATAGTTTTGGATCACGATGACACCAATGATGTATTACAAAATACATTTATCAAGGTTTATCAGAATTTAAATAAATTTAAAGGGGAAAGCAAATTGTATTCTTGGATTTACAGAATTGCCACTAACGAATCGATTACTTTTATTAATAAAAAAGCAAAATTAAGAGGTACTTCAAGCAGTGAACTAAAATCAAAAATAGTTGATAATCTTGAGGCTGACTCCCATTTTAATGGTGATGAAATCCAACTTAAATTACAAAAAGCAATACATACCTTGCCTGAAAAACAACAATTGGTCTTTAAAATGCGCTATTTTGAAGAAATGAAATATGGGGAAATGTCTATTATTTTGGGGACATCAGTTGGAGCACTAAAAGCCTCTTATCACCTTGCTGTAAAAAAAATTGAAATTTTAATGACAAAGGATTAAACCAAAATAAAATTAAATTGTCTAAAAAGCATGAATAAGTTTAAATTAAATAATGAAAATAAAATTCCCTCTGGATTTATAATTCCTGAAGGGTATTTTGAACAATTTACAGTTGAATTAAATAACAAAATAAACCTACCTAAATCTAGGGTTAAAGTTATTTCGATGAATACTAAAAGAGGGATAACTTCAATTGCGGCAATATTTATTGTAGCTTTATCAGTAAGCATTTATTCAAAAATGGCGGTGAGTAATTCTGATAAAAATAATACAACTGAAAATTACCTCACAAATCATTCTGAAATTAGCCAATACGATTTAATTACATTATTGGATAAAAAAGACATTGAAAATTTAAGTATTGAATTGAATAGTGACAACTCAAAAATTGATGAGGAATTTGCCAATACAAATGAAATAGAGAATTATTTAACAGAATAAAAAATAAAATATGAAAACTAAAAACACCTTACTAGCGATCTTACTTTTAGTTTCTTTTAGCCTAGTTGCTCAAGGGAAAAAAATGTTGGAGAAAAAAGAAGAAATATTTGCTTTAAAAGTAGCCTTTATTACCAATAAACTTCCATTAACTAGTAGTGAAGCCGAAAAATTTTGGCCAATTTACAATGCTTTTGAAGACAAACAATTTGAACTAAAACACGAAAAATCATTGGTTTTTTTAAAAAGAATGGATGATGGAGCATTAAGCAAAATGTCTGAAAAAGAGGCCGCTTCTTTGTTGGCCAAAATGGAATCTAATGAAGAAGAAATTTTTCAAATGCGAAAAAAATTATTAATCAGTTTAAAACCTATTCTAAGCCAAGTAAAATTAATAAAGCTTAGAAAAGCAGAAGAAGAATTTAATAAAAAATTATTACAACAATATATGAAAAAAGGGCCTAGAAATAACTAGGTCCTTTTTAATTATTCAAATTCAAAAACAAAAGGCTCAACTAACATTTTATCTGCGATTAAATCTATCCTTTCAGAGAGATAATCTGAGAATATCAACCGTTGTGTTTTGATTATACTATTAGAAATCCTAACAATTTTAGTGTCATGGCGCAATTTTAAAATAGTATCGGCATCATCAATTACAAACATTTTCAATCGATTTACATTATAACCAGCAGTAGAAAACATATTGCTTAACCGGTTTGGTGTACCAATTAAAACATCTATTCCAGTAGAAATATAGTTTTTATCATATTCGAGATCGCCTTTGTCGTGAACACCATAAACTCTTAAATTGGTTTTACTTCCCAATTTTTCGAAAAGTTCTTCCATTTCAAGCACTTTCACTTTGTCTTCAACAATAATCAATGCTCTTGGTGATTCCTCACCTTCACTAACCAATTGCTGAATAACATTTAATACAATCGTTACTGATTTACCTGATCCTATTGGAGAAATTACAATACAATCCGCGCCACTTTTTATGGTTGAAAAAGTTTCTCTTTGCATTTGATTTGCATCAGTCAATCCTGATTCTTCGAGAGCTTCTTGTAATTTTTCGTTTATTTTTTTTAGTTTCATTTTCTAATTTTAGATTCAGAATTTAGATTTAGATTTAGGAATTAATAATCAAAAATCATTTAAAATCACATTCACATTTTTCATAATTCCAACTACCACTTTTATCCAAACAATTATCAATTTGAATAAATCGGAATATTTTATATCCAATAAAAAGGAGTATTATCAAAATCGTTATCAATACGCTCAATTTCTTTTTGAAATCTAAGTTTCTTAGTCTCATATAAATTTGTAAATCTTTGTGTAATAATTTATTTACTTGCAAATAAATGAATGTCCGTTTCAGAAATTTCACTTCCACTCAGTATAATTAATCTTTCTACAATATTTCTTAATTCTCTAATATTTCCTGTCCAATCGTATTCTTGCATCAATTTTATTGCTTCATTAGAAAATGATTTAGGTGCAATTCCTTGTTCTGCAGTAATTTTTTCAGTAAAATGGTTTATTAATAAAGGAATATCGTCACGTCTTTCGTTTAATCCTGGAACTTTAATTAAAATTACTGCCAAACGATGGTATAAATCTTCACGAAAACGTCCTTTTTCAATCTCCTTTTTTAAATCTTTATTTGTTGCAGCAATTACGCGGACATCCACTTTAATGTCTTTATCTGCTCCCACTCGCGTAATTACATTTTCTTGCAGTGCTCTTAAAACTTTTGCTTGGGCGGATAAACTCATGTCCCCTATTTCATCTAAAAATAAAGTTCCTTTGTCGGCTGCTTCAAATTTTCCAGCCCTATCTTTTATTGCAGAGGTAAAAGCACCTTTAACATGACCAAAAAGTTCACTCTCTATTAATTCAGATGGAATCGCAGCACAATTAACTTCAATCAAAGGAAAATTAGAACGTTCACTTTTGTCATGAAGTTGATGCGCAACCAATTCTTTCCCTGTTCCGTTTGGTCCAGTAATCAAAACTCGAGCTTCAGTTTTAGCTACTTTATCAACCATCAATTTAATATGATTAATGGCCTCGCTTTCGCCAATCATTTCATAGTTTTTGCTAACAATTTTCTTTAGAATTTTATTTTCTACCACCAATTGCTTTTTATCTAAAGCATTTCGAACTGTGTTCAATAATCGATTTAAATCCGGTGGTTTTGAAATATAATCAAAAGCACCTAGACGCATGGTTTGAATAGCTGTTTCCATATCTCCGTGACCTGAAATCATTACAACTGGAATTTCGGGTTTAATTTTTTTAACTGCTTGAAGTAATTCAACACCGTCCATTTTGGGCATTTTAATATCGCACAAAACCAAATCATAATCGAATTGAGCTATTTTTTCATATCCAATACTACCATCCTCAGCCTCTTCTACTTGATAAGTTTCGTTTTCTTCAGATAGAATTTTTGTTAAAACCCTTCTAATTGACGCTTCGTCTTCAATAATTAATATCTTACTCATTCTATTATAATTTATCAATTAGTATTTTAACCACTTGTATAATTCTTTCCAAGTTGGTTTTTTACCATACATTAATATACCAACACGGTAAATTTTTGATGCAAACCACACTACAAAAAAGAAGGTTCCAAAGAGAATTGTAATTGAAATTAGTATTTGCCACCAAGGAACACCAAAAGGTATTCTCATTAACATAACAATTGGAGAAGTCAGAGGAATCATTGAAAAGATTGTTGCGACATTCCCATGCGGATCATTCATAACAGTGAAAAAACCTATATAAACACCTAAAATTAGCGGCAATATTATTGGTAACAAAAATTGTTGAGAATCAGTTTCATTGTCAACAGCTGCGCCAATTGCAGCGTAGAATGAACTGTATAAAAAGTAACCACCAATAAAATAAATTACAAAACAAATTAAAAGTGAAGCTATTGGCAAATTCAATAATTCATTGAAGTACAATTGAGCAATTGAGCCAAATTCCTGCTGTGCACTATGAAGCATTTCAGGAGGAATATTAGATGTTGGAGTCGCATTTATTCCGAAGAAAATGGAAACAGAAAATACTAATGTCAAACCAACTATGGTCCAAATTAAAAATTGTAAAATTCCCGCTAATGAAGTTCCAATGATTTTTCCCATCATTAATTGAAATGGTTTAACCGAAGAAATAATAATTTCAATAATCCTATTGGTTTTTTCTTCGATCACACTTCTCATAACCATATTGCCATAAATAACAATAAACATCATTATTAGATACCCAAAAGCCCCACCAATTGCAATCTTTATTTCATTAATTCCCTTCAAACTATCTTCACCAGTAGCTTTCTTGAGTTCCAAATTGACTTCAGCTTGAGCGTTATTAATTGCTAATGTATCGAGTTTAGCTAATTTAAAATTTTCATTGGTGATTTTATTTGAAATAACTTCTTGCACATGATCTACAAAAGTAATACTCGGACTATCATTGGAAACATATTGGATTTTACTTTCTAATAATTTAATATCATTCGTTTTTGGAATATAAATTAGTCCTTCATAACGCTCCTTTTTAATACTATCTTTAATACTATTTACATCAATATTTGATAAATTTATGTAATTATATTCCTCAGAATTTTTAAATTCGGCTACAAATATTCCAGTCTCATCATGAAGAGCAACTTGTTTAACATCCGCTTTTAAGGAACTCAAATAACTTACAAAAACACCGATTCCAACAAACAACAACGGACTCAAAAAAGTCATTACAATAAATGATTTATTTCGAACTTTGGATATAAATTCTCTCCTTATAATTAATACTATTATGCTCATGGCTTTTTAATTTATTTACTTACAGTTTGAATAAAAATATCATTTACGCTTGGAATTTTCTCAACAAAATGGGTTACTTGACCTTTACTGGTTAATATATTCAATAACTCATTTGGCAATGAATTTCCAAGGTTTATTTCTAATTTTAATTCGTTGTTTAGTGATTTGAAGTTAGTAGGCTGAATGGTGTAATTTTGAGTAATTGCTAGTATTAAACCTTCTACATTATCGGTTAAAATTCCTACTTCAAAACTATTAGTTCTAAATTGTTTTTTTACGTCATCTAAACGGCCTTCAATAAGTTTGTTTGACTGATGAATTAATGCAATATGATCACATAGTTCTTCAACACTTTCCATTCTATGTGTTGAGAAAATAATGGTTGAACCTTGTTCTTGAAGTGCTAAAATTTCGTCTTTTATTATATTTGCATTTACTGGATCAAAACCTGAAAAAGGTTCATCAAAAATTAATAATTTAGGTTTATGTAAAACACAAACTACAAATTGAATTTTCTGAGCCATTCCTTTAGAAAGTTCCTGGATTTTTTTGTTCCACCAACCTTGAATTCCCAGTCTATCGAACCAATAATCCAATTGAATTTTAGCTTCTGCTTTAGACAATCCTTTCATTTGTGCTAAATACAAGCATTGCTCACCCACTTTCATTGATTTATACAATCCTCTCTCTTCTGGTAAATATCCAATATGCTGAATATGTTTTGGACTTAACTTTTCACCATCAAGTATTATATCGCCACTATCGGGAATAGTAATTTGATTTATAATCCGAATTAAAGAAGTTTTTCCGGCACCATTTGGACCTAATAGTCCGTAAATACTACCTTTAGGCACAGATAATGATACTTCATTGAGTGCTGTATAATCTCCATATTTTTTTACAACTTTATTAACTTCAAGAATAGTACTCATTTGTATAATTATTTATGTAAAAGTATTGAATTTGATATAAAAAGAATTATAATTTATAAAAAACCCACCCTTATTTTCACAAGGATGGGAAAAATGCTGTAATCTATTACAACAAAAAATTAGGAAAACATATCTTTAACTTTTTCAAAAAACGATTTATCCCCTTTTTCAGGATTTGGAATAAAATTGTCCTCTGTTAACGCCTTTTCGAAAAACTGTTTTTGCTCTTTATTTAAAGTTCTAGGTGTCCAAACATTGATATGAATTAACAAATCTCCATTGCCATATCCATTGATATTAGGAATCCCTTTTCCTTTTAATCTTAATATTTTACCAGATTGAATACCTTCTTCAAGTTTAATTCTAACTTTACCTTTTACGGCTTCAATGTCTTTAGAAACGCCAAGAACCGCTTCAGCAAAACTAATATATAAGTCTAAATGGAGGTTTTCACCTTCACGCTTTAAAGACTCATGCTCGATTTCTTCAATTACAACAATTAAATCACCAGGGACACTGTTTCCCGGAGCATCGTTACCCTTATTAGAAACTTTAAGTTGCATTCCATCAACTACACCCGCAGGAATTTTTATTGAAACTGTTTCATCATCTACTATCATCCCTTGAGAATCAGCATTGGAAGGTTTATGATCTAATAATTGCCCAGAACCTCCGCAGTTGGAACATGTAGTTGCCGATTGCATTCTACCTAAAATAGTATTGGTAACTCGCATAACTTGACCTTGACCATTACAGGTCGAACAGGTTTTATAAGTTACGCCTGGAGCTTGAACTTTACGTTTAACTTTGACTTTTTTCTCCACCCCAAAAGCAATTTCTTCAAGGGTAAGTTTAACTTTTATACGAAGATTACTTCCTTTTACTCTTCTTGGTCCACCACCACCTCCAAATCCTGATCTGCCTCCAAAAGCACCACCGAAAATATCGCCAAATTGGCTAAATATATCGTCCATATTCATATGACCGCCTCCAAAACCGCCTCCACCTTGTCCACCATTTTCAAAAGCTTGATGTCCATATTGATCATATTTGGCTTTCTTTTGAGGATCACTCAAAATTTCGTATGCTTCTGCGGCTTTCTTGAAATTATCTTCAGCAACTGCATCACCAGGATTTTTATCAGGGTGAAATTCAATCGCTTTTTTTCGATAAGCCTTTTTTATTTCCGATGCATCAGCATTTCTTGAAATACCTAAAATTTCGTAAAAATCTTTTTTCATTTTATGATGTCTTAATCAAACTAAAGCCGTTTTGGCAATAATTAGTTTCATTGATTTAGTTTCCAATTACTACTTTGGGAAAACGAATAATTTTATCTCCTAATTGGTATCCTTTTTCAAGAACATCTACAATTTTACCTTTTAAATTTGGTGAAGAAGCAGGAATTTGAGTAATTGCTTCAGCAAAATCGGCATCAAATAAATCACCAGGTTTTAAAGTCACTTCCTCTAAACCCTTAGAAAACAAAGTGCTTTTTAATTTATCATGAATCAATTCCACTCCTTTCAATAAAACTTCATCTTCTGATTTTTTTATTTCGATTATGGCTCTGTCAAAATCATCTAAAACAGGTAAAATTGCCAATAAAACTTCTTGATTAGCGGTTTTAAACAATTCAATTCTCTCTTTTGAAGTCCTTCTCTTATAATTTTCAAATTCAGCAAAAAGTCTTAAATGTTTGTCTTTTTCGTTTGCTAAATCTTGTATTAATTGCTCTTCAACACTTAATTCCTCAACTTTAACTTGCTCCTCATTTTCATTGTTTTCTAATGCTGTGGTGTTAAGTTCTTGATCCATTTCCGTATTTTCAGTAGTCATTTTATCCGTATTTTTAAAAAATTTTTTAAACATTATCTTTTGTTCTTTTCATTTAATAACAAAATTACTGCCAATTACTTAATAATGTCAAATTGTCACTATTTATTTATGATACTAATTTTAATAATTCTCATTCAACAGAATTTAAAAATAAAAATTAACTAAAGTAAGGCAAAACTTTAATAAAATATTAGGATTAAATAAATGAGATTGGAGTAATTTTGTTTTTGTAGAAGGTTAAAATCTATTTTTTACAAAAAATAGAGGTAATATTGTTAATTCAAACTTAAATATTGAAAAAAGCTCCGTCAAAAACGGAGCTTTTTTTATGCTAAAATATTTTTCAAAGCATTATCGATAGTTTTGAATTTAAAGACAAAACCTTCGTCAATAATTTTATTTGCACTTAAATGTCTATTTTCAAATAATAATTCATGCATTTCTCCAAGAATTAATTTCATAATAAACTTTGGGATATTAGGCATAAATAGCAGTTTTTTCAGGACTTTCGCAATTGAAAAGGTTAGTTCCTCATTGGTAACCGGATTTGGAGAAACGGCATTATAAACACCTTCTAAATTATTATTAATTGCAAAATAATAAAGTGCTGCAATATCATGTATATGGATCCAAGATTGAATTTGTTTTCCCGATCCAAAAGAAGATCCCAATCCTAGTTTTATAGTTTTTAGCATCTCAACCAAAACTCCCCCTTTTGTAGAGAGCACTATACCTGTTCTAAGTTTACAAACTTTCAAACCTAAAGTTGCAAACTTATCAGTAGTTTCTTCCCATTTTACAACCACATTCCCTAAAAAATTATCATTAACCTGAGTTGAATTTTCGTCAAAAATAATTGTATCACTATTTGGATAAATTGAAGTTCCTGAGGCTGATACAATTTGTTTTACTTGATTGGGATTGCTTTTAACTGCTTTAAATAATAATGCAGAAGATAACAAACGACTTTCAATAATTTCTTGTTTGTAGGAATTCGTCCATCGTTTAGAAATATTTGCCCCAGCTAAATTTATTATTGAATCGACGCCCATTAAACAATTTTCATCGATTATACCTTGCTCTGGGCTCCAATAAAATCCATTATAATTTAATTCATTAATAATTTTATTCTTGGATGTAGTTAGGTAATTTACGGTAATTCCATTTTGGAGAAGAAGGGAAACCAATTCTGTTCCAATTAAACCTGTTGCACCTGTAATTAAAACTTTCATTTTATTATTTTTATAATATTCAAAATTACGTTTAATATAAAATAAAATAATTCAAATTAAGTTGGATTTAACTATCGTTAATTGTAAACTCGGGATTATTTAATTTTGATACTCCATTCAAAATCCATTTCTGATACTTGAGCTCCTGTTTCATCAACTCCAATTGATTTCATCCAAAAGGTTTGTCCTTCTCCAGTAGCTATAGTTTGATTAATTGCAGATTCAATTTTATCACCATCAAGGCAGGTGAATGTTATCTTACCCGTGGCTTTTTTGGTGAAATTAGCTTTATTATTGGCAACCAACATGGATATTTTTTTATTGCTTTTTTTAATTTGATACATAACCAAAGCTCCAGTTGACAACTCGGCAGCCATTGCTTGAACCGCAAAATACATCGAATTAAATGGATTCTGATTGATCCATCTGTGCTTTACTGTAACCACACCTCTGGATGCTTCCAATTGTTTAACACGAACACCACAGATAAATGCAGAAGGCAATTTGAAAAACAGAAAAGTGTTTATTTTACTAGGGGAAAGTTCCATATTGAAATGAATTTTAACGAATATAGTGATTTATTTTATAAAAAAATAGATTATTATATTATTTCAAAAAGTTAATAAAAAGTTAATTTTTAGTACTATGTAAAACATGGTACTATTTAAAAGATATATATTTACATAAGAAATTACTGAAAATAATTATAGATGGATAATTGTAATACTAAAATCCTTAGCCCCGATTGCAGAGAAAATCCCAGGCTTTTTGCCTGGATTGAAACGGAAAGCGGGAAATAGCTCCAAAAGAAAAAAATAAAATGAGAAAAATATGAATATTGAAAATACAAAAGCACAAATGCGAAAGGGAGTGCTCGAATTTTGCATCTTATCTGTATTGAAAGAGAAAGATGCCTATACTTCAGAGATTTTAGACACCTTAAAAAAGGCAAAATTATTAGTCGTTGAAGGTACGGTTTATCCACTATTGACGCGTTTAAAAAATGACGGATTGCTAAACTATCGTTGGGAAGAATCGATATCTGGTCCTCCAAGGAAATATTATGGATTAACTGAAGAAGGTCGTGAATTTTTAACAGAATTAAACAGCACCTGGACGGAATTATCAGGCGCTGTGAATTTAATAACAACCAAATAATAACAAGATGAATAAGACAGTAAACATAAACTTAGGAGGATTCGTTTTTCATATTGATGAAGACGCATACCAAAAATTGACGAATTATTTTGAAGCTATAAAGCGCTCTTTGTCAAATACTTCAGGTCAAGAGGAAATCATTAAAGATATTGAAATTAGAATTGGCGAAATCATTTCAGAGAAACACACGAGTGATAAACAAGTGATCAGTTTACGAGAAGTTGAGGAAATTATTTCGATTATGGGACAACCCGAAGATTACAGAATTGAAGGTGACGAACCCATAAATGCTGAACCTATTTATAGCAATAATAAAATTAACAAAAAACTATATCGCGATGAAGAAAATGCTGCGATTGGTGGAGTTCTTGCTGGTTTGGGTCATTATTTTGGTATTGACAAAGCAATATTAAGAGTAATTTTATTGATCATGGTTTTTGCATGGGGAACTGGAATTGTAGCCTATATAATATTGTGGATTGCAATGCCGGCAGCAAAAACAACCTCTGAAAAATTGGAAATGCGGGGCGAAGCGGTTACTATTTCGAATATTGAAAAGAAAGTAAGAGAAGAGATTGAAACACTATCTGAGAAAATTAAATCAACTGATTTTGAGGGTGTTAAAAAAGGTCTGCAATCAAATGGGAATAAGCTAAAAGATTCATTTGGAGAGGTTTTAAGCTCTATTATAAACATTTTTGCAAAAGTAATTGGGACATTTATGATATTAGCAAGTATTGCTATATTAGTTGTGTTTTTGATAGGTGTATTAGCTTTTGGAACGACCAATTTTGAAGGGTTTCCTTTCCATTCATTTATTGAATTAGGAAATTTCACGGATTATCCAATTTGGTTTTTTGGAATGTTGTTCTATTTGGCAGTGAGTATTCCAAGTGTATTTGTATTATTATTAGGAATAAAAATTATTGCTCCAACTAGTAAATCGATTGGTGCAATAGCCAAATATGTTTTATTAGCGATTTGGATTATTGCAATTGGAATTTTAATATCAATTGGGGTAAAACAAGCCTCAGAATATGCTTATGATGGAAGAGTTTATGAGAAACATACCATCAATTTGAATAAAAATGATACTCTGTATATAAAATTTAAGAACAACGATTATTATTCAAAAGATATTAATGATTACCATGAATTTAAAGTTACTAAAGATTCATTGAGCCAAGACGTGGTGTATTCAAATAGTATTTCATTTCAAATTGATAAAACAGATGAATTAATACCTTATATAAAAATTAACAAAGAGGCTAAGGGAAATTCTTTTGAAAATGCAAAAAAGAGAGCTGAAAAAATTAAATATGGATTTAAAATAATTGGTAACCAATTGGTTTTAGATAACTATTTAATTACCAATTTGAAAGATCAATATAGAGATCAAAAAATAGAAATTAAATTATATTTACCTAAGGGAACTTTATTTAAGGTCAATTCGAGTGTAAATAATTATGATTACTCAGACAACTCTTTTTTCAATCTACATACAAGTTCTGATAAATACGTATATAATGTAAATGATTCTCAAGTTAAATGTTTGAATTGTCCATTAGACGAAAACGAATATGAAGATATTGAAAATGATACAACCGACCGAGTTGAAACTACCACCGTTTCAGTAAAAGTGGGAGGGAAAGAAGTATTAGAAACAGTCACAAAAAAACCAATTAATTAAAATACATTAGGTTAATTATTGCATAAGATTCTTAATAAAAAAGCATTCAAATACTATTTGGATGCTTTTTTTTTCTATTTTTGATGAAATTAATTATTTATAAAAAATGAAAAAATTAGCATTATTATTTATTGCCGTTTTAATAACTGGATTTTCTTATGGCCAAAAAAGAGAAAAAGTAAAAGGATCAAAAAATGTAACTATTGAGAAAAAAGAAATAGGGAATTTTGAAAATTTAGAGATTGAAGACAACCTTGATGTACTTCTCATTAAAAGTGATAAATGTTCTATAGAAATTGAGGCTGATGATAATTTGCATAATGAGATAAATATCAATTCTAATGGAAATACCCTTCGATTAACTACATCAAAAGAGGTAAGTGGATTTAAAAAATTTTTAGTAAAAGTTTTTTATAATAATGATTTTAAGTTATTGCTTGCAAAACATGAATCAATAATTACTGCTACTTCTGAAATTGAATTAGATAACTTTACAGTTAAAAGTTTTGATTTTTCTAAAATTTTCATGAATGGAAAAATTAAAACATTCACCATAATGCAAAATGACAAATCCAAATCGGAATTGAACTTAAAAGCAGAAATGGCAACAATAGAACTAAGTAAAAATGCTCAATTAAAAGCATTAATAAGTTCAACACAATTAAAGGTTGACCTTTATCAAAAATCAAGTGCTGTAGTTGAAGGAGATGTTGCTGAATTAAAATTAAGACTAGATAATAGTTCAGAATTTACCGGAATGAATTTAATTACAAAAACGGCAGAACTTATAGCTGAGGCTAATTCCACAACTAAAATTAATGTTATCACAAATGCTACTATAGAAGCTTCAGGAAAATCAGAAATTCAGTTTTATGGTGATGCAAAAATAGAACTTAAGAAGTTTACGGAAAATACAGTTATCATGAAAAAGACTTTAAAATAAGTTTTCAAATAGACCAAAATAAAAAATCCAAACGTAAAGTTTGGATTTTTTTATATCATTAAATTAACTATTTCCTATTCTTTCGCAGCAATGTATCTTTCAGCATCTAAAGCTGCCATACATCCTGTTCCTGCAGCTGTAATTGCTTGACGATAAACATGATCGGCAGCATCACCAGCAACGAATACACCAGCAATATTTGTTTTAGATGTACCTGGAGTGTTAATAATATATCCAGTTTCATCTAAATTAAGAAAATCTTTAAAAATATCTGTATTTGGTTTGTGACCAATAGCAACGAAGAAACCGGTAGCAGGAATGTCAAAAATCTCACCTGAGGTTTTATTTTTAGCTTTAACTGCTGAAACTACTTGACCGTCACCTAGAACTTCAATAGTATCATGATTCATTAGAATTTTAATATTCTCGGTTTTACGAACTCGCTCTTCCATAATTTTAGAAGCTCTGAAGGACTCACTTCTAACTAACATCGTTACTTTAGTACATAATTTTGACAAATAATGCGCTTCTTCACAGGCGGAATCCCCTGCCCCAACAATTACTACTTCTTGATTTCTGTAGAAAAAACCATCACATACAGCACAAGCAGAAACACCACCGCCGGTTTGTAAATAGTGTTGCTCAGAAGGTAAACCCAAATATTTAGCAGTAGCTCCTGTTGAAATTATAACCGTTTCACAATGCAACTCTTTGGTATCATTAATCCAGACTTTATGTATATCTCCAGAAAAATCAACTTTTGTAGCCCAACCATCTCTAACATCTGTGCCAAATCTTTGAGCTTGTTGTTGCAATTGAATCATCATTTCAGGTCCAGTCACTCCATCTACATATCCAGGGAAATTTTCAACTTCATTAGTAGTGGTTAATTGACCCCCAGGTTGCGTTCCTTGATATAAAACTGGATTCATATTAGCTCTTGCAGCATAAATTGCAGCTGTATAACCAGCAGGTCCAGAACCAATAATTAGACATTTAATATTTTCAACCGTATTTGACATCTTAATTTTATTTTATTAATAACCACAAAGGTAAGTTATATTTGAAATAATTAAAATAAAAACAGACGACTTATTTCAATAGATTATAAATATTTTTCTAATTTATAATTCAGTTGTATAAATGAAAAATAGTTATATATTTGCACACTGAATTCGGGGTGTAGCGTAGCTCGGTTATCGCGCCTGCTTTGGGAGCAGGAGGCCGCAGGTTCGAATCCTGCCACCCCGACAAAAAAAAGCTGGACCATATTGTTCAGCTTTTTTTATTTTATTTCTATCCTTACTTTAATGCTCCATCAGTAACAATTTTTTTCATAAATTAAATTAATTTTTGAAGTAGACCTTGATGATTTACAATAAAAATCCCAATGTTAAAAATTAAAAAAAATGTCAAAAAAAGGGTTGTAAACAAACGTTAAATAATCAAACCCGTACGTAAACTAAATATTATATAATTTATATAAAAAATAGTATAAATTCGTAATATGAATAAAATTATTATTATTGATGACTCCTCTACTTCAAGAATAACATTGGAAAAATTTTTGACAAAAAATTTTTCTGAAAATTTCGAAATTGTAGGAATTTGTGAAGATGTAGAATCTGCAAAAAAAGCAATTAGAGCTAAAAAACCTGATTTAGTTTTTTTAGATATCGAAATGCCAAATAAAAATGGTTTCGAATTATTGAAAGAAATAAAAGTTATTAAATTTGAGGTAATATTCACAACCGCACATACAGATTACGCTATTAAAGCTATTAAAGCTAATGCATTGGATTATTTGATTAAACCTATTAACTTGAAAGATCTAACCATTGCATTACGAAGATATGAAAATAAAAAAATTTTAAAAGACAATAAAGATACTAAAGTAATTATAGCAAAAACAGGAAATGAATTAATTAAAAAAATTGCATTTTCCACCGACACCGGTTACGAATTTATTAATATTAATTCAATATTGTTTTGTGAAGCAAATAGTAACTATTGTCGAATTTTCTGCGCTGATGGTCGAGAAATACTTTTAGCAAAAACGTTAAAAAATATAGAAGAACAACTAGTGGCAACCAATTTATTCCATAGAATTCATAAATCGTACTTAGTTAATTTAAACTACATATTAAGGTTAAATAAATCAGGATCATTAGAAGTAGAACTTCAAAACGGAATTAAATTGCCTGTTTCATTTAGGCAAAAAGATAAATTCCTTAATGCATTTAAGGAGAATGTTGAAAAAAAATAGGTTGGTTGGTTACAAATAAAAAAGCCTCGCAATTGCGAGGCTTTTTTATTATTTAGCAAAGTACTTTAAGAATTGTGCTCTTGCTCAATTCTTTTGTGTTCTGCATCTGAGATTGTATCTACTAACACTGGGGTTGCAATAAATAATGATGAATAAGTACCTACAACTATTCCTATTAACATTGCGAAGATAAATCCTCTGATTGACTCCCCACCAAAAATAAACATGATTAACAATACAAGTATCATTGTTAATGATGTGTTGATTGTTCGTGACATAGTTGAATTAATAGATTGATTTACAATAGAATTGAAATTACCTTTCGCTTTACCTCCTAAGTATTCACGAACTCTATCAAATACAATTACGGTATCATTCATAGAATAACCAATAACCGTCAATATTGCAGCGATAAAATGTTGGTCAATTTCCATTCCAAATGGCATGTATTTCCACAATAAAGAATAAATTCCTAGTACAAAAATAACATCATGCGCAACAGCTGCAAGTGCTCCAAGTGAATATTGCCATTTTCTGAAACTTACCACAAGGTATAAACCAACAATTAACATTGCTCCAATAACAGCCCAATAAGAATTAGTTTTAATATCATCAGCAACAGTTGGTCCAACTTTTGAAGCTTGAAGAATACCTAATTTTTTACCATCATAACTATTAACGAATTTATCATAAGTCATTGTAGCATCAAAATGCTTTTTCAAGTTTTCAAAAAGAATTTTATTAACTGCTTGATCAGCTTCTGTTCCTGCTTCCGCTACTTTATATTTTGTAGTAATTTTTAATTGGTTGTCTTTACCAAAAATTTTAGCTTCCGCACTACCATCAAATACTTTAACTAAATCTTGTTTCACTTCTTCAGCAGAAACTGGTTTTTCAAAACGTACTTGGAATGTTCTTCCTCCAACAAAATCTACCCCTTGGTTCAAACCGTTGGTAGAAAGTGAAATAATACTTACTACTACTACTACGCTTGAAAATATATAAGTGAATTTTTTTACACCTAAGAAATCAAAGTGGAAATTAGTAAAGAAGTTTTTAGAAAAACCTGTTACAAAAGTTAATTTGTTTCCTTTATTAATACTCCAATCTAATAATATTCTAGTAATGAAAATTGAAGTAAACAATGATGTTGCTATACCTATTAATAGTGTAGTAGCAAAACCTTGAATAGGACCCGTTCCAAAAATTAATAACACGGCACCTGTTAAAACGTGAGTTACATTCGCATCAACAATTGAACGCATTGCTCCTTTCCAACCGAATGAAGCTTTAACAGCATCATCAATAGTTTTGCCAGCACGAAGTTCTTCTTTTGCACGTTCGTAAATAATAATATTCGCATCTACCGCAGTACCCATGGTTAAAACGATACCTGCAATTCCAGGAAGTGTCAATACAGCTCCTAAACTTGCCAAAATACCGAATAAGAACAATAAGTTAATTGCTAAAGCGATGTTCGCATAAAATCCAGATTTACCATAGTAAATCATCATCCAAAGAGATACAATTAACAAACCAATAATAGCAGAATTAGTTCCATTATCAATCGCCTCCTGACCTAAAGACGGACCTACCACTTCTGATTGAACAATTTCTGCGGCAGCTGGTAATTTACCTGCTCTTAATACGTTAGCTAAATCTTTAGTTTCAGTGATATCAAATGTTCCTGAAATTTCAGATCTTCCGCCTGAAATTGGTCCGCTTGAAACCCCTGGCGCAGAATAAACTACATCATCTAATACTATTGCAATATTACTTTTTTGTGTATACGCTCTTCCTGTTAATTCCTCCCAAGCTTTAGCTCCTTGTCCACTCATTTGCATAGTAACAGATGGCTTTCCTAATTGATCAAAAGAATCTTTGGCATCAGTAACTACTCCACCGCTCATAGCAGCTTGATTATCTCTATTACCTTTTAAAGCATATAATTCAACTGTTTCGGTTGCTTTTTTTGTTTTTTCATCAACGATTGATGTAGGCTTACCCCAAACAAATTTCGCATAACGCTTATCAGCAGGTAATAATATTCTAATATCCTGACGTTTAAAATAACCATTAATTGCAGCTGTATCTTTAGGCTCAACTACTCCCAAAATTGGACCACCTCCACCAGGTAAAAATCTTTTCAATAATGGACCTAAATCTTTTTTATCCGATACAGTATCTTTTGCTTTATCAGTCAATAAAGTATCAATTCCTGTTTTTGCAGTTTCTTTAACTTCAACAGCACCTTTCTCAGTTATTTTCAAGGTGTTGTTAGCTGCCATTAAGAAATTACTTAATTCGTCCACTTTATAGGTTTCCCAAAACTGTAATTGTGCCGTACTTGATAATATTTTTTTAATACGATCTACATCTTTTGCCCCCGGAAGTTCAACTAAGATTCTTCCTGATTCACCTAATTTTTGGATATTTGGTTGAGTAACTCCGAATTTATCGATACGCTTTCTTAATACTTCAAAAGCACTTTCGATTGACTCATCAACTTTTCTTCTTATTACTTTTTTAACCTCATCATCTGTTTTTTTGAAGTTCACTTCATCACCTAATATTTTGTTTGCAAAAATATCTGGAGAGGATAATTTTATTTTTCCATTAGCAGCTTTTTCAAATTCAGCAAAAAACACATCTAAATAATCTTGATTTCCTTGTCTGTTTTTTGATGCTTCAGCTAAAGCTTGATTGAAAATTGGATTTTTAGAATTATTAGATAATCCTTTAATAATGTCTTTAACAGAAATTTGAAGTTGTACATTTATACCACCCTCTAAGTCTAATCCTTTGTTGATTTTTTTGTCTTTTACTTCATTGTAAGTAAAATCTGTAAATCCAAGATTAAATACTTTCTCTTTTCCAATTGAATCTAAATATTTTAATTCTTTATCAGAATTACCATTAGCATAGGTTTTGGCATCACTTTCTATTTTTTGTGAAATAAAAGTGAATGAAAGTTGGTAAATGCTCACCAATGCAAATAAAATTGCGAAAAATTTAATAAGTCCTCTATTCTGCATTATTACTATAGTTAATTAATTTTTATTCTATTATTATTTGTAAAATTGTTAAAAATAAACAAAGTTCTAAGTATTTTAAATAAAATACAATTTCTTTATCTAATTTTAATATTTTTTAGCTGACAAATATATAATTCTCCAAGAGATTAACCAATTTATTTAATGATTAATATCAAAAAAGACTGCATTTTTGCAGTCTTCTTTAAAAGTAGATTTATTATTTAAGCTAAAACTGATTTTAAATCTGCATTCATATTACGAACTGCATCTGCACTTTTAGCAAATAACGCTTTTTCTGCCTCATTCAATTTTATTTCTAAAATTTCTTCAACACCATTTTTCCCAATGATACATGGAACTCCAATACAAATGTCGTTTTGACCATATTCCCCTTCTAAAAACACGGAACATGCAATCATTTTTCTTTGATTATTTAATATTGAATCGACTAGATAAGCCACAGAAGCTCCTGGCGCATACCAAGCCGATGTTCCTAGTAGACCCGTTAATGTTGCTCCGCCAACCATGGTTGCTGCCGCTACTTTCTCTAACTCTTCAGATGACAAGAATTCAGAAACTGGAATACCATTATAAGAAGCCAATCTAGTTAAAGGAATCATTGTAGTGTCCCCGTGACCACCTATTACCATGGCAGAAATATCATTTGAAGGAGTTGCTAAAGCATCTGCTAAATAATATCTAAAACGAGAACTATCTAAAGCACCACCCATTCCAATTATTCTGTTTTTTGGCAAACCAGTCGCTTTTAAAGCTAAATAAGTCATGGTGTCCATAGGATTTGAAACTACTACGACAATTGTATTTGGAGAGAATTTTAAAACATTTTCTACTACTGTTTTTACAATCCCAGCATTAATACCAATTAATTCTTCGCGTGTCATTCCAGGTTTTCTTGGTATCCCTGAAGTTATAACTACCACATCACTGTTTGCTGTTTTTGAGTAATCATTTGTAACTCCAGAAACTCTAGTATTAAAACCCGTATTGGTAGCACATTGCATGATATCCATAGCTTTACCTTCAGCAAAACCTTCTTTGATATCTAATAATACTACTTCACTAGCAATCCCTCTGTATGAAATTGCGTCTGCACAAGATGCTCCCACATTCCCTGCTCCTACTATTGTAACTTTCATTTTTATTGTTTTATGTTTATTAAAATTCGTACTGTACTGCAAAATTTGAATTTACAAATTTACCAAAAGCAAAGGTAGATTGTAAAAACACTTTATTAATTTTATACCTACAAGAAACTTCCCCTAAATAGTTGGTTTTAGTTTTGTAAATTTCTTTGATTTTTTCATTAAAAACAGACTGAAATGGAATTGCTTGTCCAGGAGGAACTTCTCCAATAAATTTATATTTTATATCGCTTATATTGGCAATTATTCCAGCCATAATTTCAAACTTTTTAAATTCTTTTGATACATTATATTGAAACTGCCACGTATCCACCAGGCCGTTTATTTCATCTATTCCTAGGTCAGGACCATTATTTGAAGCTGGTGTAATAAATCCAAAACTGATATTCTCATTTGAATAACATACCAAACCCGACATATTGATTTTATTTTTTATAAATGAATTGAAATATTGGTCGATATTGTGTTTTAATCCATAACCATAAACTTGGTAATTTCCACTTTTCAATTTAGTAACTGGAGAATATTTCAAAATTAATTCTGTTCCATACCAAATTGCAACGGATCCCGTAAAATGGGAATAGTAAACCTGCTCTGCGTTAACTCCTTGTGGGGTTTGAAAAAACACTTGATCGTTACCAATATAACCATTCAAATTATACTGTTGATTCGTTCCTAATGCTGTTGGCACGGTAGCTGATGAAACTGGTGTCCAATTTGGTTCTGTGTAAATACTAAAAAAGGTAAAATCGGAATTTTTAATTTCGAATTCTCTATCTGCCTTTGGTACAAAAAATACGTTATTATTAAATCCTAAAGTTACCTCCCATAATTTTCGTTTTTTTGGAGAGGTTACCCAACCCGAAGATGCTTGATAAATTGCAGCATCTGAAACCGGTGTTATGTATTTATCGCAATAAAAAATAGCATCATTTAATAAACGACCAAAAGTCTCTAATTCTTGAGGAGTTTGTGAAAACGAAATATTAGAAACTAATAAAAAAAGGAAAACTATTTTTTTCATTAACTAAGCGTCAATATTAGCATAAACAGCATTTTTCTCGATAAACTCTCTTCTTGGCGGCACTTCATCCCCCATTAACATTGAGAAAACTCGATCTGCTTCTACCATACTATCGATAGTGATTTGACGTAAAGTTCTGAAATTTGGATCCATGGTGGTTTCCCATAATTGTTCAGCATTCATCTCTCCAAGACCTTTATAACGCTGAATAGCTGCACTACCACCCATTCTTTCATTTGCTTGATCACGCTGAACATCATTCCAAGCATATTCCTTTTTATTCCCTTTTTTAACTAAATATAAAGGAGGAGCTGCAATATATACATGACCGCCTTCAATCAATTCCTTCATAAATCGGAAAAAGAAAGTTAAAATTAAAGTTGAAATGTGACTACCATCCACATCGGCATCACACATAATAATTACTTTATGATAACGTAACTTTTCTAAATTCAATGCTTTACTATCTTCAGCTGTACCAACGGTAACACCTAAAGCAGTGAAGATATTACGGATTTCTTCATTTTCAAAAACCTTGTGATGCATCGCTTTTTCAACATTCAAAATCTTACCTCTTAAAGGCAAAATTGCTTGAAATGCTCTATCACGACCTTGCTTTGCAGTACCACCCGCCGAATCTCCCTCGACAAGATAAACTTCACAACGAGCCGGATCCTGTTCAGAACAATCCGATAATTTTCCTGGCAATCCACCACCACCTAAAACGGTTTTACGTTGAACCATTTCACGGGCTTTCTTAGCAGCATGACGAGCTTGAGCAGCAAGAATTACTTTTTGAACAATTATACGAGCATCATTTGGGTTTTCTTCCAAATAATTCTCTACCATCTCACTTACCGCCTGACTTACAGGAGCAACAACCTCTCTATTTCCAAGTTTCGTTTTTGTTTGACCTTCAAATTGTGGTTCCGCAACTTTAACTGAAATAATAGCAGTTAATCCCTCACGGAAATCATCCCCAGCAATTTCAAATTTTAATTTGTCTAACATTCCGGAAGCATCTGCATATTTTTTCAAGGCTCTAGTTAAACCTGTTCTAAATCCTTGCAAGTGCGTTCCACCTTCGTGAGTATTGATATTATTTACATAAGAAAAAATATTCTCAGAATAGCTTGTATTGTAAATCAATGCCACCTCAACTGGAATTTCTCCTTTGTCAGAATCCATAGAAATTACATGAGCTATAATAGGCTCACGATTTCCATCTAAATAACGGATATATTCTTTTAAACCTTCATTAGAATGAAAAGTTTCAGAAAGAAAATTACCCTTGTCATCAACTTCTCTTTTATCGGTAAAAATAATTGTAATTCCTTTGTTTAAGAATGATAATTCACGCATACGAGCTGATAAAGTATCGTAGGAATATTCTATAGTTTGTGTAAAAATGGATGGATCTGGATAAAAAGTAACAATTGTTCCTCTTTTAGTAGTATCCCCGATTTGTTTGACTGGATAAAGTGCTTTTCCTTTTTCATATTCTTGCTCGTAAATCTTTCCGTCACTACTATGAACTGTAGCTCTTAAATGATTTGACAAAGCGTTTACAACTGAAACCCCAACACCGTGAAGTCCACCAGAAACTTTATAAGAGTCTTTATCAAATTTACCTCCAGCACCAATTTTAGTCATTACCACTTCAAGAGCTGAAACACCTTCTTTTTTGTGAATACCAACCGGAATACCACGTCCATTATCTTCAACAGAAATCGATCCGTCTTCGTTAATATCTACAATAATTTTATCGCAATGACCTCCCATTGCTTCATCAATTGAGTTGTCTACCACCTCATAAACCAAGTGATGCAAACCTCTAACCCCTACATCTCCAATATACATCGATGGACGCATTCTTACGTGCTCCATTCCTTCTAATGCCTGAATACTATCTGCTGAATAATTATTTTTATTTATTTCTTCGCTCATATTAATGTAATTCTGAATGTTTTTTTTGTTTAACGCACAAATATAGTCAAACAAGAATTAATATTGTCTTAAATCGCTTGATTTGTAGCTTAAGTTATCAACATATATCGGTTAATTACTACTGTAATTTATACTAATAAAAAACGCTTACTAATAGTAAGCGTTTAGAAACAAAATGCAATAAAAAAACTAACTAAAAATTACATTTGTTTTAGCAATATCTGTATCTGCATTTACGTGTGCAGCATTCGCTCTTCCACTAGGATCTTGATTTTCCTGCCATTTCGGTATCCATTTTCTAACGGTTTCTGAAGCACTCGATTGCGGATAATATTTATAAAAAATAGTTCTGTAATAATAGGCTTCTTTAGTAGTAGGCGTATTATAAGGAAATAATAAAGCCGCAGATTCCAATTCGATATCTGTAACTTTAGTCGAACAATATTCTATTAACTGATCGATCCAATTGTAACCTACACCGTCCGAAAATTGCTCTTTTTGTCTCCACAAAACCTCATCAGGTAAATAAGGATTTTCTGGAGTATCGAAAGCTTTTCTAAGAATGTATTTTTCTTTACCGTCATAAGTTTTAGGTTGTTTTTCTTCAGCTTTGATAAGCATCGAATTAGCTAAAAAATCTTTATCCAAAAAAGGGACTCTCACTTCTAATCCATGTGCCATAGTAGATTTATCTGCTCTTAACAAATCCGCTGTAAATAATTTCTGAACTCTTTCTATGGTTTCTTTTTGGAAATCTTCAGCCGTTGGAGCATTTCTAAAATACAAATAACCACCAAAAATTTCATCGGCTCCTTCACCTGATAAAACTACTTTTATTCCTAAATCAGTAATTGCTTTTGACAAGAAAAACATTGGGGTGCTTGCTCGAATTGAGGTCACATCATACGTTTCTAAATGCCAAACTAATTGATCTAGTATTTCAATTCCCTGCTCTATAGTAAAGTGAATTTCATGATGTTCGGTTCCTAAATAATCTGCCACTTTTTTAGCCGCTAAAGCATCAGGAGCATTGGCATCTAAACCAATTGAAAAAGAGTGTAATTTCTTACCGCTTTCCGCGAGTAATCTAGAAGCTATTGAAGAAGTTAAAGAGGAATCTAATCCTCCTGAAAGCAAAACACCAATTGGCACATCACTCATTAATCTTTTTCGAGTTGCTTCCGTCAACGTTGTTCTAATTAATTCCAAATCCAACTCATGATCCGCTTTTAAGCAATCTTCATATTCAGGTTGGTAATATTTTACAAATCCAGTTGTGGGAGTGTAATAATGGCCTGGAGGAAATGTAGAAAATGTTTTACATTGATCGGCAATAGATTTCATTTCGGAGGAAAAGTAAGTCCGTCCTCTTTCATCCAATCCATAATATAAGGGCTTAACTCCCATTGGGTCTCGACCAGCAATATAATCATCCCCATCTACAATTACGAATGCCCAATCTCCATCTAAAATGTTGCAAAAATCATATCCAAATTCTTCATATAAATGCACAATAACTTCAGAATCAGATTTAGTTCTGAAAGTATGATGTTTTAATATTCCATCTCGTAATTGCTGGTGATTGTATATTTCTCCATTGTGCACCATCCAGGCTGAATTTGAGCCTTGTATGGGTTGCTTTCCAGAATGTAAATCTATGATTGATAAACGCTCGTGACTTAAAATATGACCTTTTTCTGTAACATGTAGGTCACTTTCATCTGGACCACGATGCGACATTCTTTTAGAAAGCCACTTTACTAACTCTTCGTCTTTTCCTTTTCCAATAATGGCTAAAATTCCACACATAATAGTATTTTTTCTTCTGCAAAAATGGCTATTATGATTTATATTTAAAATCAAATTAAAATATTTAGTTATAATTATAAACAAAAAAGTTTAATTTAATATAAATACGAAAGTAAAAAAGGTTTTTATTATACGTGAAGTTTTAAATCGTAATAAATGAAATCACGAAATACTATCGATTTGATATTTGGTTCCGTTAATTTCGAACTCAAATCCTACTTTATTTCCCATTAATTTTTCTCCAAGCGGAGATTGTGGTGAAAGTGCTATTATATTAACTTGATCGATCACAATTTTAGGTAGAGCCAAACTTAAATACAAATAAATCCCGTTGGCTTGAACCAAACTTCCTAAGGAAATTGTAGTGTGCAGCAAACTTGAATCTATTTTTTCTAATATCCCTTTTTGATCTAGGACTTCTTTGAGTTTATAATTGAGTTTTTCCTGTTCCAAATGCATCATCGACAAAGCAGTTTCGTGTTTGTCCCCAGCCGATCCTTTCGCATCATTCTTTGAATCTTCAGTCAATGCTGATATCATATCTCTAAAAATATCAATTTTATCTTGAACCTGTCGGGAATAATACTGGTGGATTTTTTGTTTTAAAGTCATTTAATATGAGGTACGTAGATTTTGAAATGCAAAGATACGAAGGTAAATACTCTTTGAAGATATAACGTTATAAACAATTTAGGAATTACTTTAACACCATTTCACATCAACTATGCCCGCTTTAAACTTTCTTCGCTTTTGAACTTTATTAAAAATCAAATTTATAGCTTGCTCCTAACAACACTTGAAGTCCTTGAACTGGGTAATTCATCCATTTTTGGTAAGATTGATTGGCGATATTATTGAATTTTAAAAATCCTGTTAATCGTTCGCTGTGCTGGTAGCCAACATTAAAATTAGCATCAAAATAACTCTTTAAATTCGTTATTTCAGGATAATATGCCGGAGGAAAAATAGTAATCATGCTTTGAATGTAAACAATGTCTTTTCTTTCCCCAACATAGAACACATTGGCACCAGCAAACCATTTTTTAGTAATATTTACATTAAGAGTAGCCCCTAATTTTAAAGTTGGTAAATTCCAAGCTTCCTCTTGAAAGGTGGAGAAAAATCGACTGTAAGAACCATTTAAACCAATGGTTGCATTTTTAGAAAAATCGGCTTTCAATTCTCCAAACAAATTCATGGTTCTAATGTCATCATACACTACACCAAAAGAATTTCCAAATTGGTAGCTCTCCGAATTTGTTGCAAACATATTGAATTCATTGCTCACAAATAGCGGCTTGTTTTTTTCATTTTGCACTGCTCCGCGAAGGTTATAGCTAAGATTATTAGATAATTTACCTTTAAATCCCGCAAATAAATTAAATTGTTTGTCTGTAGGAGCAATTACTAATGTAGGCGAAACAAAAGGATTTTCATTTGAGAAATCACGATAAGAATTTTGATTTAAACTACCTTCAACTCCGGTGTAAAAAATCATTAAATCACCAACAAGTTTTATAGAGGCATTCACTTGCGGATATACAAATATTTTACTGCTACTATTTTGATTGTCGGCACTATAAAATACTGAAGCTCCAATGTTTAAAGCCCAATCATTTTTATTTACAACGATACTTGGATGAATTCCAAAATTGGCGAAACCATATTTTATCGTATTGGTTCCGAAGAAGTTTTTCTCAAAATTTCCACCTAAATAATCAACAATAAAATTCGTTTTTATCTTTTCATTAAAGAGTCCGAATTCAAATGATGGTTTTACAAAAATTCTATTTTCAATTGATCCATTAGTATCCCAAAAACGATTGTATTTAAAACTAGCTTCTTTAAAAAAGCTGTCACTTAAACTTAAATTTGTTCCAAGATAAAAATTATTAAAGGTATGTTTAGGGTTGATTCTATCAATTGTTGTCTGAGTAAAATTTTCTGGGATACCATACCAATTATAGATTTGATTTTGATACCCTAAATCCGAAATCCAAGTCAAATTTTGAAGTTGGTTACCGTAGGTTAAATCCAAAGAAGTAGTATAAAAATCATTATTCAATGCAACGTCTTTTATACCACCTTGAGACGAAAGATGTCTAAACATGCCCCCTACATACTCGTGATCGCTGATATTCTCAGTTACAAAAAGTTCAGCGTTTAAAGTAGTATAATTACCTAAGCCTAAATTGACGAAATTTTTATATAATTTCTCAGCTTGTGATTTATCAACATTAGCAGCGCGCCCCTTTAAAGGAACAAAAGTAGAAGCTACGGGAAAGGAAAAAAAATTATATTTAATAGCCTCTTTTTTAGAATTATCAGCATCTTCAAGAGAAGGTATTTCCTTTACTTTAAATGCGTCAGAAATTGTTGGAGTGTATGGTTTTACTACGTTTACTACTTCAGTTCCTATATTCTCGTCTTTCTTTTGAGCATAAGAAAGATGGCAAGTAAGAAGAACTAAAACTAATCCTTTAGTATTTTGAAATATCTTTGTCATTTGTTTTTTTATTTAATTTGTAACCGATGAATTTGTCTTAGCCTCCTCGGTTTTAATACTATCCAATTCCTTTTGAGCTTCTTCAACAACATCGGGAAATGAAGTAAAATTCTTGATCACACTATCCAAAATATAGGTAGCTTGAAAGCTATCTTTCAATCCGTAGAAATTTTTAGCCATTACCACCAAGCCTTTTGCCCCAAAATATTTATAACCAGAATAATCTTTAGTTAATTTTTGAACTACCGTATTTGAATCCTCAAATTTCCCGTCGGAATTCTTAAAATAAGCATCATAATACAACGCTTCGGCGGCAAACTCTCCTTTTGCGATAGCCAATAACTTTATGTAGGCTTGACGTGCCTTGGTCAAATCACCAGAATAAAAAGCTGCTCTAGCAATAATTATTTGAGCATCGCTTTTTACTTTATCATCTGTTTTTGTGTTACTTAATACTTTTTCAGCATACAAAACGGAATTTACATAATCCTTTTGTTCATAATACGTTTTCATTAAATTTGCCTGAGCAAATGTTATATTCTGAGGAAAATCTGCTTCCGTTTCTAATCGTATTAATATAGGAACTAACTTAGTATTATCATTTGATTTAATGAAAATCTCCGCCAACCTTGCCAAGGCTTGTTCTGTAAATTCATTTCTCGATTTTGAAATTACATACTCGTAATTCGCAACAGCACTGGATTCTAATCCATCGGCATAATAGGATTGTGCTAAATAGAAATTAGCATTTAATGCATGGTTTCCATTAGGAAATTTAGAAATATAACTACTAAAACCAGAAATTGCTTGTTTGGTATTGTTTTGCAAAAATTGTTTCTCAGCAGCTTCAAATGTGTCGTTATCTAATTCCGCATCGGTCACCGAAACAAAATCTAAGGTTCTAACCCAAGTAGCATATTCATCGACTTTTCCATTATCTACATAAATTATTCTAGCGGTAGAAACTGCTTCTAATGCTTCGGGCGATTTAGGATACTCCGCAGCAACTTTTTTAAATTTTGCAATTGCTAATTCGTCTTTTTCAGTGTTATAATAAATCAATCCTTGACGCAAAATCGATTTAGAAGCATAGGAACCTTTTTTAAATTCATTAAGTAGTTGCTCATAGGTTTTAATTGCTAAATCAAAATTTTTCTCCGCAACATAAGTATTCCCTAGTTCAAATAACGCATCATCACGGTATTGGGATTTTAAATAGGTTGCAATTAACTTTGTCAAATCTTCAATTTTCTTATCATTTTTAGATACAAAACCATAGCTGATTCCTTTTTGAAATGCCGCATAATCGGCATCGATACTTTTCAAATCAATGGCCTTATTGTAAGCATCCATTGCGGGCCAGTATTTTGCAGTTACAAATCGACTATCACCCAAACGTAAATAAGAATCATTAAGACGTATTTTATCGTCTTTAACTACTTCAATATGTTCTTGAAAAAAATCTCCAGCTTGATCATAGTCTTTGATTTTAAAATAGGCATAAGCAATGTTATAATTTATGTTTTTAAATTCTGAAGTATTTTTCGATTCAGGAAACGCCATAAATTGTTTGAAACTTATCAATGATTCATTGAAATTATCTAGCACAAATTCTGTTTCCCCTTTCCAAAAAGTAGCGCGAGAAGTAAATTTAGCCTCTTGCTGCTCACCGATTGATTTCTTGAACATCGATAATGCTTCTTGGTAATTTCCGTCTGTAAATAATTCTAAACCTCTGTAAAATGTTACTTTTTGATACGCTTGTTTATTCGCAAAACTCTTATTCTTTTCTAATATTTCCAACGCACCTTTGTAGTTTTTTGAAGTGATAAATGAATTGATTAAAAGTGTTTCAACATCTGTTTTGCTAGGAGAATTTGGATATTTATTTAAAAACGAAGTCAAAACATCAGGAACACTCTGATAAGAATTTCCAATATCATAACTCAATTTCGCATAATTAAGAAACGCATCTTCTTGAATTTTTATATCCAAAACCATTTCTGAAGAATTTTTAAATGCATTCAAAGCTTGTTGCTTCCTATTGGTTTTTAAATAACTTTGACCTAAATGATAATAGGCATTTTGGGCAACAATATCATTCCCATCAATTATTTTATTAAATTGAGTAATTGCATTTTCAAAATCATTTTGCTGATAATAGGCAAATCCTAATTGGTAATAATCAGTATTGTTCCACTTTCCTTTTTTACCTTTATACATATTTAAAAAGGGAATGGCTTTGTCAAATTGGTTTAAATTAAAATAGCTTTCTCCAATAATTTTATTCAATTCTGATTTTTCTATTGCATTTGATTTTGATAATGCTACTGAACCAAGATCAATAGCATTTTGAAAATTTCCAGATTTAAAACTCATGTCTGCCTGAAAGTAAGACAACTTTTCTTTGTATTTTTCCTCCCCCGCTACTTGATCGAAATACCGATTCGCATTTTTATAATCATCTCCTTCATAGGCCATAAATCCTAAATAATATTTAGCTTGAGCTCCATATAGTTTTGAATTTTGTACTTTACTAAAATAAGTAGTAGCCTGTGATTTATTTTTGGCTGCGAAAAAAGCATATCCTTTTTGAAAATTAAATTGATCAATATCATCACTACTTAATGTGCTTTCATCTATTTTTTCGAACCATTTTAAGGATAAGGTAAAACTTCCTTGGTCAAAATAATATTTCGCAATTTCTATATAAGCAATATTTAGTTTTGTACTTGTAGGATGGTCAAAAATAAAATTCTCCATTAACACATCTGAATTCGATTGATTCAGTTTTATTGCACACATTGCATTGTAAAAGGCACAATCCGATTGCACTTCTTGTTCGTGATTTTCCCATTTTACTTTTTCAAAAATGATTTGAGCAGATAAATATTGTTTGTTGTTAAAGAGGAATATCCCCTTATTAAAAGCTTCTAAATCATTATTGTATAACTCCGATTTTTGGGCAGAAACTGAAGTAATTATCATTAAAACCAAAAATATAAGGAAACGGGGTGAATTTTTCATAATGGTATAAATTATTACTATCAAATATATCGAAATCTATTCCCTATAACGAACTTAATCTCATTATTATTATGAACATATTTTTAAACAATAAATAAGAAAATTGAAATTGGTATTTCACTAAAACTTATTACTTTTACAAATTAAACAATTAATCCTATGTCACAACCTATTTTATTTTTAAGAAACGTTTCCATATATCAAGAACAAAAAGTGATTTTATCCAATGTTAATTTGGAAGTAAATCAAGGTGAGTTCATTTATTTAATTGGAAAAACAGGATCTGGAAAGAGTAGTTTTATGAAAACATTATATGCTGATTTACCTTTAACTGAAGGTCAATCGAATATTGTTGATTTTGATTTAGCAACTTTAAAAGAAGATGATATTCCATTTTTAAGAAGAAAATTAGGGATTGTTTTTCAAGATTTCAAACTTTTACCAGACAGATCTATTAACGAAAATATGATTTTTGTTTTAAAAGCAACTGGTTGGGTTGATCAAAATGATATGCAAAATAAAATTGATGAAGTTCTTGACAAAGTAGATATGAAGTCATTTGCTGCTAAAATGCCTCATCAACTTTCTGGTGGAGAACAGCAACGCGTTGCAATTGCGAGAGCTTTACTTAATGATCCAGAACTAATATTAGCAGATGAACCAACTGGGAATCTTGATCCACAAACTAGTATTGAAGTTATGGAAGTTTTAAGAAAAATAAATGCTTCAGGAAAAACAGTGATTATGGCGACACATGATTATGCCCTTTTGATGAAATATCCATCAAAAACTTTAAAATGTGAAGACAGTAATATTTTTGAGGTAGTTCAAAAAATAGCTTAATGCTCTCAATTCTAATTCCAATATTTAATTACAATGCTTATCCATTAGTTTTGGAACTTCATAAGCAATGTATGGAATGTGGTATTGATTTTGAAATTTTATGCCAAGATGACGCATCAAATTCTGAGTTGAACTTAGAAAATGAAAAAATAAATTCGTTATCCAATTGTAATTTTAAGCAGCTTAAAGTAAATATTGCTCACAGGCAAAATAGAAATCTTCTAGCTAAAACAGCTCAATATGAGCATCTGCTTTTTATAGATGGAGATTCTATTATCATTCAGAATAATTATATCTCAAACTATATTGCTTTAATAACTAATTTTGATATCATTTATGGGGGCAGATTACATCCTAAAATGTGCCCGTCAAACAATCAAAAACTACGGTGGAAATACGGAAGGTTTATAGAAGATAAAACGACAGAACAAAGAAACCTAACTCCATTTTCCTCTTTGTTGTTTAATAACACCGTAATAAAAAAAGCAGTTTTTGATAAAGTTAAATTTGATTCAAACCTAACAAAATATGGCCATGACGACACACAGCTTTCATGTCAACTGAGTTTACTTAATTTAAAATTAAAACACATTGACAATCCAGTTGAACATGGCGATATTGATTTTAACAAAGACTATTTGAAAAAATCCAAAAGCTCTTTAGAAAATTTGATCCTTTTGTTCGAAGAGGGAAAAATAAATTCGAAATTTTCAAGGTTAATTTCATTATTATTAATTTTTAATAAACTAAAAATTACTTACCTCATTTCACTATTTCACAAGACAATAGAAAGGTCACTTATTAAAAATTTAGAGGGGAAAAATCCTAATTTAATAATATATAATATTTTTAGAATCGGCTATTTATGTAAAATTAGCTCCGAAAAAACTAAGAACTAGATTTAGATTTTATCTCTTTAAAAAGAGAATCCCAGAGAGGCATAATAGTATCAATATGATAATTCAAACTCTTCTGTTTCGCATTTTTGCCCATTTCAATTCTTTTTGATTCATTATTTATTAATAATAAAGTAGCGTCAACAAAATCAGATTCACTACCATTTTCAATTAAAAAACCATTCACTTTATTTTCAATGATGGCTTTTGGCCCACAAGGACAATCGTAGGCAATACAAGGTAATCCGGACGCCATAGCTTCAATTAACACCATTCCAAAACCTTCAAATCTTGAAGTCATTAGGTAAATTGAATTCTCTTGATATTTAGAAACTATATCAATTGTAGGCGCAAAAAAACTTACACTATTTGTTAAATTTAATTTTGAAGTTAGCCTTTGTAGAAATAAATCATCACTAGATTTTCCATAAATATCTAAATGCCAATCTGGATGTTTTTTTACAATTTGTTTCCAAATGTGAAGTAATCGATCAAAACCTTTTTCGTATACATGTCGGCCTACAGCTATAACCTTTTTTGAATTTAGCTTAGCTGATTTGTCCGAATGAAACCATAAAGGATTTGGAATAACAATTCCGTTTGGCACATTCCATTCTTTAATACTTTCAGGAGTTTCTACAACAAAATTATCGAACTTTCTGGCAACCAATTTCTTGAATAAAATTGATAATTGTGTCCCGATTAATTTAAAAATAGAATCGTTTTCCTTTTCAACAACACTTAACGAACTATGTATCTCTAAAACGACTGGTATTTTTGTTTTTAAAATAAATGGAAGTAAAAAAGCTTTAAATCCATTATCACATACAACAATAATATCAGGGTTTAGCAATTCAATTTGCTCATTCAGTTTTCTTTTATAGTCCAATATAAACTGAATAGGATTTCCTTGCAACAGCATGTCATGAAATCCAATCTTCTTATTAAAATTATAAAAATGCGGGAAACTACCTTTGTTTTGCGTCAGAAAATCAATATGATAATTCCATTTCTCAATAAGATAGTACGTTTTAATGGCTAAAACTCTTGCAACTCCTCCTTCATTATTTACATTTGGAACTAGGTAAAGTAATTTCATTATTTGGTTTTCAAAAATTCATTATAATCACGAATATAGTCTACTTCTTCAAATACATCCGAAGCTAAAACTAAACAAACCGCACCGGAAGAAAAGTTTTCCAATTCACGCCAAATACCTGTTGGGATATGTAATCCTATATTCGGTTTATTCAACAAATAACTTTTCTTTTCTTTTCCATCATTTAAAGTAACTTCAAAACTTCCGCTCAAAGCAATTAATATTTCATGCTGTTTAATATGGGAATGACCACCTCTAAAGGCAGTACTAGGAACATCAAATAAGTAGTAAATTCTTTTCAGTTCAAATGGAATAACCTCCTCCTGAACATAAGCTAAATTTCCACGTAAATCTTCAATCGTTGGTATTTGAAGTAACTCTATTTCACTAATTTTAGTCATAGTCTAGTTATTTAATTTCATTAAATCCAGCCATTGTTTCCCTATAGTTTCAATAGAAAAATGTTGGCAACTTGGTAACGCATTTTCCTTGCAAATAGTATATAAATCTGTGTTTTCAATAAATAAATTCATTGCTACTGTCAATTGTTCAACCTTCTGATTTTCAACTAACAAGCCATTGCTTTTATCGTTAATCATTTCGTTTGGACCAGATAAACAATCAAAAGAAACAACTGGGATACCACAAGCCAAAGCCTCTAAAATTACATTAGGCATTCCTTCATTTAAACTACTTAAAACAAAAAATTTAGCTCCTTTAAGATAAGAATATGGATTCTTTTGAAAACCTAAAAAATGTACTTTATCTGAAATATTAATTTGCTCAACCATTTGGATATACTCTTGCATTTTAATTCCTTCGCCAAGTAAAACTAAGTGAATATTTAAATCAGGTAATTTTGAATTTGAATAAGCAGTAATCAATTTATCAAATTGCTTAACCTCGGTTTCCATTTGACCCACTCCAATAATATATTCGAAATTAAGATCGATAGGTTCATTGCTCATTGAATGAATTTCTTCAATATTTATTGGATTATAAATAGTTTGAACATTAGCCAATTGGTGTTTTTGTACAATCAATTCTCTAGTTTTATTAGTAATTGTAATAATTTTGAAGGAATCTTTATAGGTAAATCGTGTTAAAAACGACCAATTTGACATGTAGTGATCGATCAAAAAACTATGAACTGTGAAAATAGTTTTCGTTTTATATAGAAATTTTGAAATTAATAATTCCTGAAATGGCTTGTTTCTAAAACGAAAATCTATAATAAAATTGAAATTATTTTCACGCAAATAGTTCTTTAAAAATAAATACCTATTGAGTTTATTAACTAACCCATTAGATTTGTTTTTTAACTTCCCTAAGTTGATTAATTTACCTGAAAAATTGTAGGAAACTTCATCAATAACAATAATATTATGGACTTCTATTCCTTGTTTTTCAAAAAAAACTGACAAATTTGCCATCACTCTTTCTGCGCCACCAATTCCTAATCGGTAACCAATTAAAGCAATTTTAGTTTTTTTGTTAGGTATTATCATTAACGTTTTCTTATTTTCGTATCAAATATAACTCTTTTAGAAAAATATGCAAGAAAATCCACTTGTATCAATAATTTGCTTGGCTTACAATCACGAGAATTTTGTGGTAGAGACTTTGAATTCTGTTATACAACAAAATTACCAACCAATTGAGTTAATAATTGTGGATGATTACAGTAAGGATAGAACTAAGTTGGAGATTAATAATTGGCTATTATCTCATCCTGAAGTACAATTTATTGCCAATGAATTTAATATTGGAAATACCAAATCATTTAATAACGCACTAAAAATTGCTAAAGGAGAGTATATAATTGATTTAGCAGCAGACGATTTATTACTACCCAATGGTATTCAAATGCAGGTTAATGCATTCCAAAAAAGTAAATTCAAAAACCTAGGTGTCGTGTATGGAAATGCTGAAATTATCAATGAAGACGGGAGTTTTAATTCCTTTTACTTCCCCGTTGATAAAAATGGAAAAGTAATTTCAAAAAGAATTATTGGCGATATTTATAGCTCTGTGTTATCAACAGGAGATAGTATTTGTTCTGTATCGGCGTTGATTAAAAAAAGCGTATTTGACTTCTTGGGCGGCTACGATGAAACTTTAGCCTATGAAGATTTGGATTCTTGGATCAGAGCTTCGAGGGAATATGAATTTGATTTTATAGATGAAGTATTAGTCCGAAAAAGAATGGTTACCAACTCATTAGGGTCTAATTTTTATAAGAAAAAACACAAAATCAATATCTCAACTTATAAAATTCTTAAAAAGGGAATAAAATTAAATCGTTCAAAAATGGAGGATTTGGCACTTCTAAAAAGAGTTCATCACGAAATTATTCACTCTTTTAGAAATCAAAGTTGGACTTTGCTAATTAAAAATATAAATCTCAAATTGGTCATTTCATGGAGAATAAATTTCAAGAACTATTCGGATTAATGGCTATTTTTTCTAATCCATCTATTTAGTGGGGTTTCGATGTAAAGATACAGTACAATTGAAATTAAATTTAAAGAGATAAATTTAAACCACTGATTTGAAGCAATTTTATTTAAAATAGTAACGAATATTCCAAGGTGAATTAGATAGAAAATATAGGAACTTTTACCTAATAATTGTAGCGCTTTGGAACTTAAAAAATCGGAAATTAAAGTCTTTTCTTTTATTAATCCGAGAAACAAAGGCGCTATTCCAATAACAGGTAATACAATTGTATTTATTGCTTTTCCAGTCAGTGTATCAACTCCAAAGCCACTTTCACCATTCAATGAAACAAGAGCGCAAATACTGAGGATAATTCCTAATAATCCGAAATAAGTCATCCCTTTAAATATTGACGAATATTTTCTAATTAATAAAGCTAATCCTATACCTACAAAAAATTCTGAAATTCTTCCGAAGAAAGTGAAATCCAACATGAAACTAGTCGATTTCATAAAACCATTATACTCAAATCCACTAAAATAAGTAACCAATAAAAGTCCCAACCCAATAAAAATCAAAGGAACTAAAATTAGATAAACCCTACTTTTACTGATTAGAATAAAAAAAATAGGAGCTGTAAAATAGAACACTTCTTCCACAGTTAGGGACCAACCTTGGGCAATTCCCGTAAATTTAAGATCGTCTGAGAAGCCTTTTAAAAAAGTTATATTATAAAAATAATTATATAAATCAATCCAAGTATTCTGAGAATAAACAAATGCAAAAAATACAAATGTAAGAGAGGTTAGAATAAAATACATTGGATAAATTCTAGCTACCCGTTTAATTATATAATTTTTGAAATTAAAATTAGGTTCATCAAAATACCGGTTACAAATTAGAAAGCCACTCAATACAAAGAAAACCGTAACGCCAATATGAAACTCATTAAAAAAATCGTGAATATTTTTTCCGAATATTTCAATTGAAAAAGGATTGAAGTGATGGATATAAACCATAAATGCGGCAATCGCTCGAATTCCTGTTAGCGCCGGAAAATTGACCTTATTCATTGCGTTTAAATTTGTTTTTAATCTTTATTAAATAAGGATAAATAGCCACTCGATTGTTTAATTCTTTATAAGAATAGAGCATTGAAAAAACTAAAATTAGGCCTAGAGGATAGTATGCATAAGGATAATCAATTGTAAAAGTGATCGTGCATGCAGCTATACCAATCAATAAGCTAATCAATAGTATCTTCAAAGTGTCTTTTCTAATTGAAAAATCGTATTTGTTTTTCAAAATTGGAATTATATAGCATCCATACAGTATAAATTGAATTAAACTAGCGATTCCAATTCCTACTAATCCGAAATAATGATAGAAAAAAACAGTTGTAACTAATAGGAATATATCACTGATTATCTCTTGCTTAAAATACAATTTGTTATCCCCTTTTGCTAATATTACAAACGCTAATGGCCAAATAATTGCTTTTATAATTATTGCAAATAAAGCGGCTTTAAAAATCAACAAAACACCTAAAAAATGATTCGAATAAAGCAATTTTATTATAACTGGACCACAAAAATACATGAAAATTATAGCTGGAGTAATCAATAACAATCCCATTTCAATTTGATCGTTAACTAGTTCTTTAACTTTGGAATTGTCATTTTGAACTTCGGTAATTCTGGGATAAAAATCGGTTCCCATAGCATTAAAAATAAGGCCAACATAGGAAATTAAAATCACAGAACTTACCTCAAATAATCCTAATATTTCGGTACTAGAACCATTTACATTCAAGTATAATTTTATCAGATAGCTGCATATTTGCCCGAAAATTACATTAATAGAAAGTAAAAATCCCATTTTTATTAATGGTTTTCCTTTTTGAAATGTTTCAGCAAAAGAAAGAGAAACTTTATCGATTGGAATCTTTCTAGTAAAATAGAAGTTCACTAGTAAATTGATAAAACTAGACACCAAAATAACCGCAATGATTCCATCAAATTTAAAAAAATAACAGATTGGAACAGAAGCCAATGTAATTAAAATAGAACTTAAAACATTTGAAATAGCAATTGATTTTACCATACGTAGTCCTTGTAATAGTGCAACGCGGGTAGAAGTTAAATTTGCAAAAACATAATTAACGGATAGGGCAATAAACCACAAATAATATTCAGAGGTTCCAAAAGTTAATTTACTAAGCAACTTAGAAAAAATGATGGTCACCAATGCTCCAAAAATACTTGCTATAATAGCCCATCGTTGAAGAACTATAAATCGTTTTGAAAATTGATCTTGATCCTTTTCAGCATAGGCTAAACTGACTTCGCGCACTCCAGTAATATTGATTCCAAAGCTAGTAAAAGAGCTAATAATCGCAACTGTAGTGTTTAACAATCCTACAATTCCAATACCAAAAGGACCTATAAAAATGGCCACAAACTTAGAACCTACAATACTGACCAATATTTTCATCACTTGTGCAAGCCCAAATATGCCGGTAGCCTTTAGAATCGTTTTATGTGAATTATCTTTGTTTATTATTTCCATTTAGTCAATATTACAGCCGAAAGTTAAATATTGATTTTTAAATTCGGAAACCCATTTTTTCCATTCCGAATTAGACGCTTCAGGAAGATTAGCTCCAACTAATAATTCTTCGATTTTATTTTGATTTAAATCTTTTGGAAAGTTTTCCATTGGATCAAAAACGTCATTAAACCATGCTTGATTTACAATTTTATTGAAAGCAAAAAGGTCTAAATTAACTTTTTCATATTTTTTACCTTGATTACTCGCAGAAGAAAGGAAGCCTGTTTTCATTAATTCTGTATTGGTAAACCCAAAAAATTGTTGCTTTTTTTTACTAGCAATATATTTAACGGCGTTACTCAACTGAAGTCCTTCATCAACTTTATTATTATGATTTTTCCATAATTTCAAAAAATATTTCTTTTTAAAAATAGCTCCTGAAGTTGCATAAATAGTATAATAATTTAATAACCGATCCAAAGAATAAATCCCTAGTAAAGTTAGTATTTTTCTAATTTTAAAACGGTGGATTCTGAAAACTAAGTTAAATAAAAAAGGATTTTTAGTATATAGATTTGGAGTAAATATAGAATATTCATCATTAAATTGATAACTTTTCTTGGGCAATAAATTTGGATTTCCAAGCCAACATAATTTCAACATTTTAATTTTATCAGATTCTAATTTCAACCTGATCTTATTTAAATTAAAGGGTGTTGTAAACCAAAAATCATCTTCAATAAAAAGAAAATAATTAGATGCGTTTTCCGCAGCGCTTAACCACAAATCAATAGGTATTTTGGGATTTACAACAAGATCTTCATTTAGAATTGCTTTGGATTTTTCAAGATATAAATCAGATTTTAAAATAACAATACCCGGGTATTTATCCACCAATTTATCAAGGTATTTTTGAGGAGTTCCATCGTCTAATACAATAATATTGAAATCATTATCTAAAATATTTAAATGTATACTTTGAATACATCTGTCCAAATAATAGGGTCTATTAAATGATTTGATTAAAAGATCCATGAATTCATTTTTTGTATCACAAAATCAACTTCTTCAACAGTCATTACTGGGCTAATTGGCAAACTCAAAACCTCATCATGTATTTTCTCTGTAATGGGCAATTGCAAATTATTCCATTGCGTAAATGCCTTTTGAAGATGAGGAGCAACAGGATAATGTATCAATGTTTCAATTCCATTTTGCTTTAAATAATCTTGTAATTCTCTTCTTTTTGGAGTTCGAATTACAAATAAATGAAAAACGTGGTTGTCAGAAAAATCCCAAAATGGTAGAATCACATTATCATTATTTATTTCTAATAAATAACGCTTGGCAATATCTTTTCTAATTTGATTTTCGGTATCTAAATTGCATAATTTCACATTTAAAAATGCAGCTTGAAGCTCGTCTAAACGGGAATTAACTCCAATGAAATCATTAGAATATTTAACTTGAGAACCGTAATTTCGAAGAGAAAATAATATTTCGGCCAATTGATCATCATTGGTTATCACTGCGCCAGCATCTCCTAAAGCACCTAAATTTTTTCCTGGATAAAAACTATAAGCTTGCGTATTTTTGGATTTTTTATTGTTTAAAACCGCTCCATGAGATTGAGCAGCATCTTCCACTACAATCAAATTATGTTGTTTGGCGATTTCGTTAATAGTATCTAAATCTGCCAATTGTCCATAAAGGTTAACAACTAAAATGGATCTTGTTTTATTAGTGATTTTTTCAGCTATTAAACTTGGATTTATAGTGTAGGTTTCTAATTGTGGCTCAACTAAAACTGGCACTAAATCAGCTTGGATAATTGATAAAATTGTTGCTATATAAGTATTTGCTGGAACAATAACCTCATCCCCTTTTTGCATTTTTCCTAACTCGATATAGGCTTTAAAAATTAAAGTCAATGCATCCAATCCATTTCCCACTCCAATACAATGTTTTGCATCACAATAGCTTGCGAAATTTTGTTCAAAAAGTTTTACTTCTTTACCTAATACATACCAACCACTATCTAGAACGCTTTTCAATTTATTTTGAAAAGCATTTTCATAGGGTTGATTAATCTTATTCAAGTCAAGAAATTTTATCATATCAAAATGGAATCTAATAGGTGATAATTTGAAGTTTCTATTTCATAAAAATTTTGAACTAGCGTTTGCGCCCCAAAACTCTCTTTCCAAAAATTAATATTTTTTACAATATTCAATCCATTATTTTCATGTGAAGGACCAAAATCAAAAAACTTTTTCCCTTTAGATACTTCATTGATTAAGAAATCGTATAAATAATCAATACTCCCTAATAAGTTATTGTCTTCATTCCCTGAAATGTATTGGGGTTTTATGACATCATTAGTAATAAAAAGAGTAGTTCCGCAAACTAACTTGTCATTGTGATAAACATTAAAATGCTTAATATTTTTAGGGAATTTTTCTTTTAAATGTAGAATTTCTTCAATAGAATGTACCGGTTTAGAATTGTATTTCTCCATTAAATTTGGGATCAGGATATCGTTCCAAAATAATTCTAAATTCTCTTCTTCTTTAATCACTAAATTTAACTTTTTCCCTCTGTTGATACATTCTCTTCTTGATTTAGAAATCTTAAAATTTGAATCTAAATTGATTACCGAAACAGCGTGTTTCATTTTTGTAATTCCTTTACAAATTGAAACTAAATAATCGGTTTCATCTGAAAAAGTATCGCAATAAATAGAAGGAATTTTTTTGATGTTAAAAGTTGAAATTGCATTTTCGTTTAAAAATGATAAAATAGACTTAAAGATAAAAATTACATTGTATAATTTTGAATTTGGAGGTAAAACCAACCCTCCGTAGGTTAATCCTTGATGAGAAAAAACTGTTGCTCCTACTCTATTTGCAGGCAATACGGCAACCAATTTCTCTTGATCATAAATCATTAGGGAAAAGTCTTTGAAACGATCAGAATGATATTCCATAAAATCCCTATTGAATAAGAAAGTAGCGTTTTTGGCGGTGCTAATAAATGCATTCCAATCATCAAAATATTTAGACTCGTACCGTTTTACTGTGTAATTTTTCAATTTCAATTTTTAAACATTGGAAAATTAATCATTTAATTTTATTCGAACATTATTTTATTAAAATAAATTAGTATTTTTAATCAATTATTTTAAATAATGAAACAACTGATTCAAAACGCTCTTATTGCGAGTTTATTACTTATCACAAGTGCCATTTTTGGTCAAGACGTATCATTATTCCAACAATTTAATGGAAAATATGATTTTGTTTTTATTGGTAACACCCTAAATCCAATAGAAAATTCATTTCAAACAACACCTGCTGTATTAACGTCCTCTTCCGCACAATTGTCCTTAAATACCAATGACGAAATTGAAAAGGCTTATTTGTATTGGGCTGGTTGTGGAACCGGTGACTTTGAAGTGAAATTAAATGGCCAAATTATTAGACCTGATAGAACTTTTAGTCTACAAAGAGTAGTGTCAAATCTTGTTTTTGATTATTTTAGTGCTTTCAAAGATATAACAAATCAAGTTCAAGCCTCAGGGAACGGGACCTATACACTCTCAGATCTTGATGTTTCCTCTTTTATAGATTTTCATTCACAGCGAAGTACAAATTTTGCTGGATGGGCCATTATTGTAGTATACAAAAATCCAAATTTATCTTTAAATCAATTGAATGTTTATGACGGAATGCAAGCTGTTCCGGACGAAGTAAATATCACGTTAAATAGTTTAAATGTAATTGATAATAATGATGCAAAAATAGGTTTTCTAGCATGGGAGGGAGATTCAGGAATTGCTGTAAATGAAACACTTCGAATCAATGGATCTCCTATTGGCAATCCACCTCTAAATCCTGTAAATAATGCCTTTAATGGCACAAATAGTTTGACCAATTCCAACCTATTGTACAACATGGATTTGGATGTATATCCTATACAAAATAATATTTCTGTTGGTGATACATCAGCTCAAATTCAGCTTACTTCAAGTCAGGATTTTGTAATGATCAATGCAATTGTAACCAAATTAAATAGCCAACTTCCAGATGCCATAATTGGGATAAACAGTATAGACAAACAGTGTGACTCTAGGGCAATTACAATAAGTTATAGAGTAACCAACCCAAATTCTACGGCTATTTTACCTTCCAATACACCTATTTCAATATATGCAAATGATGTTTATTTGAGAACGATCAATACTCAAACAAGCATCCCTATTGATGGTGAAGAAATAGGGGTAGTTACTGTGGTAATTCCAAACTCAATCCCAAATAATTTTAATATCAAATTAGCTGTAGATGAAACCGAAACTGGGACCGGAATTGTTCCAGAAATAAACGAAATAAATAACAAATCTGTGAGTCCGGTGGTGCTTTCAAGATCGCCCTCATTCCAATTTGTACCAAATTTAGAATCTTGTAATCTTGGAAATTCAAAGGGCCTATTTAATTTCTCCGATTATGAAGGATTGGTAAAAACAATAATTTCGGATCGTGTGGGCTTTTTTGAGTCATTATCAAACGCCCAAAATAACATCAATCAAATTCTAAATACCACAAATTATATTGCATTGACTACTCCTAAAACTATATTTATCCGTTTGGATAATGGAGAAGGTTGCTACAGTGTTACGTCTTTTGTGTTAACAACAAAAAATTGTCCTCCAATTGTCAATAATTTTGTATCACCCGACAATGACGGTTTCAATGACACTTTCCATATTGAAGGATTAAAAGACATCTTTTTGAATCATAAAATATCAATTTATAATCGTTGGGGGCAATTAGTTTGGACAGGTGATAACAATTCAAATGAATGGGATGGTTTCGCTAATAATGGATTTGTGATGAAAGAGAATCAAATCCCTTCTGGCACCTATTATTATTTAATAGAATTAAACGATAATGATTATTCTGAACCATTAACAGGCTATTTGTATTTAACAAAATAGTTTTCAATTAATAAATAACCTCAATTTCTCTGATTATATTTGCATCATATAAATTAACATTCCCATTTTGAAACAAATCACATCTGCTCAAAATCCATACATAAAATCCCTTTTACTACTTCAGGAAAAGGCAAAGGCAAGAAAACAAACCGGTACCTTTTTAATTGAAGGACAAAGAGAAATTTTATTAGCGATTAAAGGCGGTTATCCAATTGAAACCTTATTATTCTACTCGGAATTAATTTCGGAGAAGGAAATAGACCAATTAGTTCAAAGCGCAACCAATGTCATTGAAATAAATAAAGACGTTTTTGAAAAATTGGCTTATCGAGAAAGTACAGAAGGAGTTATTGCTGTAGCTAAATGCAAAAGTTTTGGTTTATCCGATTTAAAACTTAAAGAAAATCCTCTGATTCTAATTGCAGAAGCTCCAGAAAAACCAGGGAATATTGGCGCTTTATTAAGAACTGCTGATGCAGCAAATCTTGATGCAGTTATTATAGCAAATCCAAATGGAGATTTATATAATCCAAATATTATTCGTTCCAGTGTGGGCTGTTTGTTTACCAATCAAATAGCAATTGGAACAACTACGGAAATTATTTCGTTTTTGAAAGACAAGAAAATAAGTTTTTATTGCGCTACATTGCAAAATTCAATTTCTTATCATACTCAAGATTACACAACACCTTCGGCTTTAGTTGTGGGGACAGAAGCTACTGGATTGTCACAAGAATGGCGCGATGCCGCAACCAAAAATATTATTATTCCTATGCAAGGAGAAATTGATTCAATGAATGTTTCAGTAGCTGCAGCTATTTTAATTTTTGAAGCTAAAAGGCAACGAGGATTTTAAATAATTTTTAATAATTAACATTTGCACAACTAATAACTTATTCATAATTTTAAAAAATGAATGAAATAGCTATGACAGAAATCGAAATAAAGAAAGAAAACAAGGCTATTGCCCAAGAATACAAAGAACTACTCCGAATAAGTTATCAGAAATTATCTACTGAAGATAAAAAATTAATCCGAAAAGCTTTTGATGTTGCGGTTGATGCTCATCAAGAACAAAGAAGAAAATCTGGAGAAGCATATATATTTCATCCCATTGCTGTCGCAAAAATTGTAGCCTCACAAATAGGTTTAGGTCCCACTTCAATAGCAGCAGCATTACTACATGATGTGGTTGAAGATTCTGAAATTACAGTTGAAGATATTGAAAATATGTTCAATCCGAAAGTGGCACAACTTGTGGATGGTTTAACTAAAATTTCAAAAATTCAGAAAGACTTAAATTCTTCCATGCAAGCGGAAAATTTTAGAAAAATGATTCTGACATTGAATGATGATGTGCGAGTAATATTAATAAAATTGGCTGATCGACTACATAATATGCAAACTATGGAATCGATGGTGGACTACAAACAAACAAAAATTGCTTCTGAAACTTTATACATTTATGCCCCTCTCGCACATCGTTTAGGCCTTTATAATATTAAAACTCAACTAGAAGATTTAGGTTTAAAATATACCGAACCAGCTGTTTATAAGAATATAGTTGACAAAATCAAAGAAACAAAAGAAGAGCAAGACGAATACATCAAGAATATTTCTGATGTTATAAAAAAATCTCTTGATGAAGAAGGTATTGACTACATTATTAAAGGCCGCCCAAAATCAATTTATTCAATTCGAAGAAAAATGAAAGCTCAAAACGTGAGTTATGATGAAGTATATGACAAATTTGCTTTACGAATTGTTTATAAATCAAATGCCCATGATGAGAAATTTTTGGCTTGGAAAATCTATTCAATAGTTACGGATCATTACCGACCAAGCCCTAGTAGATTACGCGATTGGATTTCCTCACCAAAATCAACGGGGTATGAAGCACTTCACATTACCGTTATGGGACCTTTAGGACGCTGGGTTGAAGTACAAGTTCGAAGTGAACGAATGGATGAAATTGCTGAAAAAGGATATGCTGCTCATTATAAATACAAACAAGGAGCTACCGAAGAAAGCGGTTTGGATATTTGGTTAAACCAACTAAAAGAAGCACTAGAAAACCAAGAAAAAAATGCAGTAGACTTTGTTGAAGATTTTAAAATGAATCTTTATTCCAAAGAAATTTTTGTTTTTACACCTACAGGAGAAATAAAATCACTTCCTAAAGGAGCAACCACCTTGGATTTTGCTTTTAGTATTCACTCCGCTATTGGAGTAAGAACCAGAGGAACAAAGGTAAACGGAAAATTGGTGCCACTCAATTACGAATTAAAAAGTGGGGATCAAATAGAGGTAATTACTTCAGATAATCAAAAGCCAACACCACACTGGTTAAATTACGTAACGACTTCAAGAGCAAGGACCAAAATTAAGAACGTATTAAATGAAAATACCAAGAAAATTGCCGAGGAAGGAAAAGAACTTTTAACCCGAAAACTGAGACATTTAAAAGTAACTTTAAATGAAAAAACTATTAATGAATTGGTAGTTTTCCTCAAACTTAAAACAAGCTTAGATTTATTTTATAGAGTTGGAAATGGAACGATAGAAAATCAAAAATTAAAAGATTTTGCAGCACTAAAAAGCAATTCTTTCATTAATTTCTTCAAAAACAAAATTAAACGTTCCCCGTCTGCAAATGTTGAACAGATATCAAAAGAGGAAATTATTTCCAATTATGATTTATTGGTTTTCGGACCGGAACAAGATAAATTGGAGTACAAATTATCCGCTTGTTGTAATCCCATTGTTGGAGATGATGTGTTTGGTTTTTTAACCATAAACGAGGGGATAAAAGTTCATAAAAAAGATTGCCCAAATTCATTAAGCTTGCAATCCAACTACGCATACCGAGTTATAAAAGCTAAATGGATAGATTCCTCTCAACAAGAATTTAAAGCCGTATTAATAATCACTGGGATGGACTTTTTAGGACTTACTAATGAACTCACCAAAGTAATCTCAAGTAATATGAATATAAACATTCAGAGTATTTCACTAACCACTGAAGCCGGGTTATTTAATGGTAAAGTTGCTGTAATTGTTAAAAACAATACTATACTTGAAAAAATGATGGCGAAAATCCGAAAAATTGAAGGCATTGATAAGGTTACCAGGGTTTACAAAAATTAAAGTTTTTAACAATCAAGTTGAAACATTTTATTATTAAAATAATAATTTATCTTTGCAGAATATGACACTCATTTCAGTTGATAATAGTAAGAATCAAGAAATTGTAAAAAATGTTTTTACATTATACCTTGAAAATAATGGCCACAGGAAAACACCTGAACGCTATGCTATACTGCAAGAAATTTACGATAGTGTTGATCATTTTGATGTAGAAAATCTCTATGTGAAAATGAAAAATAAAAATTATAGAGTGAGTCGTGCTACACTTTATAATACAATTGAGCTTTTATTGGATTGTGGTTTAGTTAGGAAACACCAATTTGGTCAAAATCAAGCTCATTATGAAAAGTCCTATTTTGATAAACAACACGACCATTTAATTATGACTGATTCGGGGGAGGTAATTGAATTTTGCGATCCTAGAATTCAAATGATTAAAAAAACTATTGAAGAAATATTTGACATCGACGTGCACAATCACTCTTTGTATTTATACGGAACAAAAAAGGTTAAATAATGAAAGGGAGTGACTATTTTAAAACAACATTTGTTTTCGTATTTGTTTTTTCTTTAGCCTACAGAATTGTATTTCAATTATTTGATGGTATTAACTCTTTTAGTTTGAAGTTCTTTTTTAAAACTCTATTTGTTAGTATACTAACCGCACTAATTTTAGGAGGCTTAAATTATTTTTTTAAAGTAGAATTTATCAAAAAAAGCAATAAAAAAAACAATAAATAGCAACAACACACAAACAACAAGTAGAATGACCGTAGATTTATTATTAGGATTACAGTGGGGAGATGAAGGAAAAGGAAAAATTGTAGACGTACTTACGTCAAAATATGATATTATTGCCCGTTTTCAAGGTGGCCCAAATGCAGGACATACCCTAGAATTTGATGGAATTAAACACGTTTTAAGAACAATACCTTCAGGGATTTTTCATAAAAATTCAATCAATATCATTGGAAATGGGGTAGTTATAGATCCCGTAGTTTTTCAAAAAGAAATCGAAGGTTTGGAACGCTTTAATTTGGATATCAAAAATAAATTGATCATTTCAAGAAAAGCACATTTAATTTTACCAACACACCGTTTATTAGATGCTGCTTCAGAAGCTTCAAAAGGAAAAGCTAAAATTGGATCTACTTTAAAAGGTATTGGTCCAACCTACATGGACAAAACAGGTAGAAATGGGTTACGTGTTGGAGATATTGAATTGGAAGATTTCAAAGAGCGTTACAGAGCTTTAGCAGACAAACACGAAGCCATGATAAAATTTTATGATGTTGCCATTCAATACAATCTTGCAGAATTGGAAGTTGAATTTTTTGAAGCTATTAAAGACCTTAAAAAGCTCACTTTCATTGATAGCGAAGAATATTTACACCAAGCTCAAAAAGAAGGGAAATCTATACTTTGTGAAGGTGCTCAAGGCTCATTATTAGATGTTGACTTTGGAACTTACCCATTCGTAACTTCTTCCAATACTACTGCTGCTGGCGCTTGTACTGGTTTAGGAATTGCTCCAAATAAAATCAAAGAAGTTTACGGAATTTTCAAAGCCTACACCACCCGTGTTGGAAGCGGCCCCTTCCCTACTGAAGATTTTGAAGAAGATGGAGCAACGATGGCTAGAGTTGGTAATGAATTTGGTTCGGTTACAGGAAGACAAAGACGTTGCGGATGGTTGGATTTAGTAGCTTTAAAATATGCTATTCAAGTGAATGGGGTTACCCAATTAATGATGATGAAAGGAGACGTTTTATCTGGATTTGAAACTTTAAAAGTTTGCACAGAATACAGTTATAAAGGGCAAAACATTGCTCATTTACCTTACAATATTGAACCTGAAAACGTTACACCAATTTACAAAGAATTCAAAGGCTGGAAAGCTGATTTAACTGGAATGACCACTTACGATGAACTTCCTGTAGAATTAAAAAACTATATAGACTTTATTGAAAAAGAAGTTGAAGTGCCTATTAAAATAGTTTCTGTTGGCCCTGATCGTAAACAAACAATCACAAAATAATAAAAGAAACGCTTTGAGAAATCAAGGCGTTTTATCATTACAGCAAAATAAATATGAAAGAAACCAATTTATTCAAAGCCTTTTTTGAAAGTGAAAAAGCAGGTGGATTTATATTAATATTTGCAACCTTAATATCTCTACTTTTAGCCAATTCTATTTTCCAATTGGAGTACCTTCAAATATGGAATTTCGAGATTGGAAAACACAGTTTTACTGAATGGATTAACGATGGGTTGATGACCCTTTTCTTTCTCTTAATTGGATTAGAATTAGAGCGTGAAGTTTATATTGGAGAACTTTCCACACTAAAAAAAGCAGCATTGCCATTAATAGGGGCCCTTGGCGGAATGATAATTCCGGCATTGATTTATGCAGCGTTTAATTATGGCACTATAACTCAATCAGGTGTTGGAATTCCAATGGCAACAGACATTGCGTTTGCAATTGGTATACTTTCGCTCTTGGGTAATCGAGTGCCAACCTCTTTAAAAATATTTCTTACTGCCTTGGCTGTTATAGATGATTTAGGTGCTATAATTGTCATTGCCATTTTTTATACTTCAAGTATTTCCTTTTTGAATTTAGGAATTGCATTAGGAATTTTAGGATTTTTATTTATTCTAAACCGACTAAAAGTGAACCACCTAATTCCCTATTTAATTGGGGGAATTCTGATGTGGTATTTTATGTTAAATTCAGGAGTTCACGCAACAATTACTGGAGTTTTATTGGCTTTTGTCATCCCTTTTGGAGATGGAGGTAAGAAAAATATTTCATATAAATTACAACATATACTACACCAACCTGTCGCATTGATTATCTTACCTTTATTTGCTTTGGCAAACACGGGTATCGTGTTGAATTCCAACTGGTATGAAAGTTTGAATCATTCTAATAGTATCGGGATTATTTTGGGGTTAATTATTGGAAAACCATTAGGAATTTGGCTGTTTTCCTATTTAGGCGTACTTGTTGGAATTGGAGTTTTACCAAAAGATTTGAAATGGAGTTCCCTATTTGGAGCGGCTATTTTGGGCGGTATAGGATTTACAATGTCCCTATTTATAAGTCTTTTAGCATTTGATAATAATGAGGATATAATCCTCTCAAAAATTGCAATTTTAATTGCTTCAACAATCGCTGCAATTACGGGATTTATCTATTTGAAATTCAAACTGAAAAAAGATTGATCAAATTCCTGATTAGCAATTTATAATTATATCATAATTTGATGTGCCATTACTTCCTTTTTCTTAAATTTGGCAAAAATTAAACCTTTGAAAAAGTACTTATTTCTTATTAATAGTTTTATTCTGCTTTTTAGTTTGAATGTTGTAATGGCTCAAGCTCCTAAGAAAATTATCATAGAACATTCCGACTTTGCAGATATAAACCAATTAGAAATTCCAGATGCTGCATTACTAACGGGTAACGTTCGTGTGAATCATGACGGCGCAATATTAACCTGTAATAAAGCCTATTGGTTCCAAAAAGAAAACTATATAAAAGCCTTTGGAAATGTACAAATTATCCAAGGAGATTCTCTAACCATGACCAGCAAATATGCCGAATACAATGGCAATATAAAACAAGCCTATGCTACCGGTGAAGTAGTTTTAAGATCTCCAGATATGTCTTTGGTTACTGATACTTTAAACTTTAACAGAAATAGCCAAGAAGCTTTTTATACTACAGGCGGTGTGATTAATAACAAAGGGAATACATTAAAAAGCAAGTCAGGAAAGTATTTTGTTACACAAAAAAAATACCAATTTTTAACCGCTGTAATCATAAAAACGCCTGAAAATACAATCAAATCAAATCACTTGGATTATTACACAAATTCTGGTCATTCGTATTTGTTAGGGCCTTCAACAATTGATGGGAAAGATAATAAAATCTATACTGAAAATGGATTTTACGATACCAAAAAAGACATTGCAAGATTGCAACGAAATTCAAAAATAGAATACAATAATCGTTTGATAGAAGGCGATAGTTTATTTTATAATAAGAAAAGAGGGTTTGCCTCTGCTACCAATAACGTGAAAATCACCGATACCGTTAATAAAATAATTGTAAAGGGACATTATGCCGAAATTTACAAGTTCAAAGACTCCGTTTATGTTACCAAAAGAGCTTTAGCGATCAGTTTAATTGAAAAAGATTCCGTTTATATTCATGCCCAAAAATTAATGATCACAGGTAAAGAAAATAATAGAATTATCCGTGGTTTTAAAGACGCTAAATTCTACAAATTGAATTTAAGTGGAAAGTGTGATTCCATTCATTCCGATCAGAAAAAAGCACTTACAAAACTCATTGGAAAACCCATTCTTTGGAATTTTGAAAACCAAATGACCGGAGATATAATGCACCTAATAGGAAATAACAATACGCAACAGCTAGATTCTCTCAAAGTTTTAAACAACGCTTTTATCGTATCTAAAGATACTGTTGGAACAGGATTTAATCAGGTGAAAGGGCAAAATTTATATGGTAAATTCAAGGATAAATCTCTTGATAATGTTGATATAATTAAAAATACCGAAGTCATTTATTACCTGCGAAATGACAAGCAAGAACTCATCGGAATTAATAAAAGTGTTTGCAGTAAAATAAATCTGAAACTCGACAAAAACAAAATTGATGATTTAACGCTTTTCGACAAACCCGACAGTGATATTTATCCTGAAAAAGAACTTCCAGAAAATGCAAGAAAATTGAGAGGGTTTATTTGGCGGGAGGACGAGCGAATAAAATCTATTGACGATTTATTCACTAAAGAAGAAAATGAGATAAACGACAAAATTGTTAAAGCCAGTAAAGCTTTGAAGGCTAAAGCGGATGTTCCAATGAAAGTTCGTAAAGAAACGTTGGAATACAAGGACAAATAAAAAAAGTAAATTGAGCGACGATTTCTTAAAATACCAAGCACAAACATCTCCCTACCCTCTTGGGATGGAAGTTTCGCATGCCACTGGGTCATATATTTACGATACCAACAACAAAAAATACTTAGATTTCGTGGCTGGAGTTTCTGCATGCACGCTCGGACATCAACATCCAAGGGTGAATAATGCCATTAAGAATCAGTTGGATAAATATTCACATGTAATGGTTTACGGAGAATATTCTCAAAGTCCAGCAGTAGAATATTGCAAATTATTAGCCGAACATCTTCCCTTTCCATTAAAAAAAACGTACTTAGTTAATTCAGGAACGGAAGCTACGGAAGGTGCATTAAAATTAGCCCGACGTATCACTGGAAGAAGCCAATTAATATCTTGTCATAACGCCTATCATGGAAACACTATGGGTTCATTAAGTGTAATGGGATTTGAAGAACGCAAACAAGTTTTCCGTCCATTAGTTCCCGATGTAGACTTTATTACTTTCAATAATGAAGATGATTTACAGAAAATAACCACAAAAACTGCCGGAATAATTTTGGAAACCATTCAAGGTGGTGCTGGATTCATTCAGCCTTTCAATGGATTTCTAAAAAAAGTACGCGCTCGTTGCTCTGAAGTAGGCGCGATAATGATTCTCGACGAAATCCAACCTGGGTTTGGACGAACAGGAAAATTATTCGGATTTCAAAACTACAATGTCGTTCCGGATATTGTAATTATGGGAAAAGGAATGGGTAGTGGAATGCCTGTTGGAGGTTTCACAGCCTCTGCAGAACATATGGATTTATTAAGCAACAATCCAAAATTAGGACACATAACTACCTTCGGAGGACACCCTGTAATTGCCGCAGCTTGCCTCGCCACATTGCAAGAATTAACTGAAAGCAACTTGATGACAGATGCAATTCACAAGGAAAAATTGTTCAGAAAACTTCTAATTCACCCTTTAATTAAAGAAGTTAGAGGCGAAGGATTGATGCTGGCAGCAATGACAGAAAATGCAGAAATTACAACCAAAGTAATTCTAAAGTGTCAAGAAAGAGGACTCATTTTATTCTGGTTATTATTCGAAGGTTGCGCGATCAGAATTACCCCACCCTTAACCATTTCAGAAAGCGAAATTGAAGAAGGATGTCAAATAATTCTTCAAGTAATGGACGAAATTTTAAAAGAAATCTAATTTTTATTAGAAGCTATTCCTGCTATCATTCCAATCCTCAATATTGCTAAACCCAAATCAATATTAAGGGATTTTCCCTTCTATCAGGGCTAAACAATTACATTAAATCAAACTGTTTTTTGTTAATTAAATTGTTCACAAAAAAAAGACTGAAATTCCATTAATTAAATTATATCCTTACCTTTATTAAAGGATAAATTAAAGAAAATAGTATGCATATAAGCGACGAAGAAGACGAGTACAAATTATCCTTATCAAAGTTTGAGTCGATGTTAAAAACAAACAAAGTACTCTTCTTTGATTCTGAAGAATTTGAAGAGATTATCCTTCATTACCTCGACATGGGCAAGCCAGCTTTGGCAAAAAAAGCCCTAAAACTAGCCCTGGAACAACATCCAAGATCTACCGGATTAAAATTAGTTCAAGTAGAAATGCTAGTCTTTGAGGACAAACTAGATCAAGCTGAAAAGTTGCTTAATGAATTGTATGCTATAGAACCTACAAACGAAGAAATATACATACAAAAAGCAAATATTTATTCCAAAAGAGACGACCATGAAAAAGCAGTTGAGTTACTTCAAATAGCTTTAAAATATACAGATGATTACGCCGATGTATATAATTTAATTGGAATGGAATTCCTTTTCATGGACAAACTAGAATTAGCCAAAGAGAATTTCATTAAATGCTTAGAGGAAGATACCGAAGACCAAGCAGCCTTATACAATGTTGTTTATTGCTTTGAGTTTTTAGATAAAAACGAGGAGGCAATTGAGTATCTTACCAAATACACCGACAAAAATCCTTACAGTGAAATTGCTTGGCATCAAATAGGAAGATTAAATTACGGTTTGAAAAAATACGAGGCAGCCCTTCGCGCTTTTGAATATGCTACTTTAATTGACGATGAATTTCTAGGTGCTTATATGGAAAAAGCGAAGGCTTATGAAAGGCTTAAAATGTATGAAGAGGCTATTGAAAGTTATAATAGAACTATCGAATTAGACGAAGCAACTTCCTACGCATTGCTTAGAATGGGTAAATGTTATGAAAAATTAGGTAAAAAAGCATTAGCTATAAAATACTTCAACAAAACAGTACATGAAGATCCTTTATTAGATAAAGGGTGGATTGCTATTACTGATTATTATGTGCGTCAAAAGAAATTTGAGAAAGCACTTTATTTTGTTAACAAAGCATTAAATATCGACAACCAAAATCGTTTTTATTGGAAACGTTTTGCAGCAATAAACAAAGAGCTTAATTTATTTGAAGAAGCTGAATTTGGTTACAGAAAAGCGGTGGAGTTTGGTGATTATCAATTAGACACATGGTTATTTTGGGTTGACATTCTTCAATTTTTGGGGGAATTTGAAAGTGCAATCCACACATTATTACAAGCCTCAGAATATTTTCCTGAAGAATATGAAGTAGAATACCGAATGGCTGGATTGTATTTTATGATTCATGATGACTCCAAAGCGAAATTTCATTTAAGCAATGGTCTTCGATTGAGCTTTAGTAATAAAACTATTCTTGAGGAATTATTCCCAGTAGTTTGGGCTCGTAAAATGGTACAAAATGCTATCCATAAAAGCTCAAAATAATTATTAAATGGCAAAATACCAATTTGGATTAGTTGGAAAAAATATCGATTATTCTTTTTCTAAAAATTATTTTGGGGAGAAATTTCGAAAGCTTAATTTACTGGACTATTCCTATGAAAATTTAGACATTCAAGCCATTGAGGAATTTACTCAATTAATAAAACAAAACCCATCATTTTCAGGCCTAAACGTAACTATCCCATATAAAGAAAGTGTTATTCCTTATCTGGATAAATTATCCAAAAAAGCCACAGAAATTGGAGCAGTAAATACCATAAAAATTACAAAATCAGGGAAATTAAAAGGGTTCAATACCGATTATTTAGGATTTAAAAAATCGATTGTGCCTTTGCTTGATTCCTCTCATAAAAATGCGCTTATATTAGGCACTGGTGGCGCATCAAAAGCAATCTTTTATGCATTGAAACAATTAGGTATTTCTTGTGTATTTGTATCAAGAAAAATTGGTCCAAATGCTATAGGTTACAACCAAGTCAATGAAGCAACATTTAAAGAATTTCAAATAATCGTGAATTGCACCCCTGTAGGTACCGCACCAAATACTGAAATTTACCCTGATATCCCCTACCAACATTTCACAAAAAACCATATTGCATTTGATTTAATCTACAATCCTACTGAAACGATGTTTCTAAAAAAAGCGAGGAAACAAGGTGCAATTACAAAAAATGGATTGGAAATGTTAGTCCTACAAGCGGAAGAATCTTGGGATATCTGGAATAAATAATCCTAGAAATTAGAATCTTTCAAAATAATCTACTATTTTAAATTAAAAAATGTTTAAATGTCAAAAAATCTTTGAATTTTGATTGGTCTTTTGTTATCTTTCGAGCTTTAAATATTATGAACCTTAAACATTTTAAAAATGTTAGAAGAAAAGAATGATAACCTGTCAGTAGAATTAAACGAGACAGATGGAAGTGTAGAAAACGAATCGCAAGAAGTGATTCAAACAGAAGTTGCGGAAGTTAAAGAAACTCCAACAGAAACTATAATTGAGGTAGAAAATGAAGTTACTGATGAAGTGACAACTGATGCAATTACAGCTATTGAAAATGAGAATGCAGCCGAAAACGAAGATGAGACGTTAAAGGAACGTCATGAAATTCCGATGTTAGATTACGAAGCATTATCAATGGAAGAGTTAGTGTCAGAATTGATAAAACTAAATGAGATTGAAAAAATAATGTCTGTTAAAGACCACGTTGAAGAAATTAAAAATTCTTTTTTAGCAAAATACTATCACTTAATAGAAGAGAAAAAGGAAGCGTTTTTAGCTGAAAATTTAGAGTCAAAAGAAGATTTTCATTATAATTTCCCATTAAAATCTAAATTTGATGAATTCTATTCGGCCTATAGAGATAAGAAAAATATTCATTTTAAAAATTTACAAAATAATTTAAAAAATAATTTAGAGGTACGATTAGCAATTGTCGAGGAGTTAAAGGAGCTAATTAACCCTCAAGAAAACATTAAAGACAATCTCAAACATTTTAACGAATTAAGAGAGCGATGGAAAAATGCAGGCGCTATTCCAAAAGACAAATACAACCACGTTTGGAATAATTATCACTTTCATGTAGAGAATTTTTATGATTATTTACATTTAGATCGTGAAGCGAGAGACCTGGATTTCAAACATAATTTAGATTTAAAACTCAAAATAATTTCACGTGTTGAAGAATTAGTTGGTGAAACAGATGTAAATAAAGCATTTCGTGAGTTACAAGATTTACACAAAATTTGGAAAGAGGATATCGGACCGGTTTCAAGAGAGCACCGTGAAGAAATTTGGAATAAATTCAGCGATTTAACCAAACAGATGCATGATAAACGTGAATTGTTATTTGAAGCCCAACGCGGAACAGAAAAAGAAAATTTAGAACGAAAAAATAACATCATAGCTCAAATTGAACTACTAGCAACTGAAAAAGTGAATGCTCATAGCCAATGGCAATCACAAATTGATAAAGTTGAAGCTCTAAGAAACGCATTTTTTGCTGCAGGGAAAGTTCCTGCAGAAGTAAATGAAAGTACTTGGACTGCTTTTAAAACAGCCGTTCGAAATTTTAATACTTTTAAAAATTCATTTTACAAAGACATTAAAAAAGAACAGCAGGATAATTTGAATAAGAAAATGGAGTTAGTGGAGAGAGCAAAGGCACTACAATCTAGTGAAGATTTCGAAACTACAACGCCATTAATGAAGCAAATTCAAGAAGAATGGAAATTGATTGGACATGTTCCAAGAAAATATTCAGATTCCATTTGGGCGGAGTTTAAAACTGCCTGCAACCATTACTTTGAAGTTTTAAAAACGCAAAGAAGTGAAGCCAATTCAGAAGAAATGGAATCTTTTGAAAAAAAGAAAGCCTATTTGGAACAACTTAGAGAGTTCCAATTAATAGGAGAGCACAAAACCGATTTAGATGCTATTAAATTACATATTGAAAACTGGAAGGGTTTTGGAAAAGTTCCATTTGCAAGACGTCATATTGAAGGAAAATTCAATAAAATATTGGATGCTTTATTTGAGAAATTAAGTCTAAGCAAAAAGGAAACTGAAATGGTTCGCTTCTCCAACAGAGTTGGAAATTTATCCGAATCAAATGATACTCGGAAATTAGAAAATGAGAAGATTTTTATCATGCGTAAAATTGATGAAGTCCAAAATGAAATCTTCCAATTAGAAAATAATATTCAGTTTTTCACAAATACTAAAAATGCCAAGAAAGAAAATTCAATCGTATTAGAAGTCAGAAAAAACATCGCAGTTCAAAAAGAAACATTAGAAGTTTGGAAAGAAAAACTGAAACAAATTAGAAGCATAAATTTAGAATCCTAATTTAAAATATTTTATTAAACCTCGCTTCGCGAGGTTTTTTTTATAAAATGAAATGAATATGACATTTATCATTTATAGTTCTAAAGAGTAAACTTACTTTTGAATTGTAATAATAAATAAATGAATACTATACTTCTTCAAAAATACAACGTTCCAGGACCTAGATACACCAGTTATCCTACTGTTCCTTATTGGGAAGAGACAAATTTCAATCTGGATATTTGGATAGAGACTTTTAAAAAAGCATTTAAAGAAAGTAACTCCACGGAAGGAATTAGCCTTTATATTCATTTGCCTTTTTGCGAAAGTTTATGTACTTTTTGTGGCTGCAACAAGAGAATTACCAAAAACCACACAGCGGAAAATCCTTACATAAATGCCGTTTTAAAAGAATGGAATCTTTACTGCGAAATAGTAGCAGAAAAACCAATAATTAAAGAAATACATTTAGGTGGTGGTACGCCTACATTTTTCTCTCCTGAAAACCTAGAAATTTTAATAAATGGGTTGTTTATTAATGCTGAAAAAGCATATAATTACGAGTTTAGTTTTGAAGGACATCCAAATAATACTAGTAAGGAACATCTTCAAAAATTATATGATTTAGGCTTTCGTAGAGTAAGTTTTGGCGTTCAAGACTATTCAGATAAGGTTCAAAAAGCAATCCACAGGAATCAACCTTTTATTAATGTTGCCAAAGTAACATTGTGGGCGCGCGAAATTGGATTTACCTCAATTGGCCACGATTTAATATTTGGATTACCTTTTCAAGAAATTAAGGATGTTGTTGATACCATTGAGAAAACAAAATCACTTCAACCTGATCGATTGGCATTTTATAGTTATGCTCATGTCCCTTGGATCAAAGGGAATGGACAAAGAGGATTTAAAGAGGACGATATTCCAAAAGACCATGAAAAAAGATTGTTGTATGAAATAGGAAAAAAATCTTTGTTTGAAAATGAATATTATGAAATTGGAATGGATCACTTTGCACTTAAAAATGATTCCTTATATATAGCATTTAAAAGTGGTAATTTACATCGGAATTTCATGGGTTATAGTTCCTCAAAAACGCAATTGATGATAGGTTTAGGAGTGTCTTCAATTAGTGACAGTTGGTATAGTTTTGCTCAAAATACAAAGAGTCTTGAAGAATATTACGAACTATTAAATTCTAATAAATTACCCGTATATCGTGGACATTTATTAAATTTTGAAGACCTCATCATACGAAAACATATATTAAATATGATGTGCAAATTTAAAACATCCTGGGCAAATTCTGAAGATTATTTTGATGAAATCCAATGTGTATTAGAGGATTTAGAAGAAATGAAAAATGACGGATTAATCAAATTTGGAACTAATGAATTGACAATTACTGAGGCTGGAAAACCCTTTATTAGAAACATTTGCATGGCATTTGACCTTAGATTGAAACGAAACTCCCCAAACACACAAATGTTCTCAATGACTGTTTAATCATCTATGACAATTGGGTTGTTGCTGGACAAATAAACTTGTATTTGAAGGGGAAATATAAGGAATATCCAAGCCTAAACCCCTTAAAATAAAAAGAGTCCCTATAAAAACTGCAACATAGGGTATCGCTTTTTGTATTTTATTTCTTAGGGAAATTGTCATGAAATTTTTCAAATAAACCAAACTACTCATCAATGGAATAGTACCCAGACCAAACATAATCATATACAAAACTCCTAAAGTGGGACTTTGCATTGCAACAGCACCAAACAAAGCTACATAAACCATTCCACAGGGTAAAAAACCGTTTAGCAAACCAATAGTGAATAGCGATTGATAACTTTTATTTTTAAATTGAGTTCCAAGAGCTGATTTGACTACAGAAATCATTTTAAAAATGGGTTTGGAAAAATTAAAATTGGCTAACACCTTTTCAGGAATAACGACTACTAATATGATGGCAATCCCAAGTATAATAGATGTTTTTTGCTGCAATCCAGCCAGTAAAAAACCTTTGCCAAGCATTCCAAAAACAAACCCAATTAAAGCATATGCAATCAATCTTCCTAAATGATAAGTGATAATTTGGGTAACTTTCTTAGCTTGGTTATTTCGATCCAAAGGCAACATTAAAGCAATGGGACCGCACATTCCAATACAATGAAAACTAGATAATAAACCAAATAGTAGAGCGGTATAGAGCATTCGTATTTATTTATATCATTTACTTATAATAAATAGTTTCTTTAGTGAGGTACGATTTTCCTTCGTATTGCCATTCCATATTTATGTCCCAGCGACCGTCTACCAAATTTGAATTAGGTATGAGCAAAGTTGGATTAGATAGTGATATTGGCGTATCAAAATCTAATTTTTTGTTAGACGGTCGATAAAGAGACACTTTCCCTTTTATTTTTTTTGGTGAAAATTCTTTTGGAAAAACTACTAGAATTCCAATTTCTGAAACAGAAAAAATTGGTTTATTTATCAAATCATGTGCATTTTTAACCCGATTCATTTCATCACCAAAATGAGCATCGTGTTTGTAATATTCCTCAACAACCAGATCATTATCGTATTTTGAATTCGATTGCACTTGAACTACAAAATACAAAATGAAAGTCATAAACAATGCAAACGCAATTACAATCGATGTTCCCCAGTTAAATTTCATATTATTAAATTTAGATTAATCAAAACTTCGAGGACCTAAAAAATTAGTAGTGCTCGATTCTATTTTTAAATTACCATTATAAACTTCAATTTCAATTTTGGTTTTATCATTTTCCAATAAAAAATGATTGATTTCAATAAATAGCGTACCCTCGTTCATACCTTGGCGGGGCACTTTTATGTCTTGCTCCCCTACTACATTCAAAGTCCCTTTTATACCAGTTAATTTGAAATGAATATTATTAAAATCATTATTAGTTTTATTAATAATTTTATAAGTATAAACATTACTAATGTTGTCTCCTTTATGCTGAAAAAGTTGCCCTGGCAATCTTAATATTGTGGCTTCCACATCATTTCTTAGAAAAAGTAGACCAGACAGTATTCCTATTAAAATTACTAAAACTGCAGTATAACCCTTCATTCTAGTTGTAAAAACAAACTTAGCATTTTTCTCTATTTCATCTTCAGAAGCATATCTTATTAAGCCTTTTGGCAAACCAACACTTTTCATAATTGATTCACATTCGTCAATACAAGCAGTGCAATTTGTACACTCTAATTGAGTTCCATTTCGGATATCAATTCCTGTAGGGCACACTTGAACACAAAGACTGCAATCGATGCAATCTCCCTTTCCTGTGGTAGCACGATCTTCATTTTTATTAAATTTTGCACGACCTGTTTCTTTTTCTCCTCGAACAAAATCATAAATAACATTAATCGATTTATCATCTAATAAAACACCCTGCAATCTTCCGTATGGACAAGCAATTATACATACTTGCTCTCTAAACCAGGTAAAAATAAAATAGAAAACTCCTGTAAATATGGACAGTGATATTAAGGTATTCAAATGATTGGTTGGTCCCTCTTGAATTATTTTAAATAATTCATCGCTACTAATCAAATAGGCCAAAAATACGTTTGCAATTATAAATGAAAGGAGGAGAAAAAGGAGCCATTTAAATCCTTTTTTTCTAATTTTTTCCGCATTCCATTCTTGTTTTGACAATCTGATCTGCGCCCCACGATCACCTTCAATCCAAAATTCAATTCTTCTGAACACTATTTCAAGAAAAATAGTTTGAGGACAAATCCACCCACAAAATATTCTTCCAAAAATGACTGTAAACAAGATTACAAAAACTACCCCAACAATCATAAAGAGCACAAAAATGTAAAAATCTTCAGGCCAGAATGGAAATCCAAATAGATTATAACGTCTTTCAAGAACATTAAACATAATAAATTGATTGCCATTGATTTTTACAAATGGGTTAGCAACAAGAACTAACAATAAAAAATAACTAACCCATTTTCGATAATCATAGAATTTCCCGGACGGTTTTTTGGGGTAAATATATTTTCTATTTCCCTCTTCATCTATGGTTCCAATGGTATCTCTAAATGATTCATCTTGAAAATTTGACATGTGGATATGAATTACAAAATTTGATTTGTATAATTATTTTTTTATCGTGGTAGGTTCTACCCAAACATCACCATCTGGTGCTTTTGGGTCTATAGGATTACTGCCTTGTAATGATAAAACATAACTTGCAACATGTTGAATTTCTTTTGGTTTTAAGGTTGATTTCCAAGATATCATTCCTTTTCCGTCTCTTCCCCCATTGGTAATGGTATGGAATACATTTTTAATACCACCTCCTAAAATCCAATTTTTATCCGTTAGATTAGGACCTATTTGACCGCCAGCATCTGCTCTATGACAAGCAACACAATTAGTAGTATAAATTGCTTTACCAATTTTCAATTCTTCAGGATCAGTTAATAAAGTAACTGATTTTTCATCCATTAAATCAGGTGCTGTTTTAAGATACTCAGCGACTTCAATTTTGGCTTGTGACATCTCCTTTTTGAGTTCCATTTCTTGATTATCGCCACCCATTATTTCAAATCTAACAAGGTAAATTATCCCAAAACAGATACATCCATAGAATAAATAAACCCACCAAGGCGGTAAAGTATTGTCTAATTCTTTTATTCCATCGTAATCATGTGCTAAGAGTAATTGTTCTTCATTTTCTATAGGTTGTGATTTTGTTAGTGCATTCATTAAATTCTTGTACCAATCACTTTCCTTGAGACTTATTTTTTGAACTTCTTTAAGTTTGGTCTTTTGTTCTTCGGTTAATAATTGATAGGTTATTGCATCTATAGCGCCTATCGTTATTTCAATCGCAATTAATAAAAATAAGAATACCAATAAAAATAAAGTAATCATTGGAAATTTTACAAATGCAGGCCGGTCACCTGAGTCAACGAAATACTCCATTGCACCAAAAACAGCAAAGAAAATAAGTAAAACTCTTATATATGCAGGAATTATTTTTTTCATAATAAATTATTTTAAAGTTGAATTAATCATTTAATGGCAGGTTACTTAATTCAATGATTTTTTCTTTTTTATAAGAGTAAACCCAAAATCCTAAACCAATAAAAAAGACAAAAAATATTAATAATGATAGAATTGGGTAGGTTTCAATACCTTCGATAGTTTCTAAATTGTGTTTGATTTGTTCTAACATAATTCTAATTATTTTTGGTTAACTTTTACTTTAATATCTGTTCCTAATCTTTGTATGTATGCTATCAAAGCGACAATTTCTCTTTCATGCATTGGAACAAAAACTTCGCCTTTTGCTTCGGCTTTCTTTCTACTATTCTCATAACTTTTCACAAAATCAGGATCGGATTTCAAATTTTCTTCAATTTTAATTGCTTGAACTCGTAAATCTTTCAAACCGTTTGCCACTTGGACTTTTGAATAAGGGACCCCTAATTTAACCATGGCTCTCATTTTGTTTTGAGTTAAGGAAAGATCCAAAGGTTTGTTGTCGAACAACCATTTATATGAAGGCATAATTGATCCTGTTGAAATACTTTGAGGACTCCATAAGTGATTGAATTGCCAGTTGTCATTAAATTTCCCTCCTTCTCTTAATAAGTCAGGACCGGTTCGTTTTGATCCCCATAAAAATGGATGATCGTATACAAATTCTCCCGCTTTTGATTGCGGCCCATAACGTTCCACTTCACTTCTAAATGGTCTAACAGATTGAGAGTGACAACCTACACATCCCTCTCGAATATATAAATCTCGTCCTTCAAGCTCTAATGGTGTATAAGGCTTAACACTCGCTATAGTTGGAATATTTGACTTTACCATTATCGTTGGAACAATCTGTATAATTCCACCAATTAAAATGGCAACTAAGGCGAAAATCGTCAATTGAATAGGTCTTCTTTCTAACCAAGTGTGGTATTTCTCCCCTTTTATTCTAGCGTTTCCAATTTTTTGTAATTCAGGAGCTTCGGCTAATTCATCTTGAACTTTATCATTTAATCTAACCGTTTGGATGATATTATAAACCAACACCAACATTCCAATTAAATATAAACTTCCACCTACGGCCCGCATCGTGTACATTGGCATAATTTCTTTAACAGTTTCTAAGAAATTACCGTACATTAAAGTACCATCTGGATTGAATTGTTTCCACATTGATGCTTGAGTAAATCCTGCAACGTACATTGGAAGAGTATATAAAACAATTCCTAGAGTACCTATCCAAAAATGAAAATTAGCTAATTTATTAGAATACAAAACACCTTTGGTCATTCTTGGAACCAACCAATAAATCATTCCAAAAGCCATAAATCCATTCCAAGCCATTGCACCTACGTGAACGTGAGCAATAATCCAATCTGTATAGTGAGCAATTGCATTTACATTTTTTAAAGACAACATTGGACCTTCAAAAGTGGCCATACCGTAACCGGTAATTGCAACTACAAAGAATTTTAAAACTGGCTCTGTTCTTACTTTATCCCAAACACCACGTAGGGTTAATAATCCGTTGATCATACCACCCCAAGATGGAGCGATTAACATAATTGAAAAAACAACCCCTAAATTCTGAGCCCAATTTGGCAATGCTGAATATAATAAATGGTGGGGTCCAGCCCATATGTAAATGAAAATTAAAGACCAAAAATGAACTATAGAAAGTCGGTAAGAATAGACCGGTCGATTGGCAACCTTAGGAATAAAATAGTACATTAAACCTAAAAAAGGAGTTGTAAGAAAGAAAGCAACAGCGTTATGACCATACCACCATTGCACTAAAGCATCTTGAACGCCGGCATAAACAGAATAACTTTTCATAGCCGAAACAGGTAACTCTAGGCTATTAAAAATATGCAGAACAGCAACTGTCACAAAAGTGGCAATATAAAACCAGATTGCTACATATAAATGTCGTTCTCTACGTTTTAAAATTGTTCCTATCATATTGATTCCAAAAACTACCCATATAAGAGCAATTGCAATATCAATAGGCCATTCTAATTCCGCATATTCTTTAGACGTACTGTAACCCAACGGCAGAGAAACTGCTGCTGCCACAATTATTAATTGCCAACCCCAAAAGTGAAGATTACTCAAAAAATCACTGAACATTCTTGCTTTTAATAAACGTTGAAGCGAGTAATATATCCCAGCAAACATTGCATTACCCACGAAAGCAAAAATAACCGCATTAGTATGTAAAGGTCTTAAACGCCCAAAACTTAACCAGGAAATTCCTTCGGTTAAATTTGGGAAAAGAAATAGGAAAGCTAATAAAAGCCCAACTAGCATTCCAACTACACCAAAAATAATTGTGGCATAGATGAATTTCTTTACAATTTTGTTGTCATAGTAAAATTGTTGCATTTCCATAGATAATTGTTGTTTAAAGGATTAATAGTTTGTTTATGATTTAGTTTCCGTTGAATCAATTTTGTTTTTTGCTACATCAGATTTTATGAGTTCATCATCAAATAAAATTCTCACCGATGGCGTGTAATCATCATCATATTGCCCTGTTTTAACTGCTCTAATAAAAGCGATAAAGAAGCCAATTGCGACAATAATACTGATAGAAATCAATAAATAAATTACACTCATATTCTAAAATTATGAAACAAAATTAATGCTCGGATTTTTCAATAAATATGACATTTGTCATAATTTGATTTTTTTTATTATTCTTTTTTTATCTAATATTCATTAGTATTCTTGAATAGTAAATACTCATAATTGTAACAAAACTAACAATGGTAATAGTGCTAAACGGCATAATGATTGCCGCAACTAAAGGCAATAAATTTCCTGTTAATGCAAAAGATAATCCCAGAATATTGTACATTAATGAAAGAGTGAAACTCATCTTTATTGTTGTAATTGCTTTCTTTGAAAGTTTTAAATAATAACTGATTTTCTGAAATTCAGAAGCATCCAAAATAGCATCACAAGCAGGTGAAAATACATTTACATTTTCTGAAATTGAAACCCCTATATTACTCTGCGCCAAAGCTCCAGCATCATTTAATCCGTCACCAACCATCATTACATTACAACCTGAATTTTGAAGCTCTTTAATAAATTCTAATTTTTGCTCTGGCTTTTGATTAAAAATCATTTTCGTTCTTTTAGGCAATAATTTTTCCAATAATTCTCGCTCCCCTTCATTGTCACCTGATAATAATAGTATTGAATATTCTTTATCTAATTTTTTAAAAAGAAATTCTAAACCCTCTCTATATTTATTCTTGAACTGAAAATTTCCATAATATTCACCATTTATTTTAATATGAATTGATGTCCTTTTTATTTCATTTTCTTCATTAATATCATTTGAAATTCCAATAAATTGAATGGACCCTATTTCAAATTTATTTCCATTAGTTTCAGCCAAGATTCCTTTACCTGTTATTTCTTGAAAATAAGCTATTTCAATTGATTGCCCTTGCGGCAAATAATCATATAGCATTCTACTTAACGGGTGATTTGAAGTACGAAGAATATTTCTTATTTGGTTCAAATAATCAGCGGAAAGTTTTAATCCCTCATAATGAATAATTGACTTTTTATTAGTGGTGATGGTCCCAGTTTTATCAAAAACAATGGTGTCTACTTTGGCTAATTGTTCGATAACCAATGCATTTTTTAGATAGAATTTTTGTTTACCCAATAATCTAAGAATATTACCAAAAGTGAATGGAGCGGTTAATGCTAATGCGCATGGACAAGCAACTATTAATACTGCTGTAAATACATTAAAAGCGGTATTTAGGTCAATAAAAAACCAATAACCAAATCCTAGAAATGCAATTATTAGCAAAATAGGAGTAAAATACCTACTGATTTTATCAGTAATCGTTTTATGATTTTGTTCGACTTTTTTCTGGAAAACATCGTTACTCCACAGTTGGGTTAAATAACTTTGGGAAACAGAATGCAGCACTTCCATTTCAATTACTTTACCAATTTGCTTACCGCCGGCAAAAACTTTATCGCCTGATTTTTTTGTTATTGGTATCGCCTCTCCAGTAACAAAACTATAATCAATTTCAGTGTTTTCAGATATCAAAATTCCATCTACAGGAATAAGTTCTTGGTTTCTAATAAGTAATCGATCCCCTTTAACCACTTCGTAAATTGGCACACTAACCTCTGAATTATCTTTGTTGATTTTAGTAATAGCAATGGGAAAGTATGATTTGAAATCTCTTTCAAAACTCAGAAAACTGTAGGTTTTAATCTGGAACATTTTACCTAGTAGCATAAAGAATATTAAACCCGTTAAACTGTCAAAAAAACCAGAACCATAATTATAAATAATATCTACGGTACTCCTCACAAACATAACCAAGATTCCTAAAGCAATCGGAATGTCGATGTTTAGCATTCCAGATTTAAGGCTCTTATAGGCCGAAACGTAATAACCACTAGCAGAATAGAAAAAGCTAGGTAACGCTAAAATAAAAATTAAGATTCTAAAGAAATCTCTATATTGGTCCAACCAAAATTCTTTAACTTCGAAGTATTCAGGGAAAGAAAGCAACATGATATTGCCAAAACAGAAAAAAGCAACTCCTAATTTATAGGTTAAGCTACGGTCAACTTTATTATTACCAGTTTCATAGTTATCTAAGCTAATATAGGGTTCATAACCAATTGAACTTAGCAAATAAACAATTTCTTGAATCGTTACTATTTTAGGATTGTAAGAAATTCTGACTTTTTTTTCAGGAAAATTAACTTGAGAATAGTTTATTCCCTTTTGAAGACGCTGTAAATTCTCCAAAATCCAAATACACGAACTACAATGAATATGAGGAATATTGAGTGAAACAATAGCGTTGTTATCTTCTTGGAATTCCAATAATTTTGAGACAATACTTTCATTTTCTAAAAAATCATATTTACCTTTAATTTCTTGCGGAGTTGCTCCAGGTGACTTTTCAAAATCATAATAACAAGACATGTTGTTGATGGAAAAAATCTCATAAACAGTCTTACAACCGTTACAACAGAATTTTTTTTCATCAAAATAAATTGCCTCTTCTTTAATAATTTCTAACCCACAATGGAAACAATTTTGTGTGTCCATAAACTTTGCTCATTTTACCTGCAACAAAGTTGATAAGTTGGTTGCTATTATAATATGATATTTGTCATATTATTTATACGTTTGTAAAACAATTTAATACCTATCCTTATGAGTAAATGTGAACACTGCATTGTAAGAGAATTTAGCTCGTTAAAGGCCTTAAATAAAGAAGAACTTTTAAAAATGGCTGAATGTAAAACTTCGGTAACCATTAAAAAAGGAGATTTAATTTTTGAGGAAGGTGAAAATGTAAATGGTATTTACTGTATAAAAGATGGAGTTTGCAAACTCACAAAATTAAGTCCAAACGGAAAAGACCACATTGTTAAATTAGTAAAAAAAGGGGAACTATTAGGACAACGATCCTTAATTAGTGATGAACCTGTAAATCTAAGCGCCTTTGCTCTTGAAGATATGGAGGTTTGCTTTATACCAAAATCCGAAATACTAGGATTCTTTGATAGCAACAATAAATTTTCAATGAATGTGATGAAAACCATTTGTGGAGATTTAAAAGAGGCTGATGAAACAATGGTTAATCTAGCCCAAAAAAATGTGAAAGAGCGCTTAGCCATTACCCTACTTTATTTAGAAGAAACTTTTGGAAAAAATGAAGATAATTCACTGAAAATTCAGCTTTCAAGAGAGGAATTAGCAAGTATGATTGGAACGGCTACAGAAAGTTGCATTCGTTTATTATCAGATTTTAATAAATTAGAACTGATTGAATTGAATGGAAAAAAGATAATCCTTAAGAACATTAGTAAATTGAAGAAAATGGCAGAATAAAAATTCTTAATTTAAGGCTATAACCTAAATCGAAGAGGGTTTGCAGCTCCTCTTTTTTTAGCAAACATAATTGACTTGTTGTAGTATTTTTCTTTAATGTTACTTTGTGCTTCTTTACCTATAAATCCCCAACGATTATTATTTGTGTTATTACTTGTTTGGACAGGGTACCATCTTTCGATTTCAAAAACACCTATAATTATACCTTGAAACTCAGCTAAGGCAAATTTTACATATTCTCGTCTTTGTTCCCCTATAATCCAGGCTTCTTTAGTAGCTTCATAAACTGAAATGACTTTATTTTTAGTTTCTCGATATTTTCTGTTTATATTAATAATAACTACAGGATCGGAAAGTTCCTTTAATTTAGGGGCATTGTATTGCCTAATAAGTTCATCTGCAGTTTTAATTCCAAAAAATGCACTATGGTGACCACTAACTTCATTAGTTAATTTGTTAATTAAATTATTGTTATAGTCAATTAAAATGGATTCAATTAGAAAGGCTTCCTTTTCCGTTAGACCATGTCTAATTATATAATGTTCAATTTGTTTTCCACTATCGATAATTTGTTTGATTTCAGTTTTTTTTATGGAATCAATTTCTGTTTTTTGATTCAAAATCTCTTCTACGTGTGAAAAAACTCTATTATTATTGCCTTTTCCTATATAAAATACTTTATTAGATATAGGATTTATAAGTGCATATACATAGTAACCCAGTTTAAGTGTTGTTATACTATCAAACAATGTGGTATTAATTTTAGGTTATACGATTATCTATAAGTCTTTATTTCAATTTAAATCCTAAACAAACTCAAATAAGTTCCTTTTAACTATTCGTGAGTTATTTCATTAAACTAAAACTTACTAAATCTTAGGTAATAATAATATAATTATTATTGTTTTGCTTTGAAAATCGAGTATATTATCAATACATATAATAGCAACATGATTGCATTTACTATTATAAAACTAGGAACAGTAGGATTAATTATTGTAAATACAATCATACTAATCATTGCTACTATAAAGTAGATTACGGAGACAACCCTAACATTTGTTGTGGTTCGAGGTAATTCGAAATCAGTTCCAAGGGAAAAAATCAGAGAAGTTGAAAAAATGACAAAACTTCCTAAACTAAAAATGATATTATTTTCACTTTCGTTAAAAATATAAAAGCCATAAGATATTAGGGTACTTATAGCAAGGGCTATGATCGCTTGTACAAAATTTAATTTCATTATATTCTAAATTTATATAAATGGTGGAGGTGCTAATGCAACTAATTTTAAAATTTCGGGTAATTTTTCAGCAATTTCCCATTTTGGCATACCTGGTTTCCAAATATAAGTTTCCTTTACAATTTTTTTATCTGTAATTAGTCTAGATAGTTCCTGTTCAGAAAAAGGGCCCATCTGACTTCCTTCTATCATCGCAAAATAAAATTGTGGCGATGTTTGGATTGGGTTCATAGAACCCGGAACATGCATATTTGCCATTGCACTATTCATAGTATTAACCATTTGTTGTGCGATAGCCATACTCATTCCGAATTCTACCAACCTATTCATTGAAAAAAAACTTTCATCATCCATAATTGATTGTATTACTTACAAATATGAGACGCAAGTGTTTTTTGTAGATTAATTACATCAATGCCTTTTTTAAGCTCTTTTTTTAACGGCTGTGGAGATCCAGATAACCAAATTTCTATTTCACAGTCTCCATCAAATGTACCCGCTGTCTCAACTAAAAAGTGAGTAATTGATTTAAATGGTACGGTATGATACTCTTTTTTTGATCCCGTAATCCCTTGAATATCAAGCATTATTAATCTTTTATTAGTAAAAACCCATTTGTCTCTAAAAATCTTAAATGCTGATTCAATTTGTTCTCCGTCAAATAAAACGCTTGAAAAATCTTTTTCTAACTCTTTTGGGTCAATTTCTGTAGCATTGCCCATTAAATTTGATAATAATCCCATGTTATATTATTTATTTATTTTATCCTTACTCTTATTGCTTTTCAGGTTCCGCATTTTTATATTAGGTAATCTGTACTTTGTTATTTATGGCATTGGTGGCGGTGGTGGTGGAACTGATCCAAACAAATTACCAAGTTCTTGAACATTACCTGCAATTTCCCAACCTGCCATGCCTTGCTTCCAAACATGAGAGTTTGGGGTAAGTTGTCCATTTTCAACCATTTGTTGTAATTGTTGCAAATTGAATGGTCCTGCTGTTTGACCGTTTATGGAAACACTATAAGCTATTGTTGGAGGTGGGGGCGGCGTATTTTGCTGTTGGTTAATATTTTGACCCATTTGATTCATCATTCCTGCCATTTGATTCCCCATAGCTCCACCCATCATCATTCCAGTCATCATACCGGCCGGATTCATACTGCCTCCTCCAATATTTCCCATATTCCCTAAACTCTCTGCTCCGGTTTTTAAAACGTCTGTTTGTTGGTTTAAAGCATGAGCTCCCATAAAGTTAGTTTCTGTTTGAAGCTTCTGAGACCTTTGTGCTTCTTCTCTCTGAATACGTAAGGTTTCTTCCATGTTCAGAGCATTTATCCCTTGCATATCCGCCATATTTTTAATACTAACATCCGTTTGAGCAACAAATGTTTTCTCTTGTTGATCCCTTGTAACTTTAAGAAGTTTTTTGTACCCTTCACTTTCTTGGTCCATCTCGAGAGAATCTATATCGAATCTTTTCAAATTCACACCGAAATCATCTGAAAAAGTGTCTTTCAATTTGGCTTTTAAGGTCTCATTAATAAAATCAAGGTTTTCCTCAATCTGAACCAAATTTAACGGATTGGTTCTGTTAATATTCATCACCCCAGATTTCACACTACTTGTAACAGCCGATTTAATTAAGTTCTTGAAATCATCTAATTCAAAGTTGATTAATCGAGTGTTCTTAATAAACAACTTGTAATCTGTAATATTGAAAATTATTTGACCACGAACAGACATAGGAACAGGAAAATCTGGCAACCTTCTATCCGTTATATTGAAATATGGAATGCCAAATTTTATTGGCACATTTCCAGCAAGATTAATAAAATAGATTTCCGCCTGAAATGGTGAAGCACCGCCAAAAGCAGCCCCAACAACACTTGTAAGTACTGGAAAGTTGGCTGTTTTTATTGTTTGGTCATAAGGACCAACTATAAAATCCTGCATTGAACCCTCTTTTTGTTGATAAACAAAAACAGCTAATTCTCCATCTTTTACTCTCAAACTGCTACCGTAGCGGATTGCATT
>CANHHG010000003.1 GCA_947460615.1 Bacteroidota bacterium
CTGACGGTTGGTACACAGATATCCTTGGAAAAGGAAGTGTAGATGTAGCTTACAACATTGCTGATGCAATTAACAAAATTGGATTTGGTCTTGTAATTTATAGCTTAGCTCAAAAATCTCAAAACGATTAATCAGCATCCTAAAATAAAAAAACCGTCTTATGAAAATAAGACGGTTTTTTTTATATTATAATCTCAAGTCTTTATTCAGGAACCGAAATTTCAAATAGTTTTTCCCATTTTTTTCCAGTTACAAAAATAGTTTTCGTTTTAGGATTATAGGCAATTCCATTCAATACTTCAGCCTCAGAATACTTAATAAATTTCCGTAAGCCCGCTAAATTGATAATGCTTTCTACTTTACCATTCTCAGGGTTTACTATTGCAATAGCGTCTTTTTGCCAGATATTGCAATAAATTTTTCCATTGATATATTCCAATTCATTAACACTTTTTATCTTGCTACTGCCAGAATAGACATTCACATAATCAATCATTTTTTGATTTGCCGGATTCATCTTCCAGATTTTTTCCGTTCCATCCGATTGATAAATCACTTTTCCATCATTGGTCATTCCCCATCCTTCAATTGGTTTGTCATAGGCAAAGGTTTTTTCCACTTTCCAAGTATCAACATTGTAAATAAAACCTTTTTTTTCTTCCCAAGTTAATTGGAACAATTGGTTGTTAATAAAGGTAATTCCTTCCCCAAAATCCTGATCTTCTAATTTTAACGACTTCAGAATTTTCCCTGTTTTATAATCTGTTTTCAATAATTTTGAAAATCCACGTAGTCCCGTTCCTTCATATAAAGTATCTCTAAAAAACTCCAAACCTTCAGTAAAAGAAGAAGTATCATGAGGAAAAGTATTCACGATTTTATAGTTCAATAACTTCGGAGTCACATTCGAAACCAATTCTATACGAGAAGTTATTTCTTGGTTTTCACCTTCAAAGTAAACTAAGGCCTTCAAATTTTGATACCCCAATTTTTGATCTTTTAAGCTAAATGTTAGGTTGTCCAAATTCTTTTTAGAACCTATATTCTTGTCATTTACAAAGTAAACAATGCTGTCAATTTTTTTGTTTTCACCATTCAATAATCGCAGTGAAAGACTGTCGTCATTGTTATATTCGCTTTTAAACTTACTTTCGTCAAAACTAAAATATTTTTCAGTCGCCGATTTTGAACCGTTGCATCCAATAAAAAGGGAGCTTAATAAAATGATGGTGAGTAGGTTGTGATTTTTCATAATGAGTTTTATTTGCGAGGAAAGTTACAACACAAAAGTTTATAAATTGAGTTGCAAAAATACAAATTTATTGTATATTTGCAACGGCAAGTCCTACACGATCTGCTCCTGCAAAATCCCCCAGGATGGGAACGTAGCAAGGGTCCGTGGTTGAGCGATGCGATGTAGGCCGCTTGCCTTTTTTAAATTAAGTAATCTTCCTTTTGGAGGATTTTTTTTTGGAGTAAAGCGATCCGACTTCCAAATGTTCTTATACCCGCTTTCCGCTACAATCCACGCCAAAAAGCGTGGGATTTTCACTGCAATCGGGACTAATTTTGAAATTTCAGTTTTCTAAATATCAGAATTAACTATATTTACATTCTAAAACAATTCGTTAATGAATAAAGTAGTATTAATAACAGGAGCTTCATCTGGAATAGGGAAATCTATTGCTGAGTTTTTGCATTATAAGGGGTTTATAGTTTATGGAACCAGCAGAAATCCCCACAAAATAATCAACTCCGTTTTTCCATTACTTGAATTAGACGTTAGAAATACGGAATCAATTCATAATGCCGTTAAAAAAATAATTGAGCTTTCCGGAGCTATAGATATCGTAATTAATAATGCTGGTGTAGGAATTACCGGTCCCATTGAAGAAATTCCATCTAAAGAAATAAAGAATAATTTTGAAACCAATTTCTTTGGTCCTATAGAAGTGATTAAAGCTGTTTTACCTCAAATGCGAGCTCAAAAATCGGGTTTAATTATTAATATAACTTCCATTGCAGGTTATATGGGATTGCCCTACCGCGGAATTTATTCTGCATCAAAAGGCGCGCTAGAATTAATTACAGAATCTTTAAGCATGGAAGTGAAGCCATTTGGAATTAACATTGCCAATGTTGCTCCGGGAGATTATGCTACCAATATTGCTGCCGGACGGTTTCATTCTCCTGTAATAAAAGGATCAGATTATGAAAATTCTTATGGCGCTACTCTAAAGATGATGAATGATCAAGTAGATAGTGGTAACAACCCAATAGAAATGGCCGAAGCTATATTTGATATTATCAATTCAGCCAACCCAAAAATACATTATAAAGTGGGAAGTTTTATACAGAAATTTTCTATCGTATTAAAGAGAATATTGCCTGATAAAGTCTATGAAAAAATTTTAATGAACCATTATAAATTGTAACTTAGCGTACCTTAAAATAATATTTAAAATCAATCAATTATGAAGTTTTTTATTGATACTGCCAACTTAACGGAGATTAAAGCGGCGCAAGCACTCGGAGTACTTGATGGAGTAACCACGAATCCATCATTAATGGCAAAAGAGGGGATTACAGGGAAAAATAATATTTTGAAACACTACGTCGACATTTGCAATAGCGTGGAAGGAGATGTAAGCGCAGAAGTTAACGCTGTCGATTACGATGGAATGATTCGAGAAGGAGAGGAATTAGTTGATTTACACCCGCAAATTGTCGTTAAATTACCAATGACTAAAGAAGGAATTATGGCCTGCAAATATTTCTCCGATAAGGGAATCAAAACTAATGTAACTTTAGTTTTTTCTGCCGGTCAAGCTATTTTAGCTGCAAAAGCAGGAGCAACTTACGTGTCTCCTTTTGTAGGTAGGTTAGATGATATTTCAACTGATGGATTAGCTCTAATTGAAGAAATCCGATTGATATATGATAATTACGGCTTTGAAACTCAAATATTGGCTGCTTCTGTTCGTCATACCATGCACATTGTAAATTGTGCTAAGATAGGTGCTGATGTAATGACAGGTCCGCTTTCTGCAATTTTGGGATTACTTAAGCACCCTTTAACAGATATTGGCTTGGCTCAATTCATCGCCGACTTTGAAAAAGGAAATAAATAAAACTATTTAAGCATAAAAAAAAGCGGTACCGTTTATTGGTACCGCTTTTTTTATTAATGTTTTTTATTTCAATTTATCAGCAAATTTAACCTCAAACAAGTTGGTGAATGCATCTTTTATTTTACCTGAACTGTCTAAAATCAACGTTCTGTTTATTTTTGTTATAGCCCATTTGTTTTTGACATCTTCAAAATTAGCACACCGATATTCTTGAATCCCTTCAAATTTATAATTTCTCAATAAGTCAACCCAACTTTTTTGATCTTCGTCTAAATTGATCGCTATGTATTGGTATTCTGGGTGTTCTAATTTAAAAGCCAAAGCCTTTTTATGAGCCGCTGCTAGATGTGTTAATGCCTCTTTGGTCCAGAAAAAAAGGACGGTCTTTTTATTAATTATAGAATTAGATGGCACGTTAACGCCGTCTTTATTAATCAAAAGTACTGATGGCAATTGATTCCCAACTTTTAGAAGTTTAATTGCATTTTCTATTTTTAAAATTTCGTTTTTACTGCTGTTATCGGTGGAGTATTTTCTATAAATATCTAAAAACTTTTGGTTGTTTGCCATATTTTGATCTTCCAGTAAATAGGAAAAAGCAATGTTGTTAAGGATACTGTTTTTTACTTTTTCATTTCTTATTAATGTATCAGCAATATTTAATTTGTTAATATTGGTTGTCAATGCTAAATCAATATCTGAGAAATGATTATGGTATTTTACGGAACCAACATTGTTCAACAAGTGAGATAAATAAACTACAAATGGAGAATAAGTGGCTAATTCAACATTATTAAAATCGATATTTTTTCTATAGTTATAATATTTTGCCGGTAACTTTTCAAATAGGTCTTCCGCGGTTCTTAATTTGTGAATTATAGGATACAATTCTTTTTTTGAATAATAATTAAAGTCTAACTCAGCTTTTGCAAATAAATCAAATTCCTTACTCCAATTAATATCTTTTTTATGACTCAAATAGCTTTTCTTATTTTTATTATAAGTCGAGTCGATATTGGAATTAAATTTTCTAAAATCATAATCAAAAACATCAAACATTTTCTCTTTTTCCGCTTCGTTTTTTAAATAAGCTTCCATTAAATAGTTATTTTTTGCATCACCACGTCCACAAAAAATTACTGATTCATCAAAATTATTTGAATTTAGACGAACCATGATACTGTCATTTTTATCAAAATAGACATATTGGTATTCGGGATCGTGCTTGAAAGTATACATTCCCGGTGATAAGGAGTCGAATTCAACGAAAAAGGTATTGTCTTTTTGAAGCGGAATAGTGTCAATTACAACGCCGTCTTTTGAAAAATAGATGTACCTATTAGTAGGATTTAATACTTCTCCACCAAAATAGGCTCGATAGTCATCTTTCTTAAAATCTTTGTTGCAAGAAATTAAGGAAAGGAAAAAAAGAGTCGTAAAAATTCTTAATAAGGGAGAATTAGGCATATTAAAATTCATTGCAATACTTACAAAAATATTTAGACCATTTTAATTTAGGTGTTAATAGTTAGTTAAATTAAAGTTTTACTCTTATTTCAAACAATGAATTGGCTGTGATTGAGGGATTTTTTCTACTTTTGCAAAAAAATAAATAAAGAAAATCAATGTTAACAATCAATAATTTATCAGTACAGTTTGGCAAGAGAATATTGTTTGACGAAGTGAATACCGTTTTTACTCACGGCAATATATATGGAGTTATCGGGGCTAATGGTGCTGGAAAATCAACTTTTTTAAAAATAATTTCAGGGGATATGGACCCAACAGCGGGTCATATTCACCTTGAAGCAGGTAAAAGAATGTCTGTTTTAAATCAGAATCACAACATGTTTGATGATTTTACGGTTTTAGAGACGGTGATGATGGGAAATAAAGTTCTGTATGCAGTTAAAAAGGAAATGAACGAGTTGTATGCCGATTATGATGATAAAAACGCTGATAGAATTGGAGAGTTGCAAGTTCAATTTGAGGAAATGAATGGTTGGAACGCAGATTCTGATGCTGCTTCTTTACTTTCAAATCTAGGAATTACAGAAGACAGTCACTATACTTTGATGTCAGATTTAGAGGGAAAATTAAAAGTCCGTGTCCTTTTAGCTCAAGCACTTTTTGGTAATCCTGATTTGCTAATTATGGATGAGCCTACCAACGATTTGGATTTTGAAACCATTGCTTGGTTGGAAAATTTCCTAGCAAATTATGACAATACCGTAATTGTAGTGTCTCACGACCGTCACTTTCTAGACGCTGTATGTACTCATATTTCAGATATTGATTTCGGAAAAATAAACCACTATTCTGGTAATTATACTTTTTGGTATGAATCCAGTCAATTAGCTGCAAAACAACGCGCCCAACAAAACAAGAAGGCTGAAGAAAAGAAACAAGAATTGGAGGAGTTTATTCGTCGTTTTAGTGCGAATGTGGCAAAATCAAAGCAAGCTACTTCTAGAAAAAAGATGATTTCTAAATTGAATATTTCTGAAATTAGACCTTCAAGTCGTCGTTATCCAGCAATCATTTTCGATCAGGAAAGAGAAGCTGGAGATCAAATTTTAAACGTTCAAAATTTAAGCGCTTCAGTTGATGGCGATGTTTTATTTACGGGTGTAGATTTAAACATGGCTAAAGGCGATAAAATCATTTTGTTTTCCAAAGATTCACGCGCTACAACTGCATTTTATGATATCTTAAACGGATTACAAAAAGCAGACTCAGGCACTTTTGATTGGGGAGTTACAACCAATCAGGCCTATTTACCGGTGGACAATCACTCGTTTTTTGAAAACGATTATTCACTAGTAGATTGGTTGCGCCAATGGGTAAAAACGGAGGAAGAACGTGATGAGGTTAATATTCGTGGTTTTCTAGGAAAAATGATTTTTTCTGGTGAGGAGGCATTAAAAACAAGTCGTGTGTTATCAGGAGGAGAAAAAGTGAGGTGTATGCTTTCGCGAATGATGATGCAACGTGCAAATGTTTTGATGATTGACGAACCAACCAATCACTTGGATTTGGAGTCGATTACAGCGTTTAATAATTCGCTTAAAAACTTCAAAGGGTCTGTTATTTTTACTACTCATGATCATGAATTTTCACAAACTGTAGGTAATAGAGTAGTTGAATTAACACCAAAAGGTGCTATCGACAGATACATGGCTTTTGATGAGTATTTGGATAATGAAAGCGTTAAGGAGTTGAGAATCAAAATGTATTCTTAATCTAAATAATTTAACTCTCGAGAAATCGAGAGTTTTTTTTGATATTAATTGAAATAATTTTTTTTGAGTTCTCGATCAATCGATGATAAAATCTGTAAAAAAATTATATATTTGCATAACCAAACAAAAAACTTCAATATGAGTCAAAAAATATTGCTTACTTCCAAAGAAGTCAATATCATTCTCCATCGTTTGGCTTGTCAATTGATTGAAAAGCATTTAGATTTTTCAGAAACTATTCTAATTGGTATTCAACCCAGAGGGACTTTTTTGGCAGAGAGATTAAAAGAATTACTTGAAAACGAATATAAAATTTCAAACATCCTTTTAGGTTACTTAGACATCACTTTTTTTAGAGATGATTTCCGAAGAAATGACAAGCAATTAGAAGCTAATAGAACCCAAATAGATTTTTTAGTTGAAAATAAAAAAGTAATCTTTATAGATGATGTATTGTACACTGGAAGAAGTATACGTGCTGCACTAACTGCGATACAGTCTTTTGGAAGGCCTGCATCTATTGAGCTTCTCACATTGATTGACCGAAGATTTAGTCGTGATCTACCAATTCAGCCTGATTATCGGGGTCGTCAAGTAGATGCGATTAATGATGAAAAAGTAAAAGTATGCTGGCAAGAGCAAGACGGCGAAGACGCAGTATATTTAATACCAACAAACAAAAAACAAATTGTATAGAAATGAGCGAATTAAGTGTAAATCATTTATTAGGAATTAAAAATATCAACAAAAATGATATTGACCTTATTTTTGAAACCGCCGATCATTTTAAAGAAGTAATCAACCGTCCAATAAAGAAAGTTCCTTCCTTACGAGACATTACGATTGCTAATATTTTCTTCGAAAACAGTACGCGAACCAAATTATCATTTGAACTAGCGCAAAAAAGACTTTCTGCAGATGTAATTAGTTTTTCTGCAGCTCAATCCTCAGTTAAAAAAGGAGAAACTTTAATTGATACCGTAAATAATATTTTATCAATGAAAGTGGATATGGTAGTGATGCGACATGCTAATCCTGGCGCGGCTCATTTTTTATCACAAAACGTAAAGGCTAGTATCATTAACGCTGGAGACGGAGCACACGAACATCCTACCCAAGCGCTTTTAGATAGTTATTCAATTAGAGAAAAACTAGGAGAAGTGGCAGGTAAAAAAGTAGTTATTGTGGGTGATATTTTACACTCTCGGGTAGCGCTTTCTAACATTTATGCCTTGCAAATGCAAGGAGCAGAAGTGAAGGTTTGCGGACCAAAAACGCTAATCCCAAGACACATTGAATCACTTGGAGTAAAAGTAGAATCAAATATACGTAAAGCTCTGGAATGGTGTGATGTAGCGAATATGCTTAGAGTTCAAAACGAAAGAATGGATGTGAATTTTTTCCCTTCAACAAGAGAATACGCTCATCAATATGGATTAGATAAAACCTTGTTGGATTCCCTAAATAAAGAGATTGTAATAATGCATCCAGGACCCATAAATCGTGGTGTTGAAATTACTTCTGAAGTGGCTGATTCTAATCAATCATTGATATTAAATCAAGTGGAAAATGGAGTGGCAGTTCGAATGGCAGTGATCTATTTATTGGCTTCTAAAATCCAATAATTTAATGAAAGTAGTTGCTAATGGTCACACCACAATTTTAAAAGATACTCAGGGAGATTGTGGTTTATTTTTAGACAATGTGACTAGCCAACACGAATGTTACAAAAATCAGAATTTGATTTTGGATCTATCGCATAATAATTCTTATACTATCCAATCTATAAAAGCATTTTCGGATTTGTCTAAATTGCATTGTAAAGGGAAAAAATCTTTCGTAATAGTTGCTGAAAATATCGATTATAACGCCCTTTCTAAATCATTAATAGTAGTTCCTTCCGTTTTAGAAGCACACGATATTATTGATATGGACGAAATTGAAAGAGATTTAGGGTTTTAGAGGTATATTTGTTAATTCGGTTATTTGTTTAATCGGCAACAAACTACTTTTCAAGAATTACCAAATAACCAAATTAAAGAATAAACAATAAATTGAATCTAACTGTACTTGGTTGCTACGCTGCAACACCACGAACGATTACTAATCCGACGGCACAAGTTTTAGAAATCAGAAATCGTCTGTTTCTAATTGATTGTGGCGAAGGAACTCAGGTTCAATTGCGCAAAAATAAAATCCGTTTTTCAAAAATTAATCACATTTTTATTTCTCATTTGCATGGCGATCATTTTTATGGTTTAGTAGGTTTAGTTTCTACTTTTATGTTGCTTAATCGTACCAACGATTTACACATTTATGGTCCGAAAGGAATAGAAGAAGTGATCAAATTACAGTTAAAATTATCCAATTCCTGGACCAATTACGGTTTGTTTTTCCATGAACTGAATGCTGATAAAAGTGAAATCATTTACGAAGACGATAAAGTATTCGTAAAGACAATCCCTTTAAAACACAGAGTTTATACCAATGGATTCTTATTTCAGGAGAAAGTAGGTGATCGTAAATTGAATTTAGATGCGGTTCAAAATTTCGAAATAGATTCTTGTTATTATCAGAAAATTAAAAATGGAAGAGACATCACTTTAGAGGACGGACGGGTAATTGAAAATGAAAAACTGACCTTTGATCCAATTCCAACTAAAAGTTATGCTTTTTGTTCAGATACCGTCTATAATGAAGACATTATTCCGATAATTGAGAATGCAGATGTATTGTATCATGAGTCTACATTTCTAGATTCCGAGGAGCAGTTGGCCCATAAAACAATGCATTGTACAGCTAAACAAGCGGCAAAAATAGCCTTGAAAGCTAATGTTAAACAATTGGTTTTGGGTCATTATTCCACTCGATATGACAATATCAATTTGTTTAGAGAAGAAGCACTAACCATTTTTCCAGAAGTGCTTTTGGCAGATGACGGAGTTAGTTTTGAATTCTAATTATTAATAGTAATTTTGGAATATATTCTAAAATCTAAAACATATTCAATGGAAGATTTAAGCGATTACCGAAAATCATATGAAAAGAGCGCTCTTTTGGAAACTTCAATTCCAGAAGATCCGATTAATTTGTTTCATCAATGGTTTCATGAAGTGGAAGATTTCGGCGGAATAGAAGAGGTAAATGCGATGACCGTTTCTACAATAGGTTTGGATGGTTTTCCTAAATCAAGAGTAGTTCTACTTAAAAAATACTCCGAAGAAGGTTTTATTTTTTATACCAATTATAACTCAGAAAAAGGAAAAGCAATTATTAATAATTCAAATGTTTGTCTGTCTTTCTTTTGGCATTCCATGGAAAGACAAGTAATTATTAAAGGAATTGCAGAAAAAACACCAACGAATATTTCTGATGGTTATTTTGAGTCTAGACCTGATGGAAGTAAGCTTGGGGCTATAGTTTCTAATCAAAGTGAAGTGATTCCTTCTCGAGCTTCATTGGAAGAAAAATTGAAACAATTAGAAATAGATTACCAGGGTAAAGAAATACTACGACCTGAATTTTGGGGCGGTTTCCTTATTAAACCCGTTGAAGTAGAATTTTGGCAAGGACGTCCAAACCGACTTCATGACCGTATTAGATACCAATTGCAAGATGATTATTCTTGGAAAACGGATCGCTTATCTCCTTAAAATTATTATTCAATATTTTCAAACACTTTGATTTTATCTCGGAATAAAAAGAACTGAAGTAATAAAGCTACTACTATTGTCATAATTGCGCCTATAAAATTCAACCATAGGAAACTTACAATATCTAGGTAAAATATATAAAATATCATTAATTGAGTGAAAATAGCTCCCCAGAAAATGGCTTTTGCACGAATGTATTTTATGTAAAAACCAACTAAGAAAATGCCTAAAACGGTACCATAGAAAATGGATCCAATTATATTCACCAACTGAATTAAATTCTCAAACAAGGTTCCAATACAAGCAAACAGAATCGCTACTATTCCCCAAAATACTGTAAATACTCTGGTTGCATTTACATAATGTTTATCGGATTTTTCTACTTTTAAATTACGTTTGTAAATATCGATTGCTGTGGTTGACGCTAATGCAGTTAATCCTGAAGCGGTCGACGACATGGCAGCCGATAATATTACCGCTAATAAAAGTCCAATTAATCCTTTAGGTAAGTAGTTCAGAATAAAATTTATAAACACATAATCTTTATCATTCGTCTCTGCTTTTGCATCCGCTTTTGAAATTAATTCCTTGGCTTGATCTCTCAGGTCATTTTCCTTGTAAGATAATGCGGTGAGTTTTTTTCTCAATATTGGATTGTCATAATTCTGATTTAAATGGTCAATATACAAAAGATTGAACTCCTTTTTTTCTTCGGACAAATCCACAAGCTGTTTTTCTAATTGGTGGTATTCTTCCTTGTAAATGGATTTTTCAATTACCACTTTATTGTTCGGATTAAAATTCAATGGAACCGGATTGAATTGGAAAAACACGAAAACCATGACTCCAATTAAAAGAATAAAAAACTGCATTGGGACTTTTAAAAAGCCATTCATAATTAATCCCATTTGACTTTCTCGAATAGATTTACCTGATAAATAACGACCTACCTGAGATTGATCGGTACCAAAATAGGACAAAGCAAGGAAAAACCCTCCAGTAATTCCACTCCAAAAAGTGTATCGTGTTTCTGGATCAAATGAGAAATCGACTATATTCATTTTGTCATTTGCACCAGCTATGTGAAGCGCATTTCCAAAAGTCATGTCGTTGGGTAATAAATGTAAAATCAAGAAAAAGGTGGCTATCATTCCAAACATAATGACAAACATTTGGTGTTTTTGCGTTACGTTTACAGCCTTGGTACCTCCAGAAAACGTGTAAATAATTACCAGTGAACCAATAATAATATTCAGTTGGGTTAAATTCCAACCCAATATAGAAGATAGTATGATGGATGGTGCGTAAATAGTTATTCCAGTTCCTAAACCGCGTTGTACCAAAAATAAAATAGAGGCTAAGGAACGCGTTTTTAGATCGAAACGCTCTTCTAAATATTCATAGGCAGTAAATACTTTTAACTTATGGTAAATTGGGATAAAGGTCATGCTAATCACCACCATCGCAATAGGTAACCCAAAATAAAACTGCACAAATCCCATTCCGTCATGATACGCTTGGCCAGGCGTAGAAAGGAACGTAATTGCGCTAGCTTGAGTGGCCATCACGGAAAGTCCTACGGTCCACCAAGGTGTTTCATTATTTCCTAAAATGTACTCTTTTACATTTGCAGTGCTGCCTTTTGTTTTCCAAACGCCATAAATAACGATAAAAAGCAGGGTGATTACGAGTATTATCCAATCAATTTGTTGCATATTCTAGGAAAATAGTTGCATTATAATCAAGTAAAATAAAATATAAATCGCATTTGCAATCAACACCCAAGAGTAATTTTTTTTCCATAATTTATTTTCATTATCGTTCATAATTACTTTATTGAAATTAGGTTAGAAATCAAACGGTACGCTCCAGAAACTCCTTCTGGTAACTCTCTAAAAAAGCTTAACCCGGTATAGATGTAGTTTCCTTTTCCGTATTTAGCAACCAATAAAGCTCCATTTTTTGGTGATTCCCCTTTGTCATTAGTAGATAAAATAGGAGTGAAAGCTGGGTCCCATTCACTTGGATAATACAATCCTTGTTCTTGTGTCCAACCCTCAAAATCTTTTGTTGAAATCTTGTTAGGATAGTTTAATACAGGATGTTCGGGAGCTAAAAAGCGCACTTTGGCATTTTCATCCGTTACCCGATCTCTTGAAATTTTAATTGGAAATGGGGCAATATTATTAGTTACTAATTCATCCGTGGTATTGTATTGAACTATCATGGTTTTGCCTTCTTTTACGAAATCTAAAAGAACATCTTGCTTAAATTTCAATTCTTTAACCGTGTTATAAGCTCTTATCCCAGTCATAAATACATCAAAATACTCCAGTTTTTCTTTTGTAATTTCACTCGGATTAATTTCGGTCACTTCATAACCCATTTGCTTCAAGCTTTTTGGAACTTCGTCACCAGCTCCCATTAAATAAGCAATTTTTTCATTTCCGTTTTTTATATCCAATTTAATGAATCTTGCTTCCGAAGTTCTAAGTATTTGCTGCTTTGAAATGTGCTCGTAATTGATATTTATTTGCTCTTTGTCAAACAGTTTCCCATTTACAATAGCGATTGCTTTCACTGTAATTTCATCCGCATTTTTTGGAGGAAATACTTCGAAGTGTACTGTTTGTTCTTCTCCTTTTTTGCTCAAGGCAAATGCAATCTCGATTGGATTTACTTTCCAATTTGATGGAACATCTAATTTTATTTTTCCATTTTCTATTTCTTTTCCAGCTTTGATTTTAATATCAATTATTTTTGATTTACCTGAATTAAATAAGGCTACTTTATCAACTATTAACAAGGATATTTCGGGAACAATATTTAAAGGATTGTAAATTTCTCCTTTGGTAGGGTCGTTGTATTTATAAATTATATTTCGTTCAAACGGAATGGTAACACCATTAATTTCAATATTAAACACCAATTTAACTTCTCTTATAATATCTGCAATTCCAATGTTTTGTTGCTCATTAACATTATACATTCCAACAGTCCCTTTTTCGTTTAACCAATAAGGATTGGTATGGCTTATCGTTTCTGGTAGTTGAATATCGATTTTATTATTTAAAGAGATATTGTATTTTAATTCGCTATTAATAATCGTGTTTTTACCCTCTGGCATGGAAAAAATGCTCTTTAAAATCATTGGATTGACACTTCTATTGATCGTTTCAATTTTCACATTCAGGGAGCTATTAGGAGTTGCGGTTTGATTTTCTGTAACACCTTCAAGATACAAACCGGAACAAGCAGTAATTACCTTTTTAAGTTCTTCTGTTTTTATAGTTTTCCAATGCTCTTCTTCTAATAATTGAATCATAGAATAGGCTTTCACTAAATTCGGAATGCTTAAAGCTGGGTTTTTGAAATCATATTCTTTCAATATTTTTTGAATTAATTCACCTACAGCTGCGCCGCCTTTCACACGATTCCATGAGGTGTCAACTCCTTCAAATAGGTTACTTTTGTTATTTAATGAAGTTCCTTTCAGAAATTCCAAATATTCCATTTCTTCTCCACGACTACCGGTGCTTCCAAATCCTTGTGATTGATGACAACTTCTGCTTAATGCTGCAATTTCTTGATTTGATTTTCCGATTGAAGGGTAATAAACGCCTATTTGTAAAGAAGATAAGTTGGTTTTATCGGCTGCGTCAAATTTTTCTTTACTTCCATAAAACCACCAGGAGGTATTAAAAAATTGTCTTTTTGGCTGCCAAGGTTTCACCCATTTTAACTGATTTGGAAATACATTCGCATTGTTAGCCAAATCGAAACTTTCCACACTCAATAGGGCAGAAGCGGTATGATGTCCATGGGTTGTACCTGGAGAACGATGATCAAAACGATTGATGATGACATCGGGTTGAAATTTTCGAATAGCCCAAACAACATCACTTAAAACTTGGTTTTTATCCCAGATTTGCAAAGTCTCCTCTGGATTTTTAGAGTATCCAAAATCATTGGCCCGGGAAAAAAATTGCTCTCCACCATCTATTTTTCGGGCTTCAAGTAGTTCTTGTGTTCGAATCACGCCCAATTGCTCTCGTAATTCTGGACCAATTAAATTCTGTCCTCCGTCACCACGTGTTAATGATAAGTAACCGGTTCTAGCCATTTTCTCGTTGGATAAATAGGAAATCAATCGGGTGTTTTCATCGTCGGGATGCGCTGCAATGTACAACACCGAACCTAAGAAATTTAGTTTTTCAATTTGGTTGTAAATAGCGGCAGAATTGGGTTTTACAGGCTGCTGTCCAAAAGATATTTGTGCAAAACAATAGAAAATTAATAGTTTTATTGCAATCGGTTTTTTCATTATTGAAATCATTATTTGCTTTAGCTTCAAATGTAATAATTAAAATGCTTTTTTTATATAGAAATTATTGAATTTATCATATGTTGATTTAATTAAATAAAAACTATTCTTTACTTTTGTAGCTCACAACACCACCACCATGTACAAACTGTTAATTCGCCCTTTACTTTTTTGGTTTAATCCTGAAGAAGTCCATTATTTTACCTTTTCTGCCATTCGTTTTATCTCTAAAATACCAGGATTTTCAAGTGTTTTCAGAGCTATTTATGTAATTGAAGATAAAAGATTAGAGACAGAAGTATTTGGTTTAAAGTTCAAAAATCCCGTTGGCTTAGCCGCTGGTTTTGATAAAGATGCCGTCCTTTATAATGAGCTTTCTAATTTTGGTTTCGGTTTTATTGAAATTGGAACGCTAACTCCAAAAGCCCAAGATGGTAATCCTAAAAAGAGATTGTTCCGATTGAAACAAGACGCCGCCATCATCAATAGGATGGGTTTTAACAATAAAGGAATTCAAGCAGCAATTGAGAAATTAAATCAAAATAAAGCAGTTTTAATTGGGGGTAACATCGGAAAAAATAAGCTGACTCCAAATGAAAATGCCGTCGATGATTACGTAATTTGCTTTGAAGCTCTATATGATTATGTTGATTATTTTGTGGTAAATGTAAGTTCTCCCAACACACCCAATTTAAGAGAACTACAAGAAAAAGCACCGTTAACTAAATTATTACAAACCCTACAAGATCTTAATTTGGCTCGACCAGAACAAAAACCAATCTTACTAAAAATAGCACCCGATTTAACTAATGAGCAGTTATTGGATATTATCGATATTGTAAACACTACAAAAATTGCTGGGGTCATTGCAACCAATACCACTATTTCTAGAGAAGGTTTGCAATCTGAAAATAAAGAGCAAGCAGGCGGGTTGTCGGGCAAACCATTAACTTCGAGATCTACCGAGGTGATCCGATTTTTATCTCAAAAAAGCAATAAATCATTTCCTATCATTGGAGTAGGAGGTATTCATTCTGCACAAGAGGCTATAGATAAATTAGAAGCCGGAGCAAGTTTAATCCAACTTTACACCGGTTTTATTTACGAAGGACCTGCATTAGTGAAAGCCATAAATAAAAAAATCTTAGAATCGGTAGCGCAATAATTTATTCTAATTCATCGGCCTGAACTGCTGCATTTTTTCTATATTTGAACCAATGAATTCAATAAAAATAATAGAATGCCCTCGAGATGCTATGCAAGGAATAAAGTCGTTTATTCCAACTGCAAGAAAGGTGGCATATATACAATCGCTGCTTCGCGTAGGGTTTGATACTATTGATTTTGGAAGTTTTGTTTCGGCAAAGGCCATTCCTCAAATGCAAGATACCGCCGAAGTTTTATCGCAATTGGATTTATCAAAAACCAATAGTAAATTACTCGCAATTATTGCCAATACACAAGGGGCAATAGCTGCATCAGCACATAAAGAAATTCAATATTTAGGATTCCCTTTTTCGATATCTGAGAATTTCCAAATGCGAAACACCCATAAAACCATTGAAGAATCATTGGTTACTTTAAACGAAATTCTAGAAATTGCCGATAAAACCAATAAGCAAGTCGTTGCCTATTTATCTATGGGATTTGGAAATCCATATGGAGACCCATGGAATGTAGATGTTGTGAGCAATTGGACAGAAAATTTAGCCAATCGTGGCGTTAAAATCCTATCGCTTTCGGATACAATTGGAAGTTCAACGCCAGAGGTCATTCAGTATTTATTTTCTAATTTAATTCCGAAATACTCTAATATTGAATTTGGAGCTCATCTTCATACCACATCAGAAAAATGGTTTGAGAAAGTAGATGCTGCTTACAACGCAGGTTGCCGCCGATTTGATGGAGCCATCCAAGGTTTTGGAGGTTGTCCCATGGCAAAAGATACGCTTACAGGAAATATGCCAACAGAAAAATTACTTTCTTTTTTTACTTCCCAAAAGGAGCAAACGAATACCAGTCCAATGAGTTTTGAAAGTGCCTATAATGAGGCCACGAAATTGTTTGGTGAATTCCATTGATTTATTGGAATGAATTCAAAGAAAAGCCTTGGTACTTAGTTTTGCCATATCTAATATTATTTACTATCTTTGCACGCAATTCAACTACAAATTGCAATGATCGCACACAACACAAAAATTATTGGAGAAGGATTAACCTACGATGACGTATTGTTAGTTCCAAATTATTCTAACGTTCTTCCAAGAGAAGTTAGTATTCAATCAAAATTTTCTCGTAACATTACCCTTAATGTACCTATAGTGTCTGCAGCAATGGATACTGTAACTGAAAGTGCTATGGCAATTGCAATGGCTCAAGAAGGAGGGATTGGGGTATTGCATAAAAACATGACCATTGAGCAACAAGCGGCTAAAGTAAGAAAAGTAAAACGTGCAGAATCAGGAATGATCATCGATCCGGTAACACTGCCTCTTTCTTCTACTGTTGCTGATGCAAAAAATGCGATGAAAGAATTTGGTATTGGAGGTATTCCAATTGTAGATGAAAATAAAACCCTAAAAGGAATTGTTACCAATCGGGACTTGCGTTTTGAGAAAAATAATACTCGACCAATTATCGAAGTAATGACTTCGGAAAATTTGGTTACGGTAGCCGAGGGAACTTCCTTAGAGCAAGCAGAAGTGGTTTTGCAAGGCAACAAAATTGAAAAATTACCAGTAGTTAACGCCGATTATAAATTAGTGGGTTTAATTACATTCAGAGATATTACTAAATTAACACAAAAACCAATTGCCAACAAAGATTCTTTCGGTCGCTTGCGAGTAGCTGCTGCCATAGGAGTTACAGGCGATGCAGTTCAAAGAGCAGAAGCTTTAGTAAATGCAGGTGTTGATGCTATTATTATAGATACTGCTCACGGACATACACAAGGAGTAGTCAATGTATTGAAAGAAGTAAAAGCAAAATTCCCAAAATTAGATGTTATTGTTGGAAATATAGCCACACCAGAAGCGGCAAAATACTTAGTTGAAAATGGAGCGGATGGGGTTAAAGTGGGAATTGGACCGGGTTCAATTTGCACCACCCGTATTGTTGCTGGTGTTGGATTCCCTCAGTTTTCGGCCGTATTAGAAGTCGCTGCAGCCATAAAAGGATCAGGAGTTCCAGTAATTGCTGATGGTGGAATTCGTTACACAGGAGATATTCCAAAGGCAATAGCCGCCGGTGCCGATTGTGTAATGTTAGGATCATTATTGGCAGGAACCAAGGAATCACCTGGTGAAACGATTATTTTCGAAGGTCGTAAATTCAAATCTTATCGCGGAATGGGATCTGTAGAAGCCATGCAAGAAGGATCTAAAGACCGTTATTTCCAAGATGTAGAAGACGATGTGAAGAAATTAGTACCAGAAGGAATTGTAGGTCGTGTTCCCTATAAAGGAGAATTGAACGAAAGCATGCAACAATTCATAGGTGGTTTAAGAGCAGGAATGGGTTATTGTGGTTCGAAAGACATTCCTACTTTACAAGCCACGGGACGATTTGTTCGCATTACTGCTAGCGGAATCAATGAAAGTCATCCACATAATGTGACCATAACTAAGGAAGCACCAAACTATTCTAGATAAAACAAAAAAGTCGCTAATTAGCGACTTTTTTAATGCAGTAAACTTCCGCGAATTGTCGTAGTATCGGCTTGTAGTAAGTATTTTTTTATTTTGTATAATCTACAGAGAAAATCCGGATGTGTAGTTAATTGTAAATTTTATTTGTCCTTGTTGTATTTATAAATTGCATAAGCAGGAATAAATAAAAATGCAATACCAGCAATTCCTAAAATTATGAATATTGAGCCACCTACCCAATATTGAATTTTAAATAGCACACCAATTAATGTCAAGCTTGAAAAGAAAGCTCCTGTGATAAATGTAAATTTTTTCATCTTAATAATTTATTTCAACTCAAAAGGATTTACGGATAAGAACCCTTTTTTAGTTGTAAAGTTTATACCAAATATAAAAAACAATTTAAATTTTACAAATTAATTTTAAAGAAAAATCAATTATTTGTGTTTTGAATTCAAATATTAAAATTATGCAGTTATATAGCTCTTTTAAATCTTCTTTACATATTGTGTGATAATAACAATTGTTTGACCCTCTACACGGCCTTCAATGTATTCGGCATTTTCATGATCCAATCGAATGTTTCTAACCGAAGTGCCTTGTTTTGCAACCATGCTTGACCCTTTTACTTTCAAATCTTTGATTAAAACCACTGAATCTCCAGTAGCTAAAACAACGCCATTCACATCGCGGTGAATTACCTTGTTTTCATCGTCTTCTCCTTCGCCAGTTGCTTGCGCCCAGGCTAAAGTATCGTCGTCAAGATACATCATATCCAATAATTCTTTTGGCCATCCTGCTGCTCGTAAACGACTTAACATTCTCCAAGCCACGACCTGAACAGCTACGTTTTCGTTCCACATGCTTTCGTTTAAACAACGCCAATGGTTTAAATCTTCATTTCCTGGGTTCTCAATTTGCTCGATACAAGTTTTACAGGCCAATATATTTTCGTCTAATCCGCCTTTTTTTGTTGGTAAAACCGTGAATACTTTTAAGGTTTCAGTTGCTGCACACAATTCACATTTTGAATCGCTGCGTTTGTTTAAGGCTCTTTCCATAATTAAATTTTAGGTTGCGAAAGTACATTTATATAAACGCTTCCGCAATGGTTATTTAGTTTTTTTATTTTACTCTAACAGCCTCTGGAACGAGTTTGTCATATTCTCCGCCATTTCTAATCACGTCGCGAACAATACTGGAACTGATATAGGAAGTTTTAGCTGCCGTTAGTAAAAACACAGTTTCTATTTTGGAGAGTTTTCTATTGGTGTGGGCAATGGCTTTTTCAAATTCAAAGTCGGCAGGATTTCTCAAACCACGAAGGATATAGTTGGCCTTAATTTTTGCACATAAATCAATGGTCAAACCCTCATAAGTGATAACCGAAACTTTAGGTTCGTTTTTGAAAGTTTCCTCAATGAATCTCTTGCGTTCCGCTAAGGAAAACATGTATTTTTTTTCAGCATTCACCCCAATAGCAATTACAATTTCATGAAATAATGGAATGGCTCTTTTGATAATGTCTTCGTGTCCTAATGTTAATGGATCAAATGATCCAGGGAAAACGGCTTTTTTCATAAGTTTATTAATAGCTATAGAAGTTTAAAGGTTTAAGAATTCCAAGATTAAATTATAACTTTAATTATTTCAACGCCAACTCAATTGCGTTAGTGAACAAATCTTCTAAAGAAATGCCGGCAACTTTAGCTTGTTGTGGAATTAAACTCTCGGTGGTTAAACCAGGAATAGTATTCATTTCTAGCATGTGAGGTTCTTCATTTACAATGATGAATTCGCTTCTTGAGAATCCTTTCATTTTCAAAACTTCATAGGCTCTTTTTGCAATTTCGCCAACTTTTGCTGTCATTTCATCAGAAATTCTAGCCGGCGTAATTTCCTGAGATTTCCCTAGATATTTGGCTTCATAATCGAAGAAGTCGTTTTCTGAAACTATTTCTGTAATTGGTAAAACGGTAATTTTTCCTTGGTAATTGATTACTCCCACTGAAACTTCAGTTCCATCCAGGAAGCTCTCAATAATAATTTCATTATCTTCTTTATAAGCTACTTCAATGGCAATAGGGAGTTCGGCAGCAGTTTTTACTTTTGAAATTCCAAAGCTCGATCCTGATTTATTTGGTTTTACAAAACAAGGCAGTCCTACTTTATTCACAATTTCGACAGTATCAATAAAATCTCCTTTATTCAAATAAAAGGAAGTAGCGGTTTTAATTCCGTAGGGTTTTAATACCGATAATAAATCGCGTTTGTTGAAGGTAAGCGCTGCTTGGTAATAATCGCATGAGGTTTGTGGTATTCCCAATAATTCGAAATAGGCTTGCATTAATCCGTCTTCTCCCGGAGTTCCATGAATGGCATTAAATACTGAGTCAAAGGTTATTTTTGTTCCGTTTACTGTGGTTGAAAAATCGTTTTTATCAATTGGAAATTCGGAATCATTGTCATCTACATAAACCCATTTTTCTTTGAAAATATGAATGCGATAACCTATAAATTTCGATTGATCTAAAAAGTTATACACTACGTTTCCGCTGACCAACGAAATTTTATATTCGCTGGAATAGCCTCCCATGATAATTGCAATATTTTTCATTTTATACTCTTAATTTAAATTTATTTCAAATGCCTTAGCCCTGACAGAAGGGAAAATCCCACGTTTTTTTGCGTGGATTGGAATGATGGCAGGAAATAGCTCCTAATAATTAACAAAAATATCATTTTTTTTCAAACGAATTACCTTTACAATTTTTATATCTTTGCAGGAAATCTAATACTATGAGTTTAAAAGAATATTTAAAGAGTAAAGTTTTTGCGGTCCAGGTTTTTGTAGCTTTGATAATGATATTTGTTTTAGGTTATTTATTTATGCATTGGTTGACATTTACTACTGATCATGGGAATGAAATTACGGTTCCGAATTTAAGTAAAATGTCTGAAGAACAAGTGGAAGAAACGGTGGACGATTTGGATTTGGAATACGTTCTTTTAGATAGTGTTGATTTTAATCCTGCGTTTCCCAAGCATACAGTTGTTGAACAAGATCCTTTGCCTGGTGCTAGAGTAAAGAAAAACAGAAAGATTTATATAAAGATAAATTCATCGGGTTTCACGATGGTTAGAATTCCGAATTTAATTCAGAAAACCTATCGTCAAGCGGTTCCAACTCTTAAATCATTGGGACTGGAGCCGGGAGAGATTACTTATAAACCAGATTTAGCTAAAGACATGGTTTTAGAAATGCACTGTAATGGTAAGAAATTAAATCCTGGAGATAAAATTTTCAAGTCTTCTAAAATAGACTTGGTTTTGGGTGATGGAAATGAAGGATTTGTTGAGACTGTTGATAGTTTAGGCGTTGAAACACCTCCGAATGAAGAATAATAATAACGATATTGAAGAATTAGAAGAGGAGTTATTTGAGCATTTTAGATTTGATGTTCCTAAAGGGCAATTGCTTTTAAGGATTGACAAGTTTTTAATGAATTTAATCCCTAATGCCACTCGAAATAAAATTCAAAATGCGGCTTCTGCTGGAGATATTTATGTGAATGACGTCCCTGTAAAATCCAATTACCGGGTGAAACCTTTGGATGTGGTTCGGATCATGTTATCGCACCCTCCATTTGAAAACCGCGTAGATCCTGAGAATATTCCGCTAAATATAGTTTATGAAGACGACACTTTATTGCTCATAAACAAGCCTTCTGATTTTGTAGTTCATCCTGGACATGGAAATTATACGGGTACTTTGGTGAATGCTTTAGCGTATCATTTTGAGAATTTGCCAATGAATTCTAGTGAACGTCCTGGACTAGTGCACCGAATTGATAAAGACACTACTGGACTTCTAGTAATTGCAAAAACTGAAGCGGCAATGACGCATTTGGCTAAGCAATTTGAATCTAAAACTACTGAAAGAGAATACATTGCATTAGTTTGGGGAACCGTGAAAGAAGACGAGGGTATCATTGAAGGAAATATAGCACGACATGTAAAAGACCGAATGCAAATGGCGGTTTTTGAAGATCCTACCATTGGAAAACCAGCGGTTACGCATTACAAAGTTTTGGAACGTTTTGGATATGTAACCTTGGTTTCTTGCATTTTAGAAACCGGACGTACACATCAAATTCGCGTTCACATGAAACATTTAGGACATCCGCTTTTCAATGATGCTCGTTATGGTGGAGATTTAATTTTGAAGGGAACTACGTTTACTAAATACAAGCAATTTATTGACAATTGTTTTAAGATATTACCAAGACAAGCTTTACACGCTAAAACACTTGGATTTGTTCATCCTACCACAGGTAAAATGATGCGATTTGATACTGAATTACCTCAAGACATGCAGGATTGCATTGAAAAATGGAGAAATTATTCGAAGTCACACGAAGTGATGGAAGAGGAGCAATAGAACATAAAAAAAGGGGAGTCAAATTGACCCCCTTTTTTTATTTTTTAGAAACTATATCCTACTCTAATTCCTACTCTTGGGACTAAGCTTGAAAAAGATCTGTTGTCAACATTGTCTGTACCTCTCCATTCTATTTTCCAAAGACATCCCATTGAGGGATCAATACTTAACTCTTTTGAAACTTGCCATTTATAGCCCACCTCAGGGTTGAAAAAGGAAATGTATTTATAAGTTCCAGAATAGTTCTCTTCTTTAAAACGGATGTATCCAAATTCCAAACTGTTTTGGTAATAAAAATCATTCCAACTTTCTTTCTTTAAATACGTTCTAGAACCTGATGATAATAGTATTCCTGTTCCTACATATTTTTCTCCGCCAACATTTACTACAGTTCTTCCGTAGCCTAATTTTAAAATATTCGAACTGTTATAACCAAAAAGACTTTTCAAAAGGTTTTTTTTCTCTCCGGTTAATTCGAATGCGCTAGGTTCAGAAGCGCTAAATCCTAAACTCATGGTTCTTCTTTGTTCAATAACTCTTGCATTTTTTATTTTGTCTTGTGCAAAACCAAAGCTGCAAATTAAAAGTGCTAATACTACAATTTTTTTCATTTTGATAAATTTAGGGTTATAGTCACAAATGTAATCAAATTATATAATTATAGAAAAATACTATTGTAAAGAATTAGCAAACTTATATTGTTATTTGTATTTTTGAATTTAGATAATCTATTTGTATGAAAATTGTAATTTCACCAGCTAAGTCCTTAAATTTTGAATCTGATTTGCCAACTCAGAATTTCTCGGAAGCTTCCTTTTTAAAAGAAGCGAGCCAGATTCATAGGGTATTGAAAAAATTAAAGCCTAAAGATTTATCTGGATTGATGTCAATTTCAGATAATTTGGCCCAACTCAATTGGGAGCGCAATCAAAGTTGGAAAATCCCATTCACCCCTGATAATTCCAGACCTGCAATTTATGCTTTTGATGGAGAAGTCTACACTGGAGTGGATGCATATACGATTCCGATGGATAAAATGGAAGACTTGCAAAACCGTTTGTTTATTCTCTCAGGTTTGTACGGCTTGTTAAAACCACTGGATTTAATTCAAGCCTACCGATTGGAAATGGGTACTTCAATTGCTATTGGTGAATCCAAAAATTTATATGCTTTTTGGAAATCAAAGATTACTAAAGCATTAAATAAATCAATTTCTAAAGGAGATTTTTTATTGAATTTAGCCAGTAACGAATATTTCTCAGCGGTAGATATTAAATCGCTTAAAGTTAAAGTCATCACTCCAGAATTTAAAGATTACAAAGAAGGTAAACTCACCATGATTAGTTTCTTTGCTAAAAAGGCTAGGGGTTTAATGGTGCGTTATATTATTGACACCAATGCTCAAACTATAGAGGATATCAAAGGCTTTAATTATGAAGGTTATGCTTTTGATGCAAATTTGTCGGACGATTCAAAATTAGTTTTCACTAGATAATATTAATTTCTTTTCTTGATCAATAATACAAACGGAATACAGAATAAAAACAGTAAACCTAGATAATTAAAAATGTCGATATAAGTCAATACTGAACTTTGCTTCATTACATTAAATTCCAAAATTTTATAGGCTTTATTTAAAGATTCGTTAAAGCTATATCCTTTACTCATTAACCCTTGTTGTAATTGAACTACCCGTTGTTGCACTTCATAACTGGTGTTTTCAAGGTGAGAAATTAAATTAATTCTATGAACTTGATTTAACCTTGCTATTAATGTAGTGATGATCGCAATTCCAAACGAACCTCCTAATTGTCGCATCATTCCCGTAAAAGCCGCTCCTTCACCAATTTCTCTACCTTTTAAAGTGGATAATGACAGTGTAGTTATAGGTACAAAAAGTAGCCCTAAACCGATTCCTCGTAATATCAACGGCCAGAAGATATGTTCCGTTCCTGTGTCAGGTGTTAGTACATTGTGCATCCAAAAAGAAAATATGAAAAAGGCTAAAAATCCTGCTGCCACCATATAGGCTTGTGGTACTCCCCGTTGTATCAATTTTCCTATCATTGGCATCATAAATCCTGTGGTAATAGAACTAGGAATAAGAATCAAACCAGCATCTAACGCACTCCATCCAAGTATTGATTGAGTGTAAATAGGTATAATAAAAGTAGAACTGTAAAGCCCGAAACCAAGAACAAAACTCATGACTACACCCACTCGCAAGTTGGTATTTTTAAGTACTCTTAAATTTACAATTGGATGTTTGTAATTGAGTTCTCGCCAAATAAATAAGATAAAACTCACCGAAGATACTAAGGTTAAAATATTGATAATTCTGTCGTTAAACCAGTCGTCTTGCTGACCGTGTTCCAATATATATTGAAGAGAACCCACAAAACCTGCAAGTAAAGCAATTCCCCACCAATCGACTTGGGAAGCTCTTAGTTTTTCACCAAATTTAGGACTTCTAACAAAAGTTAAAGTTAGAAATGCAGCGATGATTCCAATTGGGATATTAATATAAAATATATAAGGCCAAGAAAAATGATCCACAAAATAACCCCCTAATGGTGGTCCTAATGTGGGTCCTACAATTACACCCATTCCATATATTGCTTGTGCCATTCCGCGTTTTGCAACTGGATAGCTTTCTGTAATAATCGTTTGAGCAGTAACTAATAATGCGCCCCCACCTAAACCTTGAATGAATCTAAAAAATACTAGTTCCCAAATATTAGTTGCATTTCCACAAAGGAAAGAAGCAATGGTAAAAATGATAATTGAAGTAGCAAAATAGTTTCTACGTCCAAATTGTTGGGACAACCAACTTGTCATAGGAATAATGATCACATTTGCTATAGCATAAGCTGTAATGACCCAGGCAACATCAGTTAAAGTTGCTCCTAAACTTCCACGCATGTTGTTCAATGCTACGTTTACAATAGTGGTGTCTACAATTTCTAATAAGGCGCAAAGCACCGCCGTAATGGTGATAATTATCCTTCTGAAACCATATTCAACTAAACTATCTGGATCTTGTTGTACCATATTTGATTGGGTTCAAATGCTATTAATTAGTTTAAATGCACGTCTACATCAACATTCATTCCTGGACGTAATAATTTAATTTTTTCAGGATCATTTGCAGTATTCAAGCTAATTTTAACTGGCAATCGTTGAATGGTTTTCACAAAGTTTCCTGTTGCATTATCTGGTGGAAGTAAAGAAAATTTAGAACCTGTAGCTGGTGAAAAAGAAGTGATTTCTCCTTCAAAATCGGTGTCAGGATATGCGTCTACTTTTACAGTCACTTTTTGCCCCATTTTCATCTTGTTCAATTGCGTTTCTTTGAAATTGGCAATTACCCATGCTTCTTGATTGTTAATGATGTAAAATAAAGCTTGTCCAGGTTGTATCAATTGCCCAGGTTGTAAAGCAATTTTTGAAACTTGCCCGTCAATTGCAGCGGTAACAATTGTATAGCCTACGTTTAGTTTTGCGGCTTCGAGCATCGCTTCAGCGCGCTTAATATTTGCTGAAGCTACTTCGCTTTGTTTATTGGAAGCCTTAGATTTTGCAACGATAACCGATTTTTGAAAGGCACTCGCTTTTTGTTGGTCTTGCAATATTCTCAATTGGCTTTCTGCCTCTTGTTTTGTTGCTAAAGCTTGCTCAAATTGTTGTTTAGTGATGGAGTGATTTTTATATAAATTATTGTAACGGTCAAAATCGTTGGTTGCTCTTTCTAATCTAATTTTTGATGTTTCTATAGTTCCACCTGCCGATTGTACATTAGCATCTGATACAGAAACACTGGCAAGGGCACTTCCAATATCTGCTTTGGAAACTTCAAAATTTCCCTGTGCTGCTACTAATGCTGCCTTCGCATCCTCTAGTTTAATAATATAATCATTGTTATCGATGGTAAAAAGGGTATCTCCTTTTTTTACAAAATCGTTGTCTTTGATGTATACTTTGGTAACATAACCCATTACTCTTGGGATAATTGGGTTCATGTTTTTCTCAATTTGAGCATCATCAGTGGTCTCATGAGAAAGTGAATGTACATATTTAAATATTCCATAGCTCAATCCTGAAAGAATTAATACTGCAATAATGATACTTTTCTTGTTGCTTTTTTGATTTTCCATGATAGGTAATATTAGTTTTTTGTTAGTTGGAATGATTGTATTAATTGACCTGCTGCAAATTGCATTTCGTAATATTTTAGCATTACGTTAGCTCTAGAATAGGCGTAATTTATTTTAGAATTTAATTGCTCTACATCTGCCTCTAAGAGTTCTGTAGTATTGGAAAGTCCGTTCTCGTATTTGTCTTTTACAATTCTGAAATTCTCTTTCGCTTGTTCAATAGCTTGTTCGTAAACTAAATTTTGTTTCAAGGCTAAGTTATAATTTTCATTTGCTTCATGCACTTGAGTTTTAATTTTCTCAGATAAGATGCTTTCCGTTTCTAGAACTTCTAATGCCTTACTTGTTGCTGTTTTTACATTCGTTCCGTTTTTGAAGATACTAGCAAAGTCGTAAGATAAACCAACACCAAAATTCATTGCGTTGGAAACGGTTAAGGTATTTTTCAAATCCAAATAAATCAAACCGCCAGTTAAATTAATAGTCGGAAAATAGGCGCTTTTTGCAATTTTAATATTGTTTTCGCTTGCCTTTTGTAAGAAATGTATTGCTTCAAGATCTTTGCGATTTTTTAGTGCAATTTCAATATCATTGGTAGTATTTATTGGTTGATTATTTCCAAATTGATTCTCGTCAATATCAATTTTGAAATCGGCTGGTAGTTTTAAAATTGTAATTAAATCGTAATTAAAAACGGAAACGTTTTTATATGCTTCGTCCAATGCCAATTGAACTTTGGATTGTTGCAATTGTGCTTTAAGCAAATCATTCCGTGCTATAATTCCATTTTTTTCTAATGCTGTAAAGTCGGTAACACGTTGCGCTGCACTTTTTAAATTATCAGTAATTAGTATAACTGCTTTTTGAGCTCGGTATAAATTCGCATAATTTTCAATTATTTCCATTGCTGTATTTTCCTTCGTCTGCTCCAATCTTGCTTTTTCAGAAGAATACAAGTGAGAGGAAGCTTTAACGCTATTTCGCAATTTAAATCCTGAGAATAGGGGTAAGCCAGTGCTTATTTGACCAAGCATTACTTGATTGACAGCAATTGGCGAATTAGAATTGGAAGAATTGGAATTCAAATTAGAGTTGATACGTGCATTGGAGAGGTGTAAAAACTGCCCTGACGTTCTCAAATCTGGATAATGATTGTTTTTTATCGATTGAGATTCGTAATTTTTAGTTTCGACTTTTGCTGTTGCTAAAGCTATATTGCTACTTTTTGAAATGGCAATATTGATAGCTTCATTAAGTGTTAGTCCTTTTTTCTCTTGTGCTTTAACCGACTGGATTCCTACTGAGATGAATCCGATAAGCAAAAATTTAGTTATTTTCATTTAGAAAAAGTGATTTTAAAGTTTGTTAATTACGTGCTATCTATCCGTTTTTTATATAAATATTATAGGTTCAACCAATTTTCTAAAATCTGTTTACCATTCGGAGTTAATAGACTTTCAGGATGAAATTGCACTCCTCGAACATCTAATTCACGATGTCTTAAAGACATAATTTGATTGTTTTCATCAATAGAAGTAATCTCTAATACCTCAGGTAAATCAACTGGATTCACCACCCACGAATGATATCTTCCAACTTCCATTATAGTTGGTAAATTATGAAACAATGGTTCACCAGGGGCAACAATGGTAATGATACTTGAAACTCCGTGATGTACTTTGTTTAAATTAATAAGGCTACCGCCAAAAAAATCTGCAATTGCTTGTTGACCTAAACAAACTCCAAGAATACTTTTTGTTTTTGCATAAGTTTTAATGACTTCAAGAAGTAATCCGGCTTCTTTTGGAACGCCTGGACCTGGGGAAAGTAAAATTTTATCAAATTTTTGTAATTCATCAATATCAAATTCATCATTTCTATAAACGGTAACATCAGCATTTAGATCTTCTAAATAGTGCACCAAGTTATAGGTAAAACTATCATAATTATCGATAATTATTATTTTTTTCATTTACAATCTATATAAATTTTGTTGTTCCAATTTTGTCTCGCAATTTATGATTAATTAAATAATTAATTATAAAAAAACCCTAACATTTGCTAGGGCTTTAATTTGTATATTATTATGAAATTAGAATTTCAAAGCTACTGTTAATTCAAATTCATCATCAATTGCTCGGTCAGCAATAGTGTCAGCTAAAGATTTAGAACCATATTTAATTCCAAATTTAGTTCTATCGATAATTAATTTTGCTGAACCAGTATTTGAAGCAGCTGTAAGCTCAAAATTAACTGAATTGGTTACTCCTTTAATAGTTAAATCGGCTGTTACTGAATAAACTCCAGCGCTTTTTTCGCCAATAGATTTGAAAACTAAAGTAGCAGTCGGGAATTTTTCAGTACCAAAAAAATCCTCTGATTTCAAGTGGCCGTCTAATTTTTCTTTACCTTGACCTGCTTTTAAATCAGTAGTTGTCATAGAAGTCATGTCAACCCTAAAATTACCACCAACCACTTTTTTTCCTTTGAAAATTAGGTTTCCTTCTTTTAAGTTAACAGTTCCTTCATGTTGGCCGGTAACTTTTTTACCTACCCATGAAATAGAACTTTTGGTTACATCTACTTTTTTTGTTTGTGCATTAACGGTTCCAAATGCCACTAATAATGCAAGTGCCATAGTTTTTAAATTTTTCATTGTTTTAATTTGATTTTAGTTAATAATTATAGTGTGATAAATAAATCCTCGTTTGATTTCCTTACTTTTTTATAATGTTGGGTAGCGTCTTCTTCATGACGGTAACCAATGGTAGCTATTACAGCTGCATTTAGGTTTAATGAATCTAATCCTAAAATTTCGTTGAATTGTTTTGCATTAAATCCTTCCATCGGAGTTACGTCAATTTTCAATTCTGCTGCAGCATTAAGTAAATTTCCTAAGGCTAAGTAAGTTTGTTTTGCCATCCAAATCGCTTTTTGTTCTGCTGGAATAGGATTTATATTTCCTTTCATATAATCACCGAAACCAGACAAAGAATCTACAGGAATACCTCTAGTTTCACTGATATTTTTTATGTAGGAATCTATATCAGCCTCAGAGGCTGAGGTTTGATTTGCAAAAACAATTACTTGAGAAGCATCTACAATTTGAGTTTGACCATAAGCTGCAGGAAGTAGTTTTGCTCTTAATTCAGGATTTTCAATAATAAACACTTTGTAAAGTTGTAACCCATAGGATGAAGTACTTAGGCGGATAGCTTCTTTAAGTAAGTTTAAATCTTCTGTTGAGATTTTTTTAGTAGCGTCGAATTTTTTTGTTGCATAACGCCAGTTCTGATTTTCAATGAAAGTGCTCATAATTTTGGGTTTTTATTATTTGTTATTTAATTCTAATTTTTTCTAAAAGATGGTTTAATTGTTCTAATTCACCCGAAGTTAAATTAGCTACAATATCTTTTTCATAATGGTCTACTTTAGGATCTAATTCTTTCAATATGGCTAATCCTTTTTCAGTAATTAATACTTCAATTTTTCTGCGATTTTCTTTGCAAACTTTTCGTGTAACCAATTCTTTTACTAGTAATTTATCTACTAATCGGGTAGTGTTGCTTGTTTTTGCAATCATTCGCTCTTGAATCACACACATATTAGCAGGACTTCCTTTTTGACCTCTTAAAATTCGTAAAACATTATATTGTTCGTTTGACAAATCATAGGGTTTAAGAATTTCAATCAATCGCTCGTTTATATTATTTTGTGTGTAAATAATATTTAATACCGCTTTTTGAGATAATCCCATACTTACACTAGATTTTACAACTTCTTCAATTTTCATATTTGTTATTACAAAATTTGTAGATACAAATGTAATTTTATTTTCATTGCCTATTTATTTTACCTTGTTATTTTTATGTTAATATTTTTACCGCTAAATGATTTATTAACTTCTAATTTTAAATGTGATGAATTATTAATATATTCGCTTTAGATTATTAATAAGTAACAAATTAACATAGGGAATGAATTTAGAGCAAGAAGTCTGGAGAGATCAACTAAAAAACGATGCTAATGCTATAGTTTTAGATGTAAGAACTGAAGAGGAGTTTAATGAAGGTTTTATTCCTGAAGCCATTAACATTGATATTTATAAAGGGCAGGGGTTTATTTATGCCATTGAAGAGTTAGATAAATCCAAGAATTATTATGTTTATTGTAGGTCAGGTGGACGAAGCGGTCAAGCTTGTTCCATTATGAATCAGTTGGGTTTTGATAACTCCTTTAATTTACTTGGAGGAATTATGAATTGGGAAGGTGAAATTATATAATTACATTCCCATTTTATTAGTTTGTTCAGTTGGGTGATTTCTCTCCAAAAAAGAAGGAATTGATTTTTGAAAAATTTTACAATTTATTATGTCAGTTATAGAAAAAACAAATGAGGAGAGATTAATTGGATTAGAAAATAAATTTGGAGCGCATAATTATCATCCTCTTCCTGTAGTTTTAAATAGAGGAGAAGGAGTTTATGTTTGGGATGTGGAAGGTAAACGTTACTATGATTTTTTATCTGCTTATTCCGCTGTAAATCAAGGTCATTGTCATCCAAAAATCATAGAAGCGTTAGTAAATCAAGCTCAAAAATTAACTTTAACTTCTCGAGCTTTTTACAACGATCAACTAGGTTTATTTGAAGAGTTCATTACTAATTACTTTGGATTTGATAAGGTATTACCAATGAATACAGGTGCTGAAGCAGTAGAAACCGCTCTTAAACTTTGTAGGAAATGGGCCTATGAAGTAAAGGGGATTCAAGAACAAAAAGCGCAAATAATTGTTTGTGATGGTAACTTTCATGGCAGAACCACTACTATTATCTCTTTTTCTAATGATGAAAATGCTAGAAAGAATTTCGGTCCCTACACTGAAGGGTTTATCAAAATACCTTATAATGACCTAGAAGCATTAGAAAATACCCTAAAATCATCCGATTCAATTGCTGGGTTTTTAGTAGAGCCTATTCAAGGAGAAGCTGGAGTTTATACCCCTGGAGACGATTACATGTTAAAAGCAAAAGAACTTTGTAGTCAATACAATGTTTTATTTATTGCCGATGAAATTCAAACAGGAATTGCAAGAACAGGTTCGTTACTTGCGGTATGTGGAAATTGTAATTGCGAAAATAAATGCGAGAAACAAAGTACCTATGCTACTCCAGATATATTAATTTTAGGAAAAGCGTTGTCCGGTGGTGTTTATCCAGTTTCAGCTGTTTTAGCTAACAATTCTATAATGAATGTGATTAAGCCGGGCCAACATGGTTCAACTTTTGGGGGAAATCCTATAGCAGCATCAGTTGCTATTGCGGCCCTTAAAGTAGTTAATGAAGAATATTTAATCAAGAACGCTCGTGTTTTAGGGAATCTTTTTAGAATTAAACTGAATGAATATATCCCTAATTCAAATGTTGCTATTTTAGTTCGTGGCCGAGGCTTGTTAAACGCAATTGTGATCAATGATACTGAAGAAAGCGATACTGCTTGGAATATTTGTATGGCTTTACGCGACAATGGATTGTTAGCAAAACCAACTCACGGTAATATCATCCGTTTTGCACCGCCATTGGTAATTAATGAAGCACAATTGTTAGATTGTGTAGACATAATAATTAGAACCTTAAAACAATTTGATCGATAAATAAAAAAAAACCTCTATATAGAGGGTTTTTTTATTAAATATTTATTGACTTTGTTCTTGCTGGTATTTGGCTTTAGCTTCCAAATTCTTCTGGAATTCTAATAATTTTTCTGGACCAAGGGAATATAAATATACAAATGCAAGTAGAGTCAATGCACTTAAAACTATCCCTACCATCCCTAAAATTCTTCCAACATTCAAATTCTTATAATTTAAATACAATTCAGGATTTTCTTTATACATTTTTAAATCTTTGTTGGCTAAAACAACTGCTATAATCCCAAAGGTTAAGCCAATAAAACCATAGCAACAACAAGTTACAATTGATAATATTCCTAAAACAAGAACTGCGGTTCCGTTGGGTAGATTTCTTTTTTCCATAGAAGTAATAATTAAATATTTGTTAATTTGTAAATATAGGAAATAATCATAATTAATGCATTAGTTATGGCTAATCCTATTATTAATTTTTGGTAGTTTCTTTTTTTATCAATTAAATGTAAACCTATCAAACCAAAAAGGAGTAGGGTTGAATAAATTGCCGGAAACTGATAAAACGCCTTAGTAAATTCGCCATTCAGAAGTAAAAGTAAAGAACGCTGAGTTCCACAACCAATACAATCGAATCCAAATAGCGATTTGTTCATACAGGGCAACATATATTTTTCGACATTCAAACCTTAGTTATTTAGAGTTGCAATTTAATACTATTTATATTCAATACCTTAATTGCTTGTTATTATTTCAAAGTTACCTACTTTTGAATTATTAAAAAATACACTATGAAAAAAGTCTTACTTCCAATAATGATAATTGCTATTTTAATTGCTTTTTATGAGCAAAGTTTGGATAAAAAAAACGTTTATATTCAGGTAATTTCAATTGTAATTTTTATGATTGGAATGATGAAATTAAGCGCTAAAGTACCAAGTAAAAATCAAGATAAAGAAGAGAAAGATGTTTAGTATAGGGGATAAGGTTGCTGTGCTTGATGATGCTATTAATGGTGTTGTGGTTTTAATTAAAAACAGTGAAGTTTCTATCGAAACCACCGATGGATTTACGATGACATTTTTTGTCAATGAATTAATTAAAATAAACGATACCAGTATTTTAAGTAAAGATATAGGAAGTTTTAATTCAACTAAAATTAAATTTGAAAAAGAAGAGTCCAAACCTCGAAGTTTTGTAAAAGTTAAGAAGAATAAGAACGAAATTCCCGCTCCTGAATTTGATTTGCACATCGAAAAATTGGTTCCGAATTTCAGAGGAATGAGTAATTATGATATTCTTACTTTGCAAACGGAAACAGCAAAAAGACACCTTGAATTTGCGATCAGAAATCGCATTCCAAAAATTGTATTTATTCATGGAGTTGGGGAAGGAATTTTAAAAGCAGAACTTGATTTTCTTATGGGAAGATACGATCAGATTTTCTTCCAAGAAGCCAATTACCAAAAATATGGCCAGGGCGCAACGGAAGTTTTTATCAAGCATAATGTGAAATAATTTGACTTTATTTAAGGAGCTGTTACGTAGTTTCCATAAATAAAATTCTCATAGGTAAAAGTATTCACACCATTTGAAAAAGTGATATTTTTAAATACCACATAATGGTTGTAACCTGTTACAGTATTTGTAGTTGGATTTAATATTTGTGTAGTAGTTACTTCAATTAGTCCGCTGGTTCCTGTAACACCATCGGTAGCATACCATTCGTTAATAACTGAAGGGGTAGCAGGAGGTAGAGTTTCACAAAAATAAGATGTGTTAACTGTGGAATTGAATGATCTGTAAATTACTTGATTACTACTGTTGATTACTATTGTTCTTGGTGAATTTGAAGCAGTTACGGAGTTTGCAAATGTTGTAATTGGAGTTCTTAATATTAGCGCTTCGTTGTTTTTCACTTTAAAAAACAATCCGTTATTGGGAGTGCAGCTATTAATCGCTGCAGCTGGATCAAAATTAAAAGTGTCGAATGAAATTTCTCCATCATCACAACTATTGAAAATAAAAATGCAAATAAGTAAAGTAATAATTTTTTTCATGATTATGTATTTGACACAAAAATATAATTTTATTTGCAGGTATTCTGTAGTTTGAAGAATCAATTTTTTATAAGACAATTTATTTATTGTAAATACTATTCCACATTGATTTGATTTCCTATTTTTGTATTCAAAATTGATGAGAGTTTATCAATAAAAGTTAATAAAATTTATGAATAAAGTATATTTAGATAACGCAGCCACTACACAAATTCGTGAAGAAGTAATTCGAGAAATGGTTGAAGTAATGTCAAATGATTTTGGAAACCCCTCATCTACTCATAGTTTTGGTAGAAATGCAAAAAATATAATTGAGCTTTCTAGAAAAGCCATAGCTAAAGAATTGAATTGTAATGCTCAGGAAATTATATTTACCTCCGGTGGAACAGAATCGAATAATATTATCCTTCGTTCTTGTGTTAAAGATTTACAAGTGAAGAGAATTATTACTTCCAAAATTGAGCACCATGCCGTTTTGCATACTATTGAAGCTTTGCAAAAAGAATTTGGAATTCAAGTAGATTATGTAGCAGTTAAAAAGGATGGCAGTATCGATGTTAATAACTTGGTAGAATTACTTTCTCAAAATATTAAAACGTTAGTGAGTTTGATGCATGTTAATAATGAGGTTGGAGCAGTATTAGATATTGACTTGGTGGCAAGAATTTGTCAACAGAATCAGGCCTTATTCCATTCAGATACCGTACAATCCGTGGCTAAAACAGAATTGGATTTACAAAATACTCCTGTAGATTTTATTGTAGCTGCAGCACATAAATTCCATGGACCAAAAGGGATAGGATTTGCATTTATTAGAAAAAATTCAGGATTACAACCGCTAATTTATGGAGGAGAACAAGAAAAAGGTTTGCGTCCTGGAACTGAAGCTGTTCACCAAATAGCAGGAATGGCTAAGGCAGTTGAATTAGCGTTAGCTAATTTAGACGAAGAAAGAAATGGAATTTTAGCACTTAAGAATTATCTTATCGATAGATTAGAAAATGAGTTTCCTGATTTTAAAATCAATGGTTCTAAAGACGGTTTTTACAATGTATTGAATATTATTTTACCCTTTTCAGAAGATAAATCAGCAATGATTTTATTTGGATTAGACATAAAAGGAATCGCTGTTTCTCGAGGCAGCGCTTGCCAATCAGGAAGTGCTAAGCCATCACATGTTTTGGCTGAATTTTTATCAGAGGAAGATTTGAAAAAACCAAGTTTACGTGTTTCTTTTAGTCATTACAATACCAAAAACGACATCGATTTATTAATTGATGGATTAAAGGGAGTTTAATTTCCAAATTAAAAATTAAAACGGTACCTCGCTATCGTCTTCCTCGAAATCATTTAAATTACTTCCAAATGCTTCATTAGGGGTAGGTAAATTTTTAGTTTGAAAAGGATTGTCGTCATGGTTCATTTTTGAAGGTAAATCATCAAAAGTACCACTATAGGTTTCTAAGTTTTCGAATTTTCCAAGGTTACCAACGAATTTCAATTTCACACTCTCTAAACTACCATTACGGTGTTTTGCAATAATAAATTCTGCTTGACCTTGAGTAGGTGAGTTTCCTTCGTCATCCCATTCATCTAATTTGTAATACTCCGGACGATAAATAAACGATACAATGTCGGCATCTTGCTCAATGGCTCCTGATTCTCTAAGGTCTGACAATAGTGGTCTTTTATGTCCTGGACGAGTTTCTACCGCACGAGATAATTGTGAAAGTGCAATTACAGGAACTCCAAGCTCTTTTGCTAATGCTTTTAAGTTTCTTGAAATAGTGGATATTTCTTGCTCTCTGTTTCCAGATCCTTTTCCGTTGTTTCCTCCGGCAGTCATTAATTGAAGGTAATCCACTATAATCAGTTTAATCCCGTGTTGTGAAGCCAAACGTCTCGATTTTGCTCTTAAATCAAAAATGGATAGGGAAGGGGTGTCGTCAATAAATAAAGGGGCTTTCTCTAAGTTTTTCACCTTTATACTCAATTGTTCCCATTCGTGTTTTTCTAATTTACCTGTTCTTAATTTTTCTGAAGAAAGTCCTGTTTCAGAGGAGATCAATCTGGTGATCAATTGAACCGAGGACATTTCAAGAGAAAATAGTGCCACTGGGTGACCATAATCGATCGCGACGTTTCTAGCCATAGAAAGTACGAATGCCGTTTTTCCCATACCTGGTCGTGCTGCTATGATAATTAAATCACTTGGCTGCCAACCGGAGGTTACTTTGTCCAAACTATCAAATCCAGTTGCAATTCCACTCAAACCTTCTTTTCCAGCAATTTCTTCAATTCTCTTTTTGGCTTGAATCACCAAACTTTGAGCAGTTTCAGAACTACGTTTAATGTTTCCTTGCGTTACTTCGTATAATTTAGATTCTGCTTTGTCTAATAAATCAAAAACATCCGTTGATTCATCATAAGAATCTTCAATTATTTCAGATGAAATGCGAATCAAACTACGTTGAATAAATTTTTGTAAAATAATTCTCGAGTGAAATTCAATATGTGCCGAAGAAGATATTTTTTGGGTAAGTTGAATTAAATAATAATCACCTCCAGCCAATTCTAGCTTCCCATTTTTTCTAAGTTGTGCCGATACGGTCAATAAATCTACAGGTTGTGAATCGGTAAACAACTGAAATATAGATTCGAAAATATATTTATGGGCGTCTTTATAAAACGCTTCAGGCTGTAAAATATCAATAACTTCATCCACCCCTTTTTTATCAATCATCATCGCTCCCAATACCGCTTCCTCTAATTCTAGAGTTTGTGGTGGGAGTTTTCCTTTTTCTAAATTAATAATGGTAGTTTTTTCTACTTTTATAGGGTTGAGGTTGAGCGATTTTTCCATTGAGCGAATTTACCAAAAAAATAAAAAAAATCCTGAAGGAGTTATTAGTAATATTTGTTGATAACTAACTATTTTATGTTTATAAGTAAAAAAAAATCCGAAACGGTAAGGCTTCGGATTTTATAATGATTTTAACTAGTTTATTCTTTATATTCACCCATCTTACTGTATTTGTCCATTCTTTTTGCTACTAATTCAGTTGTTGATAAGTCTTTTAGTTCATTGTAACCTTTCAAGATGTATTTTTCTACTGTTTTAAAGGTAGTTTCACGATCATAATGAGCTCCTCCAAGAGGTTCTGGAATAATGTCATCTACTAATTTTTGCTTTTTCATATCGGCAGAAGTCAGTTTTAATGCGTCAGCCGCTTGTTCTTTGTATTCCCAGCTTTTCCATAAAATTGACGAACAAGATTCAGGTGATATTACTGAGTACCAAGTGTTTTCCAACATATATACTTTATCTCCAACACCTATTCCTAATGCACCACCAGAAGCTCCTTCACCTACAATTACAGTAATAATTGGCACTTTTAATCGCATCATTTCAAGAATGTTTCTTGCAATTGCTTCACCTTGTCCACGTTCTTCCGCTTCTAAACCTGGGTATGCGCCTGGAGTATCAATTAAGGTAACCACAGGAATTCCAAATTTTTCAGCCATTTTCATTAAACGTAAGGCTTTTCTGTATCCTTCAGGATTTGCCATACCGAAGTTACGGTATTGACGCGTTTTGGTATTGTACCCTTTTTGTTGGCCTACAATCATGAAAGATTGTCCTCCAATTTTCCCTAATCCACCGATCATGGCTTTATCGTCTTTGAAATTCCTATCACCAAACATTTCAAGAAAAGTGTCTCCGCACAAAGCGTTAACATGGTCCATAGTATAAGGACGGTTTGGATGACGAGACAATTGAACGCGTTGCCAAGCAGTTAGGTTTTTATATATTTCGCGTTTAGTTTCTTCTAATTTTTTTGCGATCTGCTTACATGGGTCTGAAACATCAACATCTGATTCTTGACCAATGATTTCACATTTGTCTAATTGATCTTCTAATTCTTTTATAGGTAGTTCAAAATCTAAATATTCCATAGGGTATGTGCATTTATATTTTATAAGGCAAATATAGTTTTTAATTTAAAGATTGAAAAATTTAATAGATGGAAAATGACAATAATTCGAACGAAGTTGATATTTGGAATGTAATATTATAGATTACTTTTTCATCCTTTTATTAGTTTTAAGAAAATACTTAATTACTCCATTTAGGATTACTGTTGAAAGAATTAGTAATGCACCGATATAGAAATTAACGCTCATTTTTTCCGTTTCTTTAAATACAATCACAGCCAAAATAATTCCGTAAATAGGTTCTAAATTAATAGTCAGCATTACGGTATACGGACTTAAAAACTTCATAACCTTCACTGAAGCAATGAAAGCATAAGCGGTACAAAAAGTACTTAGAATGATAAGACAAACCCAATCCGAATTTGAAATTTCAAAGAATTTAGAATTGAAACTCCCGGAAAACATCAGGAATATAGAAAAGAATAAAACGCCACCCAAAAGTTCGTAAAAGGAAATTATTGACGAATCATATTCTTTAGCATACTTGCCATTAATCATGGAAAATAAAGCGGATAAAAACGCCGAGCTTAACGCTAATAATATTCCGTTAATGAACTGCCCGTCGATATTAAAAATAATATAAAGCCCCAGAAAAACAATGATTCCAAAGACAACTTCATACCATATTATTTTTCTACCAAAGAATAGGGGTTCCATTAATGATGCGAAAAAAGCGCCTGTAGATAAACAGGCTAATGTGACTGAAATATTGGACACCTTGATTGCCTTAAAAAAGGTAAACCAGTGTAAGGCAATTATTAAACCCGCAAATAAAAACCCGATTATTGTTTTAATAGGTATTTTTAGGGAGGTTTTTTTAATCCAAATGTAAACTAGTATAAAGCCAACGGCCAACAGCATTCTGAACCAAACTAAAGGCAAGGCATCTAGAGAAATTAGTTTTCCTAACACCGCTGTAAATCCCCAAACAAAAACTATAAAATGGAGGTGTAAGTAACTTTTTAGGTTATCGTTTTGCATTTCTAAGCAGATAGATTGCTAAAATTCCAAATAATACATTGGGTAACCATACCGCAATAAGTGGGTTTATAGTAGATTTTTCGGCTAAGGCACCAAATATTTTGTCAAAAAACACAAAGGCAAATGCAATGGCAATACCGATAGCTAAATTGATTCCCATTCCACCTCTTCTTTTCATTGAAGAAACCGAAAGTGCAATTATGGTAAGTATAAATGCTGAAACAGGTAAGCTATATTTCTTGTAAAGTACTACTAAATAAACGCTAATATTAGCATTTCCTCTTTTTATTTCTTTATCGATAAAGTGATTTAACTCTAAAATGGATAAAGTTTCGGCTACATAAACAGTTGGAGTTAAATCTTCCAGATCAAAACTAAAAACGGTATCTTTTTTCTCAGACATTTCAATTTTATCTGACAGCTCTCCAACTGTTCTTTTAGTGTAATCAAAAAGAGTATAATTTTTTTGCTTTGGATTCCATTGTATCCTACTGGCTGTAATTTTATATTTTAATTGGTCTCTATCAAATTTTTCCATAGAAAAATTAAACGCCATATTTGAAACTTGATTGAAACTACCTACATAAATGTATTCCTCTTTACTTATTTGTCTAAAAACATCTGAATTCTCTCGCATTATTTCTTTACCGCCAGTTCTTAGATAAGTATATCTAAAGTTATTAAAACCTTCACTGGCTTTTGGCAACAAGAATATTCCCATTAAGAACGCTAAAACAGAAACGATTGTAGCTCCAATTAAGTAGGGACGCATGAATCTTGTAAATGAGATTCCAGAACTCAAAATAGCAATTACTTCGGTATTATTCGCCAATTTTGAGGTAAACCAAATTATTGACAAGAATAAAAATATTGGAAAAAGTAGGTTTGAAAAGTAAATGGTAAAGTGAAAATAATACAATGCAATAGCCGAAAAGGGGATATTGTTTTCAAGCATCTTATCTATTTTTTCTGATACATCAATAATAATTCCAATAGGAATAAACATGATTAGCATCACAAAAAAGTTACTTAGATAGCGTTTTAATATGTATTTATCGATTATTTTCATCCTATTTTACAATCTCTGGCTCATGTTTTTCACCATCATTTCCTTCCAAACTTTGAAATCTCCCGCTAAGATATGTTTTCTAGCTTCACGAACCAACCACATGTAGAAACCTAGGTTATGAATCGTTGCAATTTGCTTTCCTAGATATTCATTGGCGGCAAAAAGGTGACGCAAATAGGCTTTCGAATATTCTCTATCTACAAAGGTGATGCCCATTTCGTCAACTGGTGAAAAATCATCTTCCCACTTTTTATTTTTGATATTTATAGTTCCATTTGCAGTAAATAACATTCCGTTTCTTGCATTTCTTGTTGGCATCACGCAATCAAACATATCAATTCCCAGCGCTATATTTTCTAATATATTAATTGGAGTTCCAACACCCATTAAATACCTCGGTTTATCTTGGGGTAAAATTGCCGTAACAATTTCAGTCATGGCATACATTTCTTCAGCGGGTTCTCCCACAGATAGTCCGCCAATGGCATTTCCTTGCGCGCCAGCATTGGCAATATATTCTGCTGATTGCATGCGCAAATCTTTATAAGTGCTTCCCTGAACAATTGGGAAAAAAGTTTGATCGTATCCGTATTTTACAGGCACTTTTTCCAAGTGATTGATACAACGATCCAACCAACGATGCGTCATGTGCATCGAGCGTTGTGCATATCTATAATCGCAGGGGTAAGGGGTGCATTCATCAAAAGCCATAATAATATCAGCCCCAATGGTGCGTTGAATTTCCATTACATTTTCTGGCGTAAAAAAGTGATAAGATCCGTCAATATGAGATTTAAATTTTACTCCTTCCTCTTTAATTTTTCTATTTGCCGAAAGGGAATATACCTGATAACCGCCAGAATCAGTCAAAATATTTCTATCCCAATTCATGAATTTATGTAAACCTCCCGCTTTTTCTAAAATTTCTGTTTGCGGCCGTAAATACAAATGATAGGTATTTCCAAGAATAATATCAGGGTTAATCTCTTCTTTTAATTCTCGTTGGTGTACCCCTTTTACAGATGCAACTGTCCCAACAGGCATAAAAATAGGGGTTTCAATGACACCGTGATCGGTTGTAATCGTTCCCGCACGAGCTTGAGATTGCGGATCAGTCTTTAATAAATCAAACTTCATATTGGCTTTTTTCAGTCAGCAAATATAAGAGAATTGTATTTTACGAGTGGGGAAATACCAAATAAATTAACATGAATTTTATGTTATAGCAGTTTTTGGGTGTACCCATGTTTAGATCGATCCAAGAGAATGCGAACTTCGGTTTAAACTAGGATTTCCATTTTCATCGCTTGTACAATTTTCAATGGTTTTTATAATTTGGTTATCAATTTACTTTATTTTAATATTAACTTTACCTTAAATTAATTGTAATATATTTGCAACTATTTTCTAATAATTCCTTTTAATATGAGGCAACACTTGCGCTTAAACGAATATAAAGTACTGTTTTACAGGCTCTCACTTGCTTATATTTTTTATTTTTTTGCTCGAGTATTATTTTACATTTATAACTTCCAACTCCTAAAAGTGGATTCAGTAACTGAATTCCTAACACTTTGCTATTACGGATTGGCTTTTGACACTACCGCTATTTTATACGCTAATTTGCTGTTTATAGTATTCTCCGTTTTTCCAGTATATAAAAATACGAATCAAGGCTATCAGAAGTTCTTATTCTATTTGTATTTTTCATTGAATTTATTGGCTTATGCAACTAATTTTATTGATTTTATCTATTATAAATTTACTTTCGCAAGGACCACAATCGTAGTTTTAAATGTCCTAGAACACGAAACTAACAAAGCAGTTTTGTTTTCAAGTTTTCTATTGCAATATTGGCATGTATTTATATTGTTTTTATTGTTCTCCGCAGTTTGGATTTACTTTTACAAAAAAGTTACTGTAAAACAATTTATACCCTCAAAGAAAATTCCTTACATCGGTTTTTCCATCCTGGGCTTTTTGTTTGTGGTACTTTTAACAATTGGCGGAATTCGTGGGGGTGATTTTAAAAAATCAACAAGACCAATCAATCTTCTCGATGCAAGTCGACACGTGAAAAATATTGTGCATTCCGATATTGTTTTAAATACTCCGTTTGCTATTATTAGAACTTTATTTAGTAACAGCTTTAAAAAACCTGATTATAAAGAGGTCAATGAACAAATCATTAATTCATTGGTTCAGCCAGTAAAATTCTACCATAATAATCCAGAATCTAAGCCTAATGTGGTGGTATTTATTTTGGAGAGTTATGGGCGTGAATACATAGGAGCACTCAATAAAAATGTCAAAATACCAAATTATAAAAGTCATGCTCCTTTTCTAGATTCCTTATCGCAACACAGTATGATTTTTACAAATGCTTACGCAAATGGACGTCAGTCTATTCATGGAATGTCTTCTGTTTTAGCAGGAATTCCTTCTTTTAAAGACGCATTTACTTCCTCACCATATCCTAAACAAAAAATAGAATCCTTAGTTTCTACCTTGAAAAGTGAGGGTTATAATACGTCATTTTTTCACGGTGCTGCCAACGGTTCCATGGGTTTTTTGGGTTTTGCAAATATCTTAGGAGTTGATAATTACTATGGTAGAACAGAATACAATGACGATTCACAATTTGATGGTTTTTGGGGAATTTGGGACGAGCCATTCTTGCAATTCATGAAAAAGACATTGGACAAAAAGAAGCCTCCCTTTTTCGCTTCTGTGTTTACTGTTTCTTCTCATGAACCTTATATTATTCCAAAAAAATATAAAAACAAATTTCGCGAAGGGGGTGTTCCTATTCATAAGTGTGCAGAATACACCGATTATTCTTTAAAGCAGTTTTTTAACGAAGCGAAGAAGGAAGCTTGGTTCAACAACACTATATTTGTTTTTGTAGCCGATCACTGTAACCAAATATATTATGATGAATTCCAAAAACCAATAAATAGGTATGCTGTACCAATTATTATTTATAAACCAAATAGTAATTTGATAGGAGTAAATAATGATTTGGCCCAGCAAATTGACATTTACCCTACAATCTTAGATTTGATTGGTTACAAAAAACCTTTTAGAAGTTGGGGTAGAAGTCTACTTGATACCAAAACTAGCACTCCATTTGTAGTCAATTCAACGGGTACTATTTATCAATTTTCTAGAGGGAATTACATTTGTACTTTTGACGGAACAAATGCAATTGGTTTTTATGATAAAGAAGATAAGGCTCTGAAAACAAATTTAATAGCTTATAGAAATACCGAAATGAATACTTTGGAACTCAACTGCAAAGCCTTTATACAAGATTACATGAATCGGGTGGTTGATCAAAAATTGGCCAATTAAAATATTACAGAATTGTTAATAAAATGTCCTACTTTGTTAGGATTTTTTATTTTTTGAATCTTGCCGACCGAGTTATCTGATTATCTTTGCATAAGTTTAACTATAACTCATACAATGAAACCCAACACACAACAATTAAACGATTTAACAATCCAAGTTAGAAGAGACATTCTTCGAATGGTACACGCAGTAAATTCAGGTCATCCCGGGGGTTCTTTAGGTTGCGCAGAATTTATTGTTGCTCTTTACCAAAGTATCATGAATAGAAAAGATACTTTTAATATGGACGGAATTGACGAAGACCTTTTCTTTCTTTCCAACGGTCATATATCACCTGTTTTTTACAGCGTATTAGCAAGAAGCGGTTATTTCCCTGTTAAGGAATTAGCTACCTTCAGAAAAATTAATTCTAGATTACAAGGACATCCAACCACACATGATAATTTGCCAGGAGTAAGAATGGCTTCAGGTTCTTTAGGACAAGGTTTATCTGTGGGCATCGGCGCTGCATTGGCTAAAAAATTGAACGGAGATAAAAACCTAATTTATACTCTTCACGGTGATGGAGAATTACAAGAAGGTCAAAACTGGGAGGCAATTATGTATGCCTCTGCTTATAAAGTAGATAATTTAATTGCTACAATTGACTTAAATGGTAAACAAATTGATGGTTCTACCGATGAGGTTTTACCAATGGGAAGTATTCGTGCCAAATTTGAATCTTTCGACTGGGATGTATTAGAAATTAAAGAAGGAAACAATATTGAAGCTATTATTGCTGGAATGCAAGAAGCGAAATCAAGAACTGGAAATGGAAAACCGGTTGGTGTTTTACTACATACCGAAATGGGTAACGGTGTTGATTACATGATGTTTAGTCACGCATGGCACGGAAAAGCTCCAAATGACGCGCAATTAGAAACTGCATTGGCTCAAAACCCTGAAACACTAGGAGACTACTAAATCAGATTGTAGATTTTTAATTCTAGATTTTCATAGGAATCTTTAAATTATTAAATCTTTAAATCTTACAATTTTAAAAAACAATGAAAAAATATACAAATACAGGAAGTAAAGACACCCGTTCTGGTTTTGGGGCTGGAATGACAGAATTAGGACAAAGTAATGAAAAAGTGGTTGCACTTTGTGCCGACTTAATAGGTTCCTTAAAATTTGAGGATTTTAAGAAAAATCACCCAGAGCGTTTTTTTCAAATCGGGATTGCTGAGGCAAATATGATTGGGATTGCCGCTGGTTTAACTATCGGAGGTAAAATTCCATTCACCGGTACCTTCGCTAATTTCTCCACTGGTAGAGTTTACGATCAAATTCGTCAATCGGTTGCTTATTCAGATAAAAATGTAAAAATATGTGCTTCGCATGCCGGTTTAACTCTTGGAGAAGATGGTGCTACTCACCAAATTTTAGAGGACATCGGGTTAATGAAAATGTTGCCAGGAATGACGGTTATAAACACATGTGATTATAATCAAACGAAAGCAGCAACTATTGCTATTGCAGATCATCATGGTCCAGTTTATTTGCGATTTGGTCGTCCTGTGGTTCCTAATTTTATGCCAGCTGACGAACCGTTTGTTATTGGAAAAGCAATAGTGTTAAATGAAGGCACTGATGTAACTATTGTAGCAACGGGTCATTTAGTATGGGAGGCATTATTAGCTGCCGAAGCTCTTGAAGAAAAAGGAATTTCAGCAGAGGTAATTAACATTCATACTATAAAACCATTAGATGAAGCTGCTATTTTGAAATCATTAGCTAAAACAAAATGCATTGTAACCGCCGAAGAACACAATATTTTAGGTGGGTTAGGAGAAAGCATTGCACGAGTATTGTCATCTAATCATCCTGCACCTCAGGAATTTGTTGCGGTGCATGATTCTTTTGGAGAAAGTGGTACTCCATCTCAATTAATGGAAAAATATAAATTGAATAATCAAGCGATTGTTGAAGCGGTAGAAAAAGTAATTGCTAGAAAATAATTTTAAATTTTATACTATAAAAAAAACCTTTCAAACTGAAAGGTTTTTTTTATTTAGAATAAGTATTTGACTTCGTTTTTAATGTAGGATAACGCTACAGCTGAAGGCGATTGTTTTTCCATTAAATCATTCATGATAACTTCTCGAAGTTTATTCGCTGAATCCACTCGATCGCTCATATTGGTTCGTCTAATCATTTGGATTGTAGCATTTTTTGCGGTAACAATTATGGTCCAGCACTCATCTGACATGTATATTTGTTGAGTTAAATTGTGCTCAAACTCCTGCTCAATATTTGAAATTAATAAATTTTCGTAATCGTTTTTATCTTCTGTATTAGGAGAAATTCTAATTAATAATTTTCCGGGATTAATTCGCTCCAAAAATAAAGTCATTCTTTCAAAGGCCTGTAAACGTAATGGTAAAGCGTCTTTTTGAGTGTCTTTGTTCAATAAATACCTACGTCTACCTTCTTCGTTTTTTGTATGTAAGTTGAAAAAATAATAGGCTACAATACCAGTAATAATTGCTGGTAAGGTATAACATAATAATTCGATCAATTTTGATGTGTCCATTTTATTACAAATTTTTATAATTAAAAAAAACAAATTAACGAATAAACAAATAAACTTATAGCTTACTTTTGATAAAATTTTAATTAAATGGATATTCTAGTAATAATATTGTTATGTATTGCAGCTTTTTTAGCTGGTTTCATTGATGCTATTGTTGGAGGCGGAGGATTAATCCAAACCCCTATGGGAATGATATTGTTACCCGGTCTTCCTGTTTCAACTGTTATCGGCACACTAAAAGTCCCTTCGTTTAGCGGAACTTTTTTTGCAGCAATACAATATTTGAAAAAAATTGAAATGGACTGGAAGCTACTAATTGCTATGATGTTATTGGCGGTTCCTTCTGCTTTTTTAGGGTCCACCTTGTTGACCTATATGAGTAATGATTTTATGAAACCTTTGCTTTTAGTAATTTTATCTTTATTATTGATTTACACCTATGTAAAGAAAAATTTTGGAATGAATTCTGAGAAATCACATTCCTCCAAACAACAATTACTATATGCAGTATTAATTTCTTTTTTTATTGGATTCTATGATGGCTTTATAGGTCCTGGCACTGGTAGTTTTTTGGTATTAGCCTTTGTAATTATTCTTGGGTTTGATTTTCTACAAGCTTCCGCAAATGCCAAAATGGTTAATTTAGCTACTAATTTTGGTTCGATTTGTTTGTTTATAATTAAAGGTAAAATCCTATGGATGATAGCAATTCCAATGTCTATTTGTAATGCTTTGGGAGGTTATATTGGTGCCAAGTTGGCAATCAATAAAGGAAATAAATTTATTAGAATATTCTTTTTGGTTGTTGTTTTAGGCACCTTAGTTCGGTTTGCCTATGATGTTTTTCAAGGAAAATAAGCGTTCTGAAAATATCATAAAATTGTTTAGATATAGTTTGTTTTCATAACTAAATCCTCATTCTAAATTCCTATTTTTGTATTCCTATAAAATAAAAATGCAAAAATACATTAGCCAACTTAACTCAGCGCAACAAGAGCCAGTTCTACAAAAGGACGGGCCAATGATTATTATTGCTGGTGCAGGTTCAGGAAAAACACGTGTTTTAACTATTAGAATCGCTTATCTAATGAGTTTAGGTGTTGACGCCTTTAGTATTTTAGCATTGACATTCACGAACAAAGCGGCTCGTGAAATGAAAAAAAGAATCTCAGATATTGTTGGGACTAATGAAGCAAAAAATCTATGGATGGGAACATTCCACTCCGTTTTTGCAAGAATTCTTCGTTCGGAATCGGATAAACTGGGTTATCCTTCCAATTTCACTATTTATGACACCCAAGATTCGGTACGATTGATATCTGCGGTAATTAAAGAAATGCAGCTGGATAAAGATATCTATAAACCAAAACAGGTTTTAGGTAGAATCTCCTCTTATAAAAACAGTTTGATTACGGTAAAAGCCTATTTCAATAATCCTGAATTGATGGAAGCCGATGCCATGTCTAAAAAACCTCGATTAGGAGAAATTTATCAAAATTATGTGGATCGTTGTTTTAAAGCGGGAGCCATGGATTTTGATGATTTACTATTAAAAACAAACGAATTATTGACTCGTTTCCCTGAAGTTTTAGCGAAATACCAAGATCGATTTAGATATATTTTGGTTGATGAGTATCAAGATACTAATCATTCTCAATACCTAATTGTTCGCGCTTTATCAGATAAATTTCAAAATATATGTGTGGTTGGCGATGATGCGCAAAGTATTTACGCTTTCCGTGGCGCCAACATAAATAACATATTGAATTTTCAAAAAGATTATGATGGAGTTAAAACCTATCGTTTAGAGCAAAATTACCGTTCTACTAAAAATATTGTTGAAGCAGCGAATTCCATTATTGAAAAAAACAAAACCAAATTAGATAAAATTGTTTGGACAGCAAATGATTCAGGATCTAAAATAAAAGTGCATCGTAGTTTGACGGATGGAGAGGAAGGCCGCTTTGTAGCCAGCACCATTTGGGAGCAGAAAATGCAAAACCAAATGATGAATGGGCAATTTGCAATTCTATATCGTACCAATGCGCAATCTCGTGCTATGGAAGATGCGCTTCGAAAAAGAGATATTCCCTATCGTATTTATGGTGGTTTGTCTTTCTACCAAAGGAAAGAAATAAAGGATGTTTTGTGTTATTTGCGTTTGATTATCAATCCAAAAGATGAAGAAGCGTTAATTCGCGTAATCAATTATCCAGCACGTGGAATAGGGGATACAACGGTTGAAAAACTAACCATTGCGGCCAATCATTACAAAAGATCAATATTTGAAGTAATGCAAAATATTGATAAAATTGATTTAAAACTGAATTCTGGTGCAAAACAAAAACTCACTGATTTTGTTACGATGATCCAGAGTTTTCAAGTGATAAACGAAAATCAAGATGCCTTTTATATTGCCGATCATGTGGCGAAGAAAACAGGATTGGTTCAAGAATTAAAAAAAGATGGAACTCCTGAGGGAATTGCCAGAATTGAGAATATAGAAGAACTGTTGAACGGGATTAAAGATTTTACCGAAGGCCAAAAAGAAATTGATGGTGCGAGAGGTTCGTTGGGCGAATTTATGGAAGACGTGGCTTTGGCAACCGATTTAGATAAAGATACTGGAGATGATGATCGAGTAGCTTTAATGACGATTCACTTGGCAAAAGGATTGGAATTTCCAACCGTTTTTGTAGTGGGAATGGAGGAAGACTTGTTTCCAAGTGCGATGAGTATGAGTACTCGAAGTGAATTAGAAGAGGAACGACGCTTGTTTTATGTAGCATTAACTCGTGCCGAGCACCAAGCTTATTTGACCTATGCGCAATCTCGTTACCGATGGGGAAAATTAACTGACAGCGAACCTTCCCGATTTATTGAGGAAATTGACGGCCAATATTTGGAATATTTAACCCCGGAAGAAAATAATTATCGTTATAAACCAATGATTGATAGCGATATTTTTGGTGATGTCGATAAGTCAAAATTGCGTTTGGCTAAGCCAATAGGAGGAACGCCACCAAAACAATATGGTGATGAACAACCAGCAACAGTAAGAAAATTGAAACCAATGAATTCCGATACTCCTTCAGGTGCTGCGAATCTATTTGACAATAAATTAACCATTGGAAATGTTGTGATGCACGAACGTTTCGGAAAAGGCGAAGTCATCAATCTAGAAGGCGTTGGCGCTGATAAAAAAGCCGAAATAAAATTTGAGGTAGGAGGAATCAAGAAATTATTACTTCGTTTTGCAAAATTAGACATAATCGGATAATAGTTGGTTGGTTAATTTTTAAATCTAAATTCATAAATCTAAATTCATCCATGGCTCAATTCATAAAAATATACGAAAACAATCCCAACGAAGTCGCTATAAAAAAAGTAGTGGAGGTATTGAAAAATGGAGGTTTAGTGATTTATCCTACCGATACCGTTTATGGTTTGGGTTGTGATATTACCAATACCAAAGCCTTGGAGCGCGTTGCAAAAATAAAAGGAGTTAAGTTGGAGAAAGCCAATTTTTCATTTATTTGCTCCGATTTAAGTCACATTTCCGATTATATTAAGCAAATTGACACTGCAACTTTTAAAATCTTAAAAAGAGCATTACCAGGGCCATATACTTTTATTCTCCCAGGAAATAATAACTTACCAAAAGAATTTAAGAAAAAAATAACTGTTGGAATTCGAGTTCCTGATAATGCAATTGCTTTAGAGATGGTTCGACTACTAGGTAATCCTATTGTATCAACCTCCATTCATGATGAGGATGAAGTTTTAGAGTATTCTACCGATCCAGAATTAATATTTGAAAAATGGCAAAATCTTGTGGATTTAGTAATTGATGGGGGTTACGGAGATAATATTGGTTCAACCATTATAGATTTATCCGGATTTGAGCCTGTTGTAATAAGAGAAGGTAAAGGAAGTTTAGAAGTACTTTAAATTATATTATCATAATTAATTGCATAAAAAAAACGTCTTGAAATTTCAAGACGTTTTTGTATTTCTGAACAATCTAACAGCTGAAACCTATGTTACTGTTTCTTCATTTCTTTTTCGATCATTTCGTAAAACTCATCTATTTTTGGTAGAATTACGATTCGAGTTCTTCTATTAGTTGCACGGTTTTTCACCGAGTTATTTTCAACTAAAGGAATAAATTCTCCTCGACCAGCAGCAATTAACTGTTTTGGATTTACTTTTAAGTCTTTAGTTAGAACACGAACAATAGCAGTAGATCGTTTAGCACTTAAATCCCAATTGTCAATTAATATATTGTTACCAATAAAAGGGACATTATCTGTATGACCTTCAACCATACATTCAAATGTAGGTTTGTCATTTATAATTTTTGCTACTTTAGCAAGTACTTCTTTAGCACGATCGCTAACTAAGTAACTTCCACTTTTAAAAAGTAATTTATCAGCAATTGAAATGAAAACTACTCCTTTTTCAACATTTACTTCAATATCAGGATCAGAAACACCCACTGAACTTTTAATACTAGTAACCAATGCTAAAGTAACACTATCTTTTTTGGTTAATGCGTCTTGCATTCTAGAAATTTTGATATCTTTTTCTTTAATTGTTTCTAAAGCTTTTTCAATATTTTGAGCCCCTTTAGTAGATAATGTAGTCATATTATCCATGTTTTGAATCAAATTTTCATTATTCTTCTTTAGAAATTCTATTTGATTTGCAAGCCCTTCTTTTTCAGTCAAACACATATTTAATTTAACGGTACAAGAATTTAGTAAGTCTTGAGTTTCTTTGTTTTTTGCTTCTAAAGCAACAAATTTTTTCTTCGAAACACAAGAAGTTGACATTAAAGCAACTACTGACAATGCTAATATGATTCTTTTCATAGGGATTTATTTTTTTTACAAAATTAAATAAAAAAATAATATAATCGAACTTAATTTTTTCAAAATTTATGTCGCTTTTTTAGGTAATAATTAACTACAATGCTCTCTCTTTCGAAATAGTTATTTACTTGATATTCACTTCTTTTATTTAAATTATTATTTATAAAATGATAATAATAAAAGTGCGCTTTTAGCACAGCAAATAAATGAGTAAACTTACCTTGAAATAAAAACCGAAGCCCAGCAATACCATCTAAAACCATTCTGATTAATAGTATTTTAAATAGTTTTTCTTTAGGTAGATTTTTAGTTAACATAAATAAGGAATTTCTAAAATTTAAAAATGTTTTTTTAGGATTTTCATCATTTAAAGTCGCTCCGCCAATGTGATATACTGTAGAGGACCCATTGTATTTTATGGAGTATTTTTTGTTTTTTGCTCGCCAACATAAATCTATTTCTTCTTGATGGGCAAAGAAATCAACATCAAATCCATTCAATTCTTTAAAAACAGAACTTCTTATAAAAAAACAAGCTCCAGAGGCCCAAAAAATTTCGCAATTATCATTGTATTGTCCTAGGTCTTTTTCTATTGTTTCAAATATTCGCCCCCGACAAAAAGGGTAACCGAACTTATCAATAAAACCCCCGCCAGCTCCTGCATATTCGAAGTAATCCTTACGTTTATAGTCTAGTATTTTGGGTTGTATAATTGCGGTTTGTGGATAGTTTTGGAAGGTTTCTATTATTGGCTGTAACCAATTTGGAGTTACTTCAACATCGGAATTTACCAAAGCAAAAATTTCAGCGTCAACTTCTTTTAGTGCCTCATTATAACCTTGAGCAAAACCAAAGTTCCATGCGTTTTTAATTATTTTAATAGTTGGAAATTCAGAGGTAACAAAAGAAATGGAGTCGTCACTAGATGCATTATCGGCTAAATATACCGTTGCTTCAGGTGAATTTTTTACAACGGAAGGAAGAAACTGTTCTAACAATTTCTTACCATTCCAATTTAATATTACAACTGCAATTTTCATTTTTCCTATTTATTTTGATAATTAGGTAATTCTGAAAGGAAATCATACTTTTCATTTACATAATCCATTTTGCAAAAGTAATGATTAAGTCCGTTAGTTACCATTAAATAATCGGCATTCAAAGTCATATTATACCTTGCAATTTGATCAAAAGTACTTTGAGTAATTTTAACTTCCGGAGCTTTACATTCCACTAATATTGTAATATCACCATTGGGTTTATAAACTACTACATCGTATCTTTTAGTTAGATGGTTGATTTTTAATAACTTTTCCACATTAATATGTGACTTAGGGTATTTTTTATCTTGTAATAGAAATTGAATAACATGTTGTCGAACCCATTCTTCCGGAGTAATAATTATAAATTTTTTCCTAATTTCATCGAAAATAGCTACTTTATTTTCACTATTTTTGAATCGGAAAGAATAAGTTGGAAATTGCAATTGCTTCATATAGCAAAAGTATAAAATTAGTTTAAAAATTTAAGGTTTAAGTTTAAGGATTCAAACAACTTTTTACTTTAAATAATAATATAAATAATGGATGAAGTTGTAAAAATTGTAAATGACATAAAGGCAGGGAAAATAAAACCCATCTATTTTTTAATGGGTGAGGAGCCGTATTATATAGATAAACTTTCAGATTATATTGAAAAGAATGTTCTTACTGAAGAAGAAAAGGGATTTAATCAAACGGTATTGTATGGAAGAGATGTGTCGGTTGACGATGTAGTTTCAGCAGCTAAACGATATCCAATGATGGCTGAAAGACAAGTGATAATTGTTAAAGAAGCTCAAGATTTAGCAAAATCAATTGACAAATTTGAAAGCTATGCTTCAGAACCCATGCCTTCGACTGTATTGGTAATTTGTTATAAATATAAATCTTTAGACAAGCGAAAAAAAGTAACCAAATTATTTGAAAAATCGGGATTGGTATTTGAAAGCAAGAAATTATATGAAAACCAAGTCGGTCAATGGATTAATAGAGTATTGCAATCTAAAAATTATTCTATTGAACCTAAAGCTTCTGCAATGCTAGTGGAGTTTTTAGGTACAAATTTGGAAAAAATCAATAATGAATTAGAAAAACTACAAATTATTTTACCTGTTGGGAGTACTATTTCTGCCAATGATATTGAAGAGAATATAGGTTTCAGTAAGGATTATAATATTTTTGAATTACGAAAAGCAATCGGTGAAAGAAATCAGCTAAAATCATATAAGATAGCACAGTATTTTTCAGAAAACCCAAAAGACCATCCTTTAGTTATGACTACTGGTATGCTATTTAGCTTCTTTGTGCAATTGCTTCAATACCATGGATTGAAAAATAAAAACCCTAATAATGTGGCATCTATTTTAAAGGTAAACCCATTTTTTCTTAAAGATTATGATGTAGCTTTAAGAAATTATCCTATGAAAAAATTAAGTAGAATAGTAACTCTTCTTAGGGATATTGATATAAAGAGCAAAGGAGTTGGTGCCAATTCATTACCGCAACACGAATTGTTAAAAGAAATGTTAGTGGGAATTTTCAATTAATTCACACAGATTGTTACTATCATAATTACATTTGAAATAATAACTATTTTAACGATATTTGCCTTTCTAATTTTTAAATTTCAGTTATGGGAATGAATAAAAATACAGTTTTAGGTTGGGCCACTTTACTCATGGTTGTTATGGGTTTATTACTAATTGGATTAGGAATTTTTAAATATAGTGAAATCTCAGGATGGGGATTTGTAGCTGCTGGATTTGGTTTTCTAGCTAATGCATGGGTTTTTAATGCTTTAAAAGGTAGGATTTGATTTTTTTAATAGCATTTCTAAATATAATATAAAACTAAATAAAATAAAATAAAATGTCAGACGATAAAAAAGTAATATTTTCAATGCAAAAATTGAGTAAAACTTACTCAAGCAGTGATAAACAGGTATTAAAAAACATCTATTTAAGTTTCTTTTATGGAGCTAAAATTGGTATTCTTGGACTTAATGGTTCTGGTAAATCATCATTATTAAGAATTATAGCTGGTGTTGATAAAAATTATCAAGGGGATGTTGTTTTCCAGCCTGGTTACACAGTGGGTTATTTAGAGCAAGAACCAATTCTAGACGACACCAAAACAGTAATTGAAATTGTTAAAGAAGGAGTAGCGGAAACGATGGCAGTTTTGGATGAATTCAATCAAATTAATGATAGTTTTGGTTTGCCTGAAGTATACGAAAACCCAGATAAAATGCAACAATTAATGGATCGCCAAGCGGATTTGCAAGATAAAATTGATGCTCTTGGGGCATGGGAAATCGACACTAAATTAGAGATTGCGATGGATGCGCTTAGAACTCCAGAAGGGGATACTCCAATCAAGAATTTATCTGGAGGAGAAAGACGTCGTGTGGCTTTATGTAGATTGCTCTTAAAACAACCCGATATTTTATTATTAGATGAGCCTACAAACCACTTGGATGCGGAAAGTGTACTTTGGTTAGAACAACATTTAGCTCAATATTCTGGAACCGTGATAGCGGTTACTCACGATCGCTATTTCTTGGATAATGTTGCGGGTTGGATTTTAGAATTGGATAGAGGGGAAGGCATACCTTGGAAAGGAAATTATTCTTCCTGGTTGAATCAAAAATCTATTAGAATGGCTCAAGAAGAAAAAGTAGCATCTAAACGTAGAAAAACATTAGAGAGAGAGTTGGATTGGGTTAGGCAAGGATCTAAAGGACGTCAAACAAAACAAAAAGCTCGTTTACAGAATTACGACAAACTTCTAAATGAAGATCAAAAACAGTTGGATGAAAATTTAGAGATCTACATACCTAATGGTCCTCGATTGGGAACTAATGTTATTGAAGCCAATAGTGTTGCCAAATCTTTTGGTGATAAATTATTATATGACAACTTGAATTTCACTCTTCCACAAGCAGGAATTGTAGGTATTATTGGGCCGAATGGTGCTGGTAAATCTACTATTTTCAAAATGATCATGGGAGAAGAAAAATCAGATGCGGGAGATTTTAAGATTGGCGAAACAGTAAAAATCGCTTATGTAGATCAATCGCATTCCAATATAGATCCAAATAAATCAATTTGGGAAAATTTTGCTGACGGGCAAGAATTAATCATGATGGGGGGACGTCAAGTGAATTCGCGTGCTTATTTAAGTCGATTTAATTTTGGTGGGAGTGATCAAAATAAAAAAGTGTCTATGTTGTCTGGAGGGGAAAGAAATCGTTTGCATTTAGCAATGACTTTAAAAGAAGAAGGAAACGTATTATTATTAGATGAGCCAACCAACGATTTGGATATTAATACGCTTCGAGCCTTGGAAGAGGGGCTTGAAAATTTCGCTGGATGTGCCGTAGTAATTTCCCATGACAGGTGGTTCTTGGATAGAATTTGTACTCATATTTTAGCATTTGAAGGAAACTCTGAAGTTTATTATTTTGAAGGTGGATTCTCTGAATATGAGGAAAATAAGAAGAAACGTTTGGGAGGTGATTTAACACCAAAGCGTTTAAAATATAGAAAATTAATTAGAAATTAAATTTAAAGAGACCAATTAGGTCTCTTTTTTTAAATATAAACTTGCCATTTTAACAAAATTGAAATAGGTTTTATATATTCGTAAACTTAATACTAGTTTTCTTTATGCAGAAAAAAATATTTATCCTGTTTTTACTTTTCATTGTGCAATTGCATTTTGCTCAAACAGAAACTCCTCAAGTAAAAGAGATTAAAGCTATTATCGCAAAATCTGGAGAGTACTTAACTAAACTAGAGTGTGAAAAATCATTGGGATTAGCCAAATCAGCGCTTGAAAAAGCATTAAAATTGGATGATCATGAACAAACTGCTAGAGCCTATAATTTAATAGGTTTGAACTTAGAACAATATTCCGATTTTAAAAAAGCCATTTTTTTCTATCAAAAGGGATTGAAATACGTAGATAAATCTTCAAATAGTTTCATGCAATATGCAATTCATACCAATTTAGCAAATTGTTATTGTTTTAAAAAAATAGATTTTAAAAAAGGAATTTACCATTATAAAAAAGCATTGTATTTTGTTAATTTAACGAAAGATGATTACCAGGTCATGTATGCTAATTTAAATATTACTTCAGCTTATTTTGCCGTTGGAGATTATTCTAATGGGATCGGTTATTTAAAAACGGCTGAAAAATTAATTATCAGTCAAGATGATTTAGAATCCAAAATCATGTATAATTCGTTGCAAGGAGATTATTTTTCATATAAAAATGATTTTACAAAATCGGAACGATACTACAAAACGGCTTTAAAATTTTGTAATGAAAATACCACTGAATTTTTAGAAAGTAATGCAGCCGAGGTTTATGATGATATTGCTAGAATGTATGAAAAGAAAAAAGACTTTTCAAATGCATTTGTATACATGGAAAAATACAGCGCATTAAAAGATAAATTGTATGAAGAGGAACACTCACAAGTGGAGCGTCAGTCGGGAATTTCTTCTGTATTAAAAGAATATAAAAGACAAATAAACCACATTGAATTTGAAAAAAACCAACAATTAGAACTTATTAATCAAAATAAAAAAACAACAATTTTATTATTTATTATTTCCATAATCCTAGTTTTACTATTATTATCCTTGTATAAAAATTATTTATTCAAACAAAAAACCAATTTATTTTTGGTTAAAACCAATAAAGAAATTAAAATAGCTAAAGAAAAAGCAGAGGAGTTACTTACTTTAAAATCTCAATTTATTTCTACCATAAGTCATGAACTTAGAACCCCATTGTATGGTGTGATTGGAATTATTGACATTATTAAGGATGAAAATCCTAAATTGGCAAAAAGTGATTATATGAAATCTCTTACTTTTTCTTCCAACTACTTAATGTCTTTGGTTAACGATGTACTTCAGTTGAGTAAATTTGAAAGTAGAAATATAAAATTGGAAGAAAATGAGTTCAATATTTTTGAAGAAGTTGACGCTATTTTTAGTTCTTCAAATATAATTTACAATAAAAACAGCAACAAAATTAATTTTTATCTGGATCCAAACATTCCTGAGTTTTTAATTGGAGATAGTAGTAGATTATCACAAATTTTAATAAATCTTTTAGATAATTCATTAAAATTTACTGATGGAGGTGAAGTGACTTTAACCATTAATTTAGTTAAAAAAGAGGAGGATTATTCGTACTTAAAATTTGAAGTTACAGATACAGGAATTGGTATTGCACCAGAAAATCATAAAATAATTTTCGAAAATTTCGTACAGCTGAAAAATAAAAAAATGTCCTATCAAGGATCAGGAATAGGACTTTCGATTGTACGTTATTTAATTGAAATGTTTGGTAGTAAAATTCAAATTAAAAGTGAATTAACAAAAGGATGTACCTTTTCATTTACATTAAAATTTAAAAATTGTAATCAAGAGAATCAATTGATTTCAAACAATACAAACCAAACCGCATTAGAACCAATTAATGTTCTATTAATTGAGGATAATAAAATTAATCAATTGGTTACACAAAAATCGTTGATGAAATTGAATTGTAATTTAGAAATTGTTGAAAATGGTTTGGATGCTTTAAATTTATTAAATAAAACTACTTTCGATTTGATACTAACAGACATTAATCTTCCTGACCTATCAGGCTTTGAAATTACCAAAAAAATTAAAGAACTTAATATTCAAACACCAGTATTTGCAGTAACTGCTTACTCTTATGAAGAGATTAAGCTACAGGCAATTGAGTCAGGTATTGATGAAGTTTTTGTAAAACCGTTCAAAATCCGAGAATTATCTGCTAAAATCAATGAAATTGTACGTAAAATAGAAAATTAATACCAGCGTTTTTTATTTTGCTTTGAGTTGGATGACTTTCTAGATTTATTTGCTTCACCACTTCTGTTTGAATTTTTCTGAGAAGCAGCAGGTGCTGTTTCAGGACTTCCACTATGCCATGGGTAGGGATGATCAGAAACTGTTTTCACTTCTACTTTTATCAATTTCATGATATCTTTCCAATACGGATGTTCGTCTTTGCCACAAAAAGAAATCGCGATTCCACCATTTCCTGCTCTTCCTGTTCTACCGATTCTGTGAACATAAGTTTCAGGGATATTAGGTAAATCAAAGTTGATTACAAATGGTAACTGGTCAATATCAATTCCCCTAGCTGCAATATCAGTAGCTACTAAAACGCCTACTTCTTTATTTTTAAATGCTTCTAAAACTCGTTGACGTGCATTTTGAGATTTGTCACCATGAATTGCTTCAGCGGCAATATTATTCTTTCTTAAAGCTTTTACCACATTATCAGCACCGTGTTTGGTTCTTGAAAACACCAATACATCCGATAAATTTTCATTTTTAATTAAATGATAAAGTAAGTTTCTTTTTTCTGTTTTCTCTACAAAATAAACGCGTTGCTCGACATTTTCAGCTGTGGAAGAAACGGGTGAGACAGAAACTTTGGCAGGATCTTGCAGGAACATCTCTGCTAATTCTCTTATCGCAATGGGCATTGTAGCTGAAAACAATAAGGTTTGTCTGTTTTTTGGGGTTAATTTTACAATTTTCTTTACATCATTTACAAATCCCATATCCAACATTTGATCTGCTTCATCAAGTACCAAAGTATGTAATTGATCTAAATCAATAAAACCTTGTTTGTGTAAATCTAATAATCGTCCCGGAGTTGCAATTAAAACATCAACACCCGATCTTAAATTATCTACTTGTGGATTTTGAGAAACGCCACCAAATATTGTTAACTGATTGATGTTAGTATATTTTGAGTAAGCGTCGAAATTTTGTCCAATTTGTACTGCTAATTCCCTAGTTGGAGTAACTACTAAAGCTCTAATTTGTTTAGATTTTTTCGAAGATCCCACAATTCGGTGCAATTGATGAATTATAGGAATGGCAAAAGCTGCGGTTTTTCCAGTGCCGGTTTGAGCACAACCGATGATGTCTTTTCCAGATAAAACTATTGGGATTGCTTGTTCCTGAATAGGTGTTGCTTCTATATAACCTAATTCAAATACTGCTTTTTGGATACTTTTTGAAAGTGATAATTCTTCGAATAACATATTTTTGATATTTAGAATTTAATTTAAAATACTTAAATTCTTGACAAAGATAGGTTATATTAATGAAAACCCATTTTAGGATAATAATTCAACTATTATTTTAAATAAATTATAGGTTTTTGATTGAGTTATCAAAATTCGATTTTATGAAATCAGTGACAAGATATCCGATTAGTTTACCTATCAAATGATTGTTTTTTTCTTCACCAAGTTCTGGGGCTCCTTCACAAAGATGTAGGTAGGCGACATTTTTATTATTTCCAAAAAAGTAAATAAATTGACGCAATTTTTCAATAGAAAAACCACTTAAAGTCATGGCGCTACTGGCAATGTTTGGAATTGCATCAAGGTCAATTTCTAACCCAAAACGTTCCTCTTTTATAAAATCTAAGGCTAGATTCATTTCAGATTCAAACTTTTTCTGTTTTCTAATTTGAATTTCATCATAAGTATTAAATTTAACCCGATCATCAATTTTCTTAAGAGAATCCAATACACTCTTAGAGGTATAATTTTCGTGCAATCCAAAAATAAAATATCGATTTAAAAATCCTTCTTCAAAGGCATAAGAAAATCCATTTCCGCTATGTCTTCCCTCTAGAATTCTAAAATCAGAATGGGCATCAAAATTGATTGCATTAATAGGCTTGCCAAAAGCTAGAGCAGAACCCTTAATATTTCCATACGCATTATTGTGACCGCCACCAATAATTATTGGAATTTTCCCAGCTTTAATAATATTACAAATAATATGAGAAACTTCTTTGTCAATTTTTTGAACTAATTGATTCAATATTTTACGATCACTATCAGTATTAACATCTAAATGCTGACTTTCAGCCATTTCTTCACTTACATCGAGAGTACCTAAAACTAATAGTTGGCTTCCTTTACAAAAACGATTGTGTTGAATATTTGCAATACTTTTTATTGCACTTTCCCATGCAGAAGCTGCGCCAGTTCTACCATGATTGGCTCTAATTCCAATATCTTCAGGAATTCCAAATAGTACGTATTTTGCATCGCAAGTAGATAAAAAAACACCAGCATCTGTATTTTTTGGCACAGTTAACATTTTCTCACCAAATTTAACCTCTCCAGATCTGAAGTTAGTTACTTTCGCTAGTTCGTTAATTGTGAAGGGAACCAATTTTTCCATACCATATTTGTTTTACCAAAAATAATATATTTTAATTACTTACGTTGTTAGAATATTAATTATTATTTTCGTAAAAATTTTAATACATTATGGAAAATCAAAACAACAATTCAAGTCTCAAATCATTAATTATTGTACTATCTGTACTTTTTGCTTTAAGCTTAGTATATATATACAAATTGACTACGGATGTCAATACTACGGAACAAAAGTTAACAACTACTTTATCTGAAAAAGAACAAGTATTGAAAGATCTTAACGATCTAAAAACGACTTATGATACTGCAATTGCAGAAAATACCTCAATCTCAGACGAGTTAATTGCAGAAAGAGATAAAGTAGTCGCTTTAATGGAGAAATTAAAAAATTCAAATGGTGATGTAGCTAAATTTAAAAAGCAATATTTAGCATTGGAATCAAAAATGAAAGGTTTAGTTGCTGAAAATGAAACTTTAAAGAAAGACAACACCGTTTTAAAAGTCCAACGCGACAGTACTATTGTGGTTCTTGACGAATCAAAAAAGACAAACAAAGAACTAACGGGTCAAAATGAAGATCTAAGCAAAACAGTTGAAAAAGGTTCTAAATTGGCAATTGTAAATTTAAAAACAGCGGCATTTATTGTTAGAAGTTCAGGTAAAGAAATTGCCACTGATAAAGCAAGTCGAGCTGATATTCTAAAAGTAAGTTTCACTATTGCAGAAAATTCTATTGCTAAATCTGGAGATAGAAAATACTACGTTCAAGTAATTGATGGTAAAAACAATGTAATGGGAGAGCGTCAAACTGAAAAATTTGCTGATAAATCGTTAACATATAGTTACATTGCAAATGTTAAATACGCAAATAAAACACTTGATATAGTGCAAAACATACCTTCAGATAAATTTGAAAAAGGAACTTACTACGTGAATGTTTTTGATAATGGTCAGTTGGTTTCTAATACCACTTTTACACTCAAATAATACATTGTATAAATTATTAAAAGGGGTTTGTTTTACAATCCCCTTTTTTTATATTATAACTTTCCCTTCAATAATTACCGAATCAATTAAGTTGCTTCCAAAAGCATAAGGCAACTCATAAATAGAATTTAGGGGTTTGGTAATTATAATACTTGCTTTTTTACCAATGGTTATACTTCCATGGGTTTTTGAAATCGCCATAGCGAAAGCACCATTTAGGGTGGCTGCATTTATTGCTTCTTCAGGAGTCATTTTCATTTTTATGCATGCCGTTGCAACTACAAAATTCATATTTCCCGAAGGACTAGAACCTGGATTAAAATCGGTGGCTAAAGCCAATGGAAGTCCAGCTTCAATCATTTTACGAGCGGGAGTATAAGGAATTCCTAAAAAGTAAGAACAGCTGGGTAAAGCAACGGGCATGGTTTTGGAATTTTTCAAAATTTCAATATCCTCATTACTAATAACTTCTAAATGATCAACTGAAAGTGCTTTATTATCAATTGCAACTTTTACTCCTCCAATTGAGTTAAATTGGTTCACATGAATTTTTGAAATAAGCCCAAATTTATTTCCAGCTTTCATGATTTGTTCAGTTTCTGAAACTGAAAAATAACCCAATTCGCAAAAAACATCTATAAAATCTGCTAATTTTTCACTTGAAATTGTGGGAAGCATTTCATTGATAATTAAATCAATATAACCTTGGTGATTTTCTTTAAATTCGGTTGGAAATGCATGGGCGCCCAGAAACGAAGCTTTAATTTCTATTGGATAATTTGATTTTAATTTTTGAATTACTCGTAGCATTTTTAATTCACCCTCAACAGATAATCCATAACCTGATTTAATTTCCACTGCTCCAGTACCCAATTTCATTATTTCTTCCAATCGGTTTTTGGATTGATAGTAGAGTTCTTGTTCAGAAGTTTCGTTTAATTTCTTTGCTGAATTAAGTATTCCGCCTCCACGGTTTGCTATTTCCTCATACGACATTCCGTTTATTCGATCTACAAATTCTTGTTCTCGATTTCCAGCATATACAATATGTGTGTGGCTATCACACCAAGTTGGAAGTACCATTTTACCCTTTACATCAATGGTTATGTCAATATTTGTGGAAGGGCAATTAATCATTTCACCATAATCAGCAATAAGATCATCCTCAATCAATAAATAGGCATTTTTTATAGTCGGCAACTGACTCATTTCGGCCCCTGACACCTTTAAAATGTCATTTTCTCGAACTTGAACTAGTTCTTTAATATTGATTAATAGCGTTTTCATAAAATGATTTTTAGTAAAAATACTTTGAATTTTGGAATATTTCCTAAATTTATACAAAATTAGATATTGTGAGAAAAATTAAATATAAAAAAGGAAGAAAAGTTCAACCTTCTGTTTTGGAATATACAGGAGTATATAAAGACCTTCATACTCAAATGCAACTTTTTGTTTATAGTGAGGAAGATTTAATTGAGTATCATGATTTTAATGTCTCTAATTTATCTAAAACCCTTGATTTAACAAAAGTAAATTGGTTAAATATCCATGGATTAAATGATGCCGAACTCATTAAATCGGTTGGTGCTTATTTAGAGGTTGATAATTTTATTTTAGGAGATATATTAAACACTACAAGAAGAACAAAATTAGATGAACTTCATGATTTGCTTTTTTTTAATGTAAAATCGTTACTTCCAGCAGAAAATTCAGATAACATATCTGTGGAACAAATTAGTTTTTTAATTAAAGAGGGAGTTTTAGTTTCATTTCAAGAGAAAAGAAGTGATTTTTTTACTCATATTCGAGAACGAATCAGAACACATTCAGGAATAGTAAGATCCAAAAAAGCGGATTATCTTTTATTTTTATTGCTTGACGCGATTATGGAGAATTTTTACATTACCATTGAGGCTGAAGAAAATAAAGTGGAATTACTGATCAACTTATCAAAAACAAGTACAGATCCATTAATACTAGTGCAAATCGAGAAGCATAGAGATAATTTTAATTTTCTTAAACGTTCCATTATTCCATTAAGAGACTCTTTATATTCAATTAAAAGTATCAAAGATGACGATGTTTTTAATGCAATAGCACATGAAAATTTCAGTTTTTTCTCCCGCTTACATCAAAAGAGCTTGGAACTTTTAGATCAAATTGATGACGATATGGTGACACTTGATAGTGCGTCTAATTTCTTTTTCTCTTCTCAGAATCATAAAATGAATGAGGTGATGAAAACACTAACGGTTATATCGGCGATTTTTATTCCGCTAACATTTATAGTTGGGGTTTATGGAATGAATTTTGAAAATATGCCGGAATTGAAATATACCTATGGCTATTACATTGTAATTGGTGCTATGTTTACAATTGCTTTAGGAATGGTTTATTATTTTAAAAAACGCAATTGGTTTTAATCATCACATCCATTTTAATATTTTTCTGATCAAAGTCAGTTTTCCTTTGTAAGGGGCATATCTCAAGGGTAAATCAAGCCAGTTTGCCTTTTTTACAATTGCTTTTTTATGTGAAAAAGTATCAAAGCTCATTTTACCATGATAGGCTCCAATTCCTGAATGGCCAACACCTCCAAAAGGTAATCTATTATTAGAAAAATGAATTACCGTATCGTTGATACAACCACCACCAAATGAGAATTTTTGAATTATCTTTTCTGCAAAATTGTTTTTTGTGGTAAATACATAAAGCGATAAAGGTTTTTCATATTTTGTGATAATCGCATCCAATTCTGATTCATCTTCGTATGATAATATAGGTAAAATAGGACCAAATATTTCCTCTTTCATTACCGGACTATCAAATGATGTTTCGTCAATTAGGGTAGGGGCTAGGTAGCAATCTTCGGAGTTGTTTTGTCCTCCAAAAAGTATTTTTCCAGGTTCTAATAAACCCTGTAATCGATCCCAATTTCTAGTATTTACAATTCGAGTATAATCAGGTGATAATTCTGGATTATTGGAGTAGGCATTTACTATTTCTTGTTTTAAATGCTCAACCAATTCTAATTTCACCTTTTTTTGAACTAATAAATAATCTGGAGCAATGCATGTTTGTCCTGCATTAATAAATTTTCCCCAAACAATCCTTTTAGCAGCTAATTTAATATTTGCAGATTCATCAATTATACATGGGTTTTTTCCTCCTAATTCTAATGTTATAGGCGTCATAAATTCAGCAGCTGCCTTTGCTACAATTTTTCCTACGGCAACACTTCCTGTAAAAAAGATATAATCCCATTTTTGACATAATAGCTTTTGTGAAACATCAACACCACCTTCAATTACTTCTACATGATCTTTCAAAAAAACTTTTGAAATAATTTCAGCAATTAAACTAGAAGTATTTGGTGTCAATTCAGAAGGTTTTAAAACTACCGAATTTCCAGCAGCAACAGCCGCAATTAAAGGACATAAAGCAAGCTGGAACGGATAATTCCAAGGGGAAATAATTAAGACTTTTCCATAAGGTTCGCTATAAATAAAGTCACTAGACGGAAAATTTAAAATTGAAGGAAGAATTCTTTTAGGTTTTGCCCAACATTTTAAATTCTTAATTGTTTGTTTTAAATCGCCAATTACATAATTGGTTTCTGTTAATACAGCTTCAAATTCTGGTTTTTTAAAATCTTTATATAAAGCTTCAATAATTCGTTTTTCATTTTCCTCAATGGAGAACATTAACTTTGTTAAAATTTCTTTTCTATATTGAATATTTGATTTGTAGTCCATCTGTAAATTTATTTTTTATAGTATTCCAAAACGGAAGCCAGTGTAAAAATCTGCTTGCTTTGTGTCACTTGTAAGTGCAGTTAGGATTGAGTTTGAGCCTAAGAAAAACCCTCCTAATCTAAATCCTAAACCTCCTGTTGTTCCTGAAATTTCATTTTTTGCAATAGGCAAATAAGCTTCAAAAAAACCTAAAGTAAATCTAGGACTAATTGATATTATATTTTGTGACATAATTTGATCGTTATTGTTATTGCTATTTATTTTTTGTTGAGTGAAAAGTGTCACGCTAAATTTGGATATAATTTTTATATCAGCATATAAATTAAAGGTTGTAGGAAGTTTTACTTTAAAATCTGAATTTTGAGGTGATTTATTTAAAAACCCACTATTTATTAAAGTTGTTTCAATATCGCTTATTCCATTTGAACTTTGAAATTGATTCAAATTTAGCGATTGATTTCCTTGAATTGATAAATTATAATTAGTTGAGTAATTAGAATTAGATTTAAAAGTCATACTTCCAATATTTTTTAGGGAAGCCCCAATTTTAACTTTATAATTTTTATTAGTTCCCAATAATTGATAGTCAATTCCAACATCAGTGGCTAAACCTTGAAAATTTCCAAAAACGGAACTGGTATAATCGCTAACATTGGTAAAATCATTTCCTAGATTTCCAGAATAGGCAATATTTAAATTGGCAGTTGCATTTGTAAGTATTAAATTTCCTAAATTATTGGTAATTCTTCCTTGAAATTGATCTAAACCAACATTTGCATAAGCACCAGGAAATAATAGTTTTAATGTTATTCCGGCATTCAATTTATTCTTTTTATTTTCAACTATTTTATGAGCAGCAGAAAAACCAATTTCTCCCCAAGTAGTTGCATTCATTCTCTGATTGGTATTACTTGAAATTAACGCCGTACCAGTATTTACAGAACTTAAGACACCATTGGTAAGCGCAGAACCAAGATTGGGATCGACATCAATAATATTTCCTTTTATATACCCTTTTGAAGTTACTGCAAACCCCCAATTCAACAACTTTAATGCAAAACCGGGACCTACAATTTCCGTATCTATGTTGAAGTTAACCGGTTCATTCCCATTGAATAAAATATTTTCTAAATTTTTACCATTTATTATATCATTAAAACCTATTTTATTGTTTGAAGCATTTATACTCGTAGAGAACAATTGCACTTCAAAATGGTTATTTAAATTGCCTAATTCTGAAGGGTTTAATCCAATATTTAAAACACCAACCCTTTTAGAAGTTGTGATTCCTGAAAAATGATCTTGAGAATAACCAGCGATAGTAAAGAGTAATACAAATAAGAGTGATTTTTTCATAGGTTTTAAATTTTATATTATTTCATCCTATAAATTTATGAAATATATTTTATATAGCGTTCCAAATCGAATCATTTGGAGTAGGGGCTATAATTTCTATACTTTCTTTGTTGATTGGATGCGTGAACACTAACTTTCTAGCGTGTAGATGAATTCCGCCATCTGGATTACTTCTATCAAATCCATATTTTAAATCTCCCTTTATAGGTGATCCAATAGCAGATAATTGAGCTCTAATTTGATGATGTCTTCCAGTGTGAAGATTTATTTCTAATGCGTGATAATTATTTAATGAAGAAATTAACTTGTAATCTAAGCTTGCTATTTTACTTTCTGGGACTTCTTTGCTATGCGCTTTTGAAGTATTGTTTTTTTCATTCCTTTTCAAATAATGAACTAATTTGTCTTCTGAATTTTCTGGTTTGTTTTTTACTATTGCCCAATACGTTTTTTGTGTCTCACGATTACTAAAAAGCGCATTCATTCTAGTTAAAGCCTTGCTAGTTCTTGCAAATATTACAATTCCTGTAGTAGGTCGATCCAAACGATGAATCACTCCCAAAAAAACTTCTCCAGGCTTATTGTATTTTTCTTTAATATATTCCTTAACAACATCTGAAAGGGGTTTGTCTCCGGTTTTGTCACCTTGAACAATATCTCCTACACGCTTATTGATCACAATTAAATGATTGTCTTCATGAAGCACTTGAAGGTTATTTTTATCAGAGATTATTTTCATTTGGAATACCTAAAACCCAAAATTCTAGGTTAATATTGTTCGTTAGAATTTGGAAAATCACTTGATTTAACATCTTTAACATATTGTCCAATTGCAGAAGTCATTTCTTCGTAAAGATTCAAATAACGACGTAAAAATCTTGGACTAAATTCATTGTTCATTCCAAGCATATCATGAATAACAAGAACTTGACCATCAACGTCTCCACCTGCACCAATTCCAATCACTGGAATAGAAATGCTTTTGGCAACTTTTGCAGCTAGATGAGCCGGTATTTTTTCTAAAACCAATGCAAAGCATCCTATTTTTTCTAGCATTTTAGCATCTTCTAACAATTTATCAGCTTCTTCTTCTTCTTTTGCTCGAACGGTATAGCTACCAAATTTATAGATAGATTGAGGAGTTAATCCTAAATGACCCATCACAGGAATACCTGCATTTAATATTTTTTTAATCGAATCTTTTATCTCTTGCCCCCCCTCTAATTTTACTGCATGGCTTCCACTTTCTTTCATTATTCTGATAGAAGAACGAAGTGCCTCTTTTGGATCCGATTGATAACTTCCGAAGGGTAAATCTACTACTACCAGGGCTCTGTCTATTGCACGAACTACACTTGAAGCATGGTAAATCATTTGATCCAATGTAATTGGTAATGTTGTTTCATGTCCCGCCATTACATTTGAAGCAGAATCACCCACAAGAATTACGTCAATACCTGCTGTATCTACAATTTTTGCCATAGTAAAATCATAGGCAGTCAACATAGAAATTTTCTCCCCATTGGATTTCATTTCTATAAGCGATTTTGTAGTTATTCTTTTGTAATCTTTTTTAGCTACTGACATGTCGTTTTATTTGTAATTATCTAAAAGTAATGGTTGCAAAAATAAACAATTAACCCATTGGTCAATATTCAATTTACTAACAATCTGCAAAATTAACCGCTATGGCTAATCCACCTTCAGAGGTTTCTTTATATTTATTGTTCATATCTTGAGCCGTTTGCCACATGGTGTCGATAACTTTATCTAATGGAACTTTTGCATTTTTAGGATCAGTTTCCAAAGCTAATTCAGCAGCATTTATTGCTTTGATAGCTCCCATAGTATTTCTTTCAATGCAAGGAATCTGTACTAATCCTCCCACGGGATCACAAGTCATTCCTAAGTGATGCTCCATTGCAATTTCAGCTGCCATTAGGACTTGCTCTGGACTTCCTCCCATTAATTCGCACAATGCTGCTGCGGCCATTGAAGATGATACTCCAATTTCAGCTTGACATCCACCCATTGCGGCAGAAATGGTTGACCCTTTTTTAAACAAACTCCCAATTTCTCCTGCAACCATTAAAAACTGTTTTATTTCTTTTTCACCGGCTTGATGATTTTCAATCACTAAATAATACATTAATACTGCAGGAACAACCCCTGCACTTCCATTAGTGGGAGCAGTAACCACTCTGCCTAAAGCAGCATTTACTTCATTTACAGAAAGTGCAAAACAACTTACCCACTTTAATATTTGTCTAAATTTTACTTCCGTTTTTCTAATGGTTTCTAGCCATGATTGAGGCGAATCATAATTAGCTAATCCAATTAAATTTTGATGCATATCAAAAGCTCTTCTTCGAACATTAAGTCCGCCTGGTAATATACCCTCAGAATGACACCCAATATACATGCATTCCAACATGGTTTCCCAAATTCGAAGTAATTCACGATCAATATTTTCTTGAGATCGCATTGATTTTTCATTTTCAAATACGATTTCTGAAATTTTCTTATTTTCAACCGTGCAATACTCTAATAATTCAGCAGCATTAGAAACTTGAAACGGAAAAGCACATTTTAATTCTAATTTTTTCTTCGCAATAATTCTTTCTTCTTTCACAACAAATCCACCCCCAATAGAATAAAATGTTGAGCAATAGTTTGAATTATCATTTAAATAGGCTGTAAATTTTAATCCATTGGCATGAAAGGGAAGAAATTCTTTATTGAAAATGAGGTCTTGATTTGATATAAAAGGGATGTTTAATTCATTTCCTAAAATAATCTGATCATTTTCAGTAATCGATTTTGTTATTTTTGATATATTTTCGATGGGAATAAATTCAGGATCTTGACCACTTAATCCTAGCATTACTGCAAAATCGGTAGCATGTCCTTTGCCGGTTAATGATAATGAACCATATAAATCAACTTGAATACGATTTGTTTTTTGAAATGAATTGTTGTCTTTCAATTCCTTCAGAAATCTTTCGGCTGCTCTCCATGGGCCTAAAGTGTGAGAACTTGACGGGCCAACACCGATTTTTAGCATATCAAATACCGAAATACATTCTTCCATAATTAAGGATTTATTATTGAATTACAAATATAAATAAAGTAATCCTATAATAAATTTTTATAGTTTAAATTGTGAAATTAATATAATCTATTACAATTTATAACTAAAAATCATCGAATTTTTAATGGGTTTTTAATTTGCAGATCTACTATTTTATTAATGTTCCTGCATTTTCTTTTACAATAATCTCGAGTGGAATATAATTGGTAATTTCAATTTCTTCTTTTAATACCAATTTTTTGTAGAGATGACTAATTGCCAAGTAACCCTGATCTTCAGGTTTTTGATTGATTAAAAAATCAATTTCCCCATCGTTTAGGTAGGCTAAATTATCTTTTAATAAGTCGTAACCCACCACTCGAATGTCTTTCAAATTATTTTCTTTGATGAATTTTGCTACAATATAAACACGGGAGTTGGGAACAAAAATACTATTAACCCCCTTAAACATGTCTTTGGTTAGCATGTTGTATTCGGAATCTTTAATGCTAATTTCAGAAAATTTATAATTTGACAACCCTTTGTTTTCTTTGAAAAAGGAATGAAAACCTTTAATTCTTTGCAAATAAACAGAGGTAGTTTCTATTTCTCGTGTAATTTTCATTATCAAAACAGTATTGTCCGATTTCACTCCAAAACTGATTAATTTACCTGCTAAATAACCACTTTGATAAGCATCTTGACCGATATAATCTAATCCTTCAATTTCAGAAATATTAGAATCGATCATTACAATTGGAATATTTTTCTTTTTAAATTCCTTTAAAAATAAGACTGATTCATCATAAAAAATAGGTGCAAAAAGTAACCCGTCATATTCTCCATTTAATACTGTTTGAGCTACTTTTTTAAAAGTTGCAGAACTGAATTTGTAGTTGATGTATTCCATTGTCACTCCAAATTTTTCAAACTCTTCGGCAGCTTTTTTTATTCCTAATAATGGCCCTAGCCAATATTCTAATCCTTCATTTTGGGGTAAGAAAACAGCAACTTTAAATTTTTTATTGAATGCTAAATTACTTGCATAAATATTTCTTTTATAGCCATATTTTTTTACAATAGTATTTACAATGTCTATATTTTCTTGGGAAACCTGACCTCGATTATGAAGAATTCTATCTACTGTACCAACAGAGATATTAGCCAGTTCTGCTATTTTTTTTATTGTTATGATGGCGCTAATTTTTGATTAAACAGTTCCTTTTTAGTTCAGATATTTATTTTCATCCAAATTTATAAAAAATAAAGTAATTATTAATTTTTTTTATTTAGATTTGCAATAGCGTGTCCGTACACGAAAAAATTTACATAATTACTTTAAACAAACAACAAACTATAATAATTTAAAAAGATGTCAAAAAAAGTAGTAACATTTGGTGAGATCATGTTAAGATTAGCACCACAAGGATTTTTAAGATTTTCACAAGCAGACAATTTTGATGTTGTATATGGAGGAGGAGAATCAAATGTAGCGGTTTCATTAGCTAATTTTGGAATTCCAGTAGATTTTATTACTCGTTTGCCAAAGAATGATATTGGGGAATGTGCGATGATGGAAATGCGAAAAAGAGGAGTTGGAGTCGATAAAATTGTATGGGGCGGCGATCGTTTGGGGATTTATTTCCTTGAAACAGGAGCGGTTTCTAGAGGAAGTAAAGTGGTTTATGATAGAGCGCACTCATCGATGTCGGAAATCCAACCAGGAATGATCAATTGGGAAGCAATTTTCCAAGGTGTTGAATGGTTCCATTGGACTGGAATTACCCCAGCAATATCTCAAAGTTCTGCGGATGCTTGTTTAGAAGCAGTTAAAGCAGCGAGCAAATTAGGAGTTACTATTTCTACCGATTTAAATTATAGAGCCAAATTATGGAAATACGGTGGCGATCGTGAAGCCATCATGACCGAATTAACTTCGTATTGTGATGTGATTTTAGGAAACGAAGAAGATGCCGAAATGCACTTTGGAATCAAACCGGATGGAGCCGCAGTTCAAACTCACGGTCACGATGTTAAAGCAGAAGCGTTTTTATCTGTTTGCCAACAAATGATGAAAAAATTCCCAAGAGCCAAAAAAGTAATCACCACTTTAAGAGGATCGATTTCAGCCTCACACAATACTTGGGCTGGAGTTTTATACGATGGAAAGCAAATGCTACAAACTCGTCAATATCAAATTACCGATATCGTTGATAGAGTAGGTGGTGGAGATTCATTTATGGGAGGATTAATCTATGGATTATTGACCTATCCTGATAACGACCAAAACGCATTGGATTTTGCAGTAGCCGCTTCTTGTTTGAAACACACTATAAAAGGAGATGCAAACTTAGTTACGGTGGATGAAGTAAACAAACTGATGGGAGGCGACGCTTCTGGTAGAGTAGCAAGATAAGAAAGACAAAATCCTATGATAATAGATACCTTAGCTAACGCATCGAAATACACGAGTTTGAATCCATTATTTGCACAAGCATTTGATTACATCAAAAAACAAGACTTGGCGAATTTACCTGTTGGCGTTTCAGATATTAGCGAAGGCCTAAAAATGATCGTCAGCGTTGGAAATGGAAAAACCCAAGCGGTGAGCTTAGAAAAATTCGAATGCCATGATAAAAACATCGATATTCAAATTTGCGTAAGCGGCTTAGAAACCATTGGATGGAAACCAAGAGAAAAATGCTTACAACCCAACGGAGATTACAATCCCGAGAAAGACGTTCGTTTTTTTAATGATAGCCCTGATATGTATTTCCAATTAACAGACAACCAATTTGGGATTTTTTACCCAGAAGACGTTCACGCACCGATGATTGGCGAAGGCGAAATAAGAAAAATAGTTATAAAAGTTAAAATCTAAATAATGAGTAAGATCCAACAAGTATCGGATGCAATTGTAGCCCAAGGAATGCTACCGCTTTATTTCAATGCTGACCAAGTTGTGACCATTGAAATTCTAAGAGCCTTGTACCGAGCAGGAATAAAAGCGATAGAATATACCAGTCGTGGAGAAGCAGCACTAAGTAATTTTACCAAAATGGTTGAAATTAGAAATGCTGAAATGCCTGATTTGTTATTA
>CANHHG010000004.1 GCA_947460615.1 Bacteroidota bacterium
AATATATTTTACCTTTTTTTATAGTTTTAATTATTGTAAAGCGTTGATTTTAGTAATCAATTGATTAGCAACTTGTTCCAATTCAACATTAATTTGTTTGAAATGTGCTTTTTTGTTTTCAACGTTTTTTGCGTTCACTTTTCCAATTAAAGAATCAAAACTTACAATTGCTTCATCAATTAGTGCATTTGTTTCGTCTGTAGGTTTTCCAGTGGTAGCGATTTCAAATAAATAAACTGCTTCAATAATATCACCTAAAACGTAGTTGATGTCTTTTTTTAAATTTCTAACGTTTGCCATTTTATATTTAATTTAATTTAAATTTTCGTCTGCAAAAGTACATATAAACTTTGTATTTCGGACTATTAAATATAAATTTCTAGTAAAGTAGCATTCCCTATTAGGCTAAAATCAGTCATCATTGCAGGAATTAATACCGTATCTCCTTTTGAATAATGATACTGTACTTGATTATACTCTAGTTGAATTTCTCCTTCTGTGCACATATAAACAGTAAATGTACTGTTTGATTTAGAAATATTTAATTCTCCAGATATTTTCAAATAATTAGTGGTGAAATAAGGACAGTTTACCATTTCGTTGGAAACATTTTCCGCCTTATTATATTTCTTTTGGGTTTCAACCTTGTTATAATTTATAGCATCCAATGCTAAATCAACGTGTAATTCTCTTTTATTACCTTCCGAATCCATACGATCAAAATCATATAATCGATAGGTGATATCAGAGGTTTGTTGGATTTCAGCAACTAATAATCCAGCTCCGATAGCATGAACCGTTCCTGTTTCTAGAAAAAATACGTCACCGGTTTTTACTTTTACTTGTTCTAAAAGATCAAGTAAAGTATTATTTTCTAGATGCGCAACATATTCCGAAGCATTGGAATTGTTTTTAAAACCAACAATTATTCTAGAATCTTCATCAGCTTGCATAATGTACCACATTTCTGTTTTACCAAAAGAATTGTGCCTTTTTTTTGCCAATTCATCATTTGGATGAACCTGAATTGACAAATCCGTTTTAGCATCTAAATACTTAAATAATAAAGGAAATTGTTTTCCAAATTTATCAAAAACGGTTGTTCCTAAAACTTCCTTCGGAAAAGTATCAATAACTTCATTTAGAGGAATCCCCTTCAAAGTTCCCTTTGAAATAACACTTACATCACCTTCAACCGTTGATATTTCCCAACTTTCACCGGTACTTTTTGAAGTGATCGGTTTGTTCAAAACAGAATTTAATTTTTCCCCGCCCCAAATTCTATTTTTTAGAATTGGATCAAATTGTAAAGGATAAATATCAAATTTCATTGCTGTTTTTTTTTAAAGATTCTAATGCTACTGCTATGTGTTTTGTCGCCATCACACTATCAAAAATCATTGTAATTACTCCTGCTTTATTAATAATATAGGTAACTCTTCCAGGTAATAAGACAAATAATTTATCGGGAACACCGAACAGTTTTCTGATTTTTTTATCAGAATCCGATAATAAAATAAAGGGAAGTTTATATTGATTAGTGAATTTTTTATGTGAATTTACAGTGTCACTGCTTACCCCGATGACCTCAGCTCCCAAATCTATAAAATCTTCATAGGAATCTCTAAATCCACAAGCTTGCATAGTGCAACCTGGAGTATTATCTTTTGGATAAAAATAAATTACCACGGGTTTTTTACCAATAAAATCTTTACTGTCAAAAGGAATTCCATTAGCATCAACAGCTACAAAAGAAGGTGCTTTATCCCCAATTTTTAAAATCATTATTCGCCTTTATAGGTTACAAAATTACGAGGAGTTTCATACAAAACGACTTCTAAATCAAATTTGGAATCAATTTTATTTCGAATTTTATTCCAAATTACTACCGCAATATTCTCTGCTGTAGGATTTAAATCTTGAAATTCTGGGACATCTAAATTTAGATTTTTATGATCAAATTTATCTTCTACTTCAGCTTTAATAAGATCTGAAAGAAATTTTACGTCCATTACATACCCTGTTTCTGGATCTATGGGACCAGTAACACTAACAATCAAATCGTAATTATGTCCATGAAAATTGGGATTGTTGCATTTACCAAAAACCGCATCATTTTTTTCAAATGTCCAGTCTTTTCTGTACAAACGGTGGGCGGCATTAAAGTGGGCTTTTCTGCTTATGGTCACTTTCATAGTATACTTTATATTTTATGATCTTCTAGGTAATGGTAAAATTCATCGAATATTATTTTGAACCATATGGTATAAATTTCAGGATTAATAATCATATCTTCTTTGATATCTTCAATTTTCATCCACTTCCAACTTTCCACTTCCTCTGAATTGATTTCAGGTTCATTATTAAAATAACCAATCATAACATGATCTAACTCGTGTTCTGTTAATCCATTATCAAATGGTGCTTTGTATATAAAATGAAACAATTCTTTCAAATTAGCTTCAAATCCCATTTCTTCTCTCAACCTTCTGGTTCCAGCTTCTATGTTGGTTTCCCCCACACGTTGGTGACTGCAGCAAGTATTGGTCCACAGTAAAGGAGAATGATATTTATGATGCGCCCTTTGCTGAAGCATGATTTCATTATTTTTATTTAAAATAAAAACAGAAAATGCACGATGTAAAATCGCTTTTTCATGGGCTTCCATTTTTTCCATTGTTCCAATTGGTTCGTCCAATTCATTAACCAATATAACTCTTTCTTCTATCATAGATTATTTATTGCCTGTCAAAAATACAAAAAAAGAAATGGTAATTCACTAAAATACAAATTGCAAACTATTTTTTAACGACTGTTGAATACAGTAAAAACAAAAACTGCAAATAAATAAAAATCATATTTGCAGTTCTTGAGGTTCAAAATAAAAATACTATAATATGTAATCTGTATTGATGAAATTAGATTCCTTACTATTCAATAATTGCTGTAAAATTTCATTGTTGTACTCATTGTCCTTTGAAGCTACAAAAGTTCGGATTGAAAACGAACGAAGTGCATCATGAATACTTAATGTTCCCACTGCAGAATCTTTCCTACCAGTAAATGGATATACATCAGGTCCTCTTTGACAAGAACTATTTAGATTTACACGGGTTACTAAATTTACTAACGTATCAATAAGTGGCGCTATGGTTTTTATGTCTTTTCCAAACAAACTCACCTGCTGACCATAATTTGATTCAGCCATATCATTCAATGGTTCTTGTATGTCTTTAAAAGTTATAATAGGAACTACTGGTCCAAATTGTTCTTCATGATACACCCTCATTTCCTTGTTTATTGGATGCAAAATTGCAGGGAAAATATAATTGTCGGAATGTTGACCTCCTTTATGATTAATAACTTTAGCACCTTTACTAGTAGCATCATCAATTAATTCTTGAATGTAGGCGGGTTTTTCTTTTTCGGGTAAAGGGGTTAAAAAAACCGATTTATCCCAAGGATTCCCGAAATTTAGGGCATCCACTTTCTCAGCAAATCTTCTATTGAATTCGTCAACTATAGATTCATGAACATATATTATTTTTAACGCTGTACAACGTTGACCATTGAAAGACAAACTTCCGGAAACGCATTCTTGAATTGCTAAATCTAAATCGGCATCAGCCAAAACAATTGCTGGATTTTTAGCTTCTAATCCCAATATTAACCGTAATCTATTTTTATTTGGATGCTGGTCTTGCAATGCAATAGCTGATTTACTATTTCCAATTAATGCTAAAATGGAAATTTTTCCAGATTGCATTATTGGAGAAGCAACCTCACGACCGCGGCCATAAACAATATTTATAACTCCTTTAGGAAAGCTGCTTTTAAAGGCCTCTAAAAGGGGTGAGATCAATAGAACTCCGTGTTTTGCAGGTTTGAAAATTACAGTATTTCCCATAATAATTGCAGGAATAAGTAGAGAGAAAGTTTCATTCAGGGGATAATTATAAGGCCCAAGACACAAGACTACTCCCAGAGGACCCCGGCGAACCATTGCATTAATACCTTGACTTTTGGTAAAACGCGCACAATTTCTATCTAATTTTTTATAATCTTCTATGGTATCAACGATATACTCGACCGTACGATCAAACTCTTTTTCTGAATCAGGTAGCGATTTACCAATTTCCCACATCAAATATTTAACCACTTCGTTTCGCGTTAATTTCATTTGGCGAACAAAATTTTCCATGCATTTAATTCGATCCACCACTTTCATTGTAGGCCAATTTCCCTGACCGTTGTCAAAAGCATTCACAGCTGCATCGACCACTTCTTGAGCTTCTTGATTTCCCATTGTTGGTATGGTACCTAAAAACGTAGGTTCGTAATTTTCAGTAGAGGAAATAGTAGAATAAACATTGGTACTTGGGCCCTTCCATTCCTTTAATTCTCCATTAACTAGATAGGTATTTTGTAATAATGTCTCTGTAATCTTAAATTCATCGGGTATAAAACTCATACATTTTTTTTTGTAAATTTAAATAATAATTCTATTTGTAAGTAGCTAATTTTAAATAAATTAAGTTGTAAAATAAAGAATTATCATTATCATAATAATAATAATATTAGTACAATAAAAAATATATTATTATGAGTGAAATGAAGTTTTTAAGAGAAATAATTATTAATAAAACGATTTCGATTTGAAGAGTACAATTTTACAAGTTTAAAGACTCAAAAACTTTGATGGCGCATTTTTCACCGTCTATAGCTGCAGAAATTATTCCACCTGCATAACCTGCACCCTCACCGCAAGGATACAATCCTTTTATTTGCAAATGTTCTAGAGAAATGGAATCGCGAGGAATTCTAACTGGAGAGGAAGTTCTCGATTCAGGTGCGTGTAAAATAGCTTCATTGGTTAAATAGCCTTTCATGGATTTTCCAAATTCTGAAAATCCTTCTCTTAATATTTGCGATAAAAATCCAGGAAATACCGCTCCCATTTCAACTGAAGTGGTACCCGGAACATAAGATGTTTTTGGGATTTCAGATGAAACTTGATTTTTTGTAAAATCGACCATTCTTTGGGCAGGGACTTTCTGAGTCTCTCCCGCCAAATGCCATGCTTTTTGCTCTATACTCTTTTGAAATTCTAATCCTGCTAGTGCTCCAAATTTAGAATAGGGTGCGAAATCTTCTAATTTTAATTCGATAACAATTCCAGAATTTGCAGTAGCTTGATCTCTTTTTGAGGGAGACCAACCATTAGTCACCACTTCTCCTGGACTAGTAGCACAGGGAGCAATCACGCCGCCTGGACACATACAAAAGGAGTACATCCCCCTTCCTCCTACTTGTTTTACGATAGAATAGGGTGCCGGAGGTAAATGTTCACCTCGATAATCACAACTGTATTGAATGCTATCAATTAGGCTTTGAGGATGTTCTGCTCTAACGCCCAAGGCAAATGGTTTGGCTTCAATAAACACCTTTTTTCGATCTAATAGTTCAAAAATATCTCTTGCAGAATGTCCTGTTGCCAAAATGATTTTATTAGAAAGTAGGGTATCGCCAGATTGCGTTATAATTCCTTGAACTTCATTGTTATTTATTAAAATATCGGTAAGCCTGGTTTCAAATAGTACCAATCCCCCCATTTCAATTATTTTCTCCCGAATATCTTGAATAATTTTTGGTAATTTATTAGTTCCAATATGAGGATGAGCCTCGATCAATATATCATCAGAAGCACCAAAACCAACCAGTAATTCCAATATTCGAGTGACATCCCCTCTTTTTTTAGATCGAGTATATAATTTTCCATCGGAGTACGTTCCTGCTCCACCTTCACCAAAACAGTAATTACTATCTTCATTAACAATATGATCTAAATTGATTGCTTTTAAGTCCCGACGACGACCACGAACATCTTTTCCACGTTCAACAACAATTGGCTTTATACCCATTTCAATTAATTGCAATGCTGCAAAAAGTCCGGCTGGTCCTGCGCCAACAACAATAACTTCAGGAGAATTGGCTACATTTTTGTAGTCTGGCAATTGGATTTTTTCTTCAATAAAATCGTCTTCTTGAAAATAGATAGCGACTTTCAAATTAATTTTAATTGCCTTTTGACGAGCGTCAATGGAACGCTTCAAAATGGAAATGTGTTTAATATCACCCACAGCAACTCGAATTAATTTCGCTACTTGTTCCTTAATAAGATGATTATTAACTGCCATTTCTGGAGTTACTTGAAGCAGAAGTTCTAGAGGCATTATTTATTTTTTAATCGAATTACAAAAGTAGTAATTTGAAGTGAATCTGAGATTATTAACATTGTGTCTTTTGTGGTAAAAACATACCTTTGCCCTAACAAAAAAAAATAATGTCAAGAAAAATAAAACTACTATGGGATTTTAGAGGTTCGGAAGCTGAAAAAACAGCTGAGCATCATGTTATTCACCTTAAACAGTATATTGCAGCAGAGAAATTAGACTTGGACATTACCGGTTTTTCAATTCTCAATGAATTTCATTCCATTGCTTTTATGGTGGTTAATGAAAGCGAGATGATTGCGGTTCGTGACCGTTTAAAACCCCATCGAGGTGAGGTTTATGATTAAAATTAATTGGCAACCTCACTAATAAATTTTATTCTCATTAATCTTAATTCATTTATATCGTATTCGCCTTCAAATTCTTTTAATGCCTCTTCAATACTATCGGATTCGGATTCCATAAAATACTCATGAATTTCTTCTTGTTGATCGTCATCCAAAATTTCATCAATCCAGTATTTAATATTCAACTTGGTTCCTGAATAAACAATTTGCTCCATCTCCTTTATCAACATTTCCATATTCAAGCCTTTTCCACTGGCAATATCATCAAGACTCAGTTTTCTATCAATATTTTGAATTATGTAAAGTTTGTTTAATGAATTGGCACCTGTAGATTTAACCACCAAATCATCCGGTCGTAGAATGTCATTCTCTTCGACGTAATTTCGAATTACATCTACAAATTCTTTACCATATTTTTTTGCTTTTCCTTCACCAACGCCATGTATGTTACTCATTTCATCCATAGAAATTGGATATTTAAGCGACATGTCTTCCAAGGAAGGATCTTGGAAAACCACAAACGGCGGCACTCCCAATTTTTTAGCTACTTTTTTTCGCAAATCTCTTAAGATAACCATTAACGTTTCGTCGGCAACTCCAGAGGATTTTGCGGCGGTAACAATAGCTTCGTCCTCGGTTTCATTGTATTCGTGATCTTCCGACATCATAAATGATTTTGGATTTTCAATAAAATCTAACCCACTATCAGTAATTTTAATGATACCGTAGGTTTCAATATCTTTTGACAATAAACCATCCACGAGAACTTGTCGTAGCAAAGCCATCCAAAAGCGCTCTTCAAAATCAGATCCACAACCAAAAAAAGGCTGTGTGTCGGTTTTGTGCGCTTTAATCATGGCATTTACTTTGCCTGTTAATGCAAATACAATCTCTTTTGATTTATATAAATGCTTGGTATCCCGAACCATTTCAAGCAATTTAACTACTTGGTCTTTGGCTTCAATTTTATTCTTTGGATTTCGAACATTGTCGTCCATATCACCCCCTTCGCCAGATTCTGTATCGAATTCTTCACCAAAATAATGCAATAAGAATTTTCTTCTTGACATAGAAGTTTCGGCATAAGCTACTACTTCTTGTAGTAAAGCAAATCCTATTTCTTGTTCAGCAACGGGTTTTCCAGACAAGAATTTTTCTAATTTTTCAACATCTTTATAAGAATAGTACGCCAAACAATGGCCTTCACCTCCATCACGTCCTCCACGTCCCGTTTCTTGATAATAGCTTTCTAGTGATTTAGGTATGTCATGATGAATAACAAAGCGAACATCTGGTTTGTCAATTCCCATTCCAAAAGCTATTGTAGCTACTACCACTTCCACATCCTCCATAAGGAACATATCCTGATGTTTGGCTCTAGTTTTTGCATCTAAACCAGCATGATAAGGAACTGCGCTAATCCCATTAACTTGTAAAACCTGCGCAATGGATTCTACTTTTTTACGACTTAAACAATAGATGATTCCCGATTTACCTTTGTTTTGTTTTATAAATCGAATGATATCGGATTCAATGTTTTTAGTTTTTGTTCGAACTTCGTAATATAAATTTGGACGATTGAAGGAAGCCTTGAAGGTATTGGCATCGGCCATTTCAAGATTTTTAAGAATATCCTCTTGAACTTTTGGCGTTGCTGTTGCTGTTAAACCAATAACCGGAGCATTCCCTAACAATTTTATACTATTTTTTAAATTTCTATATTCAGGTCGAAAATCATGTCCCCATTCTGAAATACAATGTGCTTCATCAATAGCGACAAATGAAATATTTATATTTTTTAGAAACTTAATATATTCCTCTTTAGCCAAGGATTCAGGAGCAACATAAAGTAATTTAGTTAATCCTGAAGTAATATCTTTTTTAACTTGATTAATTTCAGTTTTATTTAATGAAGAATTTAAAACGTGAGCGATACCATTTTCCGAAGATAAACTACGAATGGCATCGACTTGATTTTTCATCAATGCGATTAAGGGAGAAACAATAATAGCGGTTCCTTCCTTCATTAAGGCGGGCAATTGGTAGCAAAGGGATTTACCACCACCCGTAGGCATAATTACAAATGTATTTTTACCAGATATAAGACTTCTAATGACTTGTTCTTGTAATCCTTTGAATTGGTTGAACCCAAAATATTTTTTTAATTCCTTATGAATGTCAATTTCGTTAGATTTCATTCTTAGTTAATAGTATTTTACATAAATTTGTGGTTCATAAAGATACAAATATCTTTATTATATACAAACTTTATAAAAATCTGTTTTGAAAACAAACAAAAATATTTTAGATATTGCCAAAAAAACAATCGAATCTGAAAGCAATTCTATAGCGAAACTTGCTGATTTACTTACAGATGACTTTACAAAAGCGGTAGAAATTATCTTTAACTCAAAGGGAAGGTTGGTCATTACTGGCATTGGAAAAAGTGCAATTATTGCTCAAAAAATTGTTGCCACAATGAATTCTACGGGAACTCCATCACTTTTTTTACATGCTTCAGAGGCTATTCATGGTGATTTAGGAATGGTTCAACCCGACGATGTAGTAATTTGTATATCAAAAAGTGGTAATAGCCCGGAAATAAAAGTGCTAGTTCCTATTTTAAAACAATTTGGAAATTTCTTAATTGCAATCACTGGAAATACAACTTCATTTTTAGCAAAAGGAGCCGATTATATTTTAGACACCACCGTGGATAATGAATCATGCCCTAACAATTTAGCGCCTACAAACAGCACCACTGCCCAACTGGTAATGGGCGATGCATTGGCAGTTTGTTTAATGGAATTAAGCGATTTTAAAGCAACCGATTTTGCTAAATACCATCCAGGAGGCGCCTTAGGAAAAAAATTATTACTTCGGGTAGGCGATATGTTGGATCAAAGTCGCCAACCCGAAGTTGCACCCAACACCAACATCAAGAAAGTCATTTTTGAAATTTCTGAAAAAAGATTAGGAGTTACTGCAGTAATTGAAAACAATAAAGTGATAGGAATAATTACTGACGGTGATATTCGAAGAATGCTTAATAATAATGATACCTTTGCGCACTTGACTGCAAAAGACATCATGACTAGAAATCCAAAAACCATTTCATTAACCTCAATGGTTACCGATGCTTTAAATATTTTGGAAGATTTCTCCATTACTCAGTTGATCGTTACCGATCAGGAGGAATACAAAGGCGTTTTACATTTGCATGACATTTTAAAAGAGGGAATTGTATAATGGCAAAGAAAGCATTGAATGAAATGTCATTTTTAGATCATCTTGAAGAGTTAAGATGGTTGTTGGTAAGAAGCACTTCTGCTGTTATTATCATGGCAATAGTTACCTATTTTTTTAGTGATTTTATTTTTGATACTATCATTTTCGCCCCTACAAGTCCTGATTTTTTCACCTATACTTATTTTTGTGAACTGTCACACCAATTGGGATTTGCAGATAGTATTTGCATTACCGAATTGCCATTTATCATTCAGAACACCGATATGGAAGGACAGGTAAATATGTTTATCTGGACTTGTATTACGGCCGGTTTTATACTTGCCTTTCCTTATATATTATGGGAGATATGGAAATTTATAAGTCCAGCATTGTATGAAAAAGAAAGAAAAAATGTTAGGGTATTTATATTTGTAGCTTCCTTATTGTTTTTTATGGGAGTTGTATTTGGCTATTATGTCATTATTCCGATGTCCATTAATTTTTGTGCTACCTTTTCCGTTAGTACTATGGTTCAAAACCAATTTACAATCGACTCCTATATTGGAATGATGAAAACCTCTGTTATTGCCAGCGGATTGTTTTTTGAATTGCCCATTATCATTTATTTCCTTACAAAATTAGGCTTGGTAACTCCTGCCTTTTTAAGAAAATATAGAAAATACTCCGTGGTAATTGTACTACTAATTGCGGCAATTGTTACTCCTCCGGATGTGGTTAGCCAAATAATTGTAGCTATTCCAATGTTATTAATCTATGAAGCAAGTATATTTATTTCCGTATTTGTACATAAAAATAAATTAAAAGAAAATGTCTGATATCCTAAATGAATTCAACGATTATAGATCTAAAATGAACGAAAAGTTATTGGCTGATAATAACAAAATCGTAAAAAGAATTTTCAATTTAGATACCAATGCCTATGCAGAAGGCGCATTAGATGTAAAAACCAAAGAGCTACTAGGATTGGTCGCTTCCACCGTTTTAAGATGTGATGATTGTGTAAAATACCATCTTGAAACTAGTTATAAGTTAGGAGTAACTAAGGAAGAAATGATGGAAGCAATGGGAATTGCCACTTTAGTGGGCGGCACCATTGTAATTCCTCATTTAAGAAGAGCCTATGAATTCTGGGAAGCATTAGAAGAACAGAAGTAAAAGGTTAACTAAATAAATGTTAATGTAATGATTTGGTAAATTTGCAATTCGTTAATTTGTGATTATAAAAACCAGACTCTCTAATAACTAAATAAAATGATACTAAGAGCGGAAAATTTAGTAAAAACTTACAAAGGCAGAAGTGTTGTAAAAGGAATTTCTGTAGAAGTAAACCAAGGAGAAATTGTAGGTCTTTTAGGCCCAAATGGTGCTGGTAAAACAACTTCCTTTTATATGATCGTAGGTTTAGTGAAACCAAATTCAGGAAATATCTATCTAGACGATATGAACATTACAGATTTCCCAATGTACAAAAGAGCACAACAAGGTATTGGATATTTAGCTCAAGAGGCTTCTATTTTTAGAAAGCTAAGTGTAGAAGATAATATTTTGAGTGTTTTGCAATTGACCAATTACACTAAAGCCGAACAAGAGGCTAAGATGGAGAGTTTAATTGAAGAGTTTAGCTTGAATCATATTCGTACTAATCGCGGTGATTTACTTTCAGGTGGAGAGCGTCGAAGAACCGAAATTGCTCGTTGTTTAGCTACCGATCCTAAGTTTATCCTATTGGATGAACCCTTTGCGGGAGTTGATCCTGTTGCAGTGGAGGACATCCAAAGAATTGTAGCTCAATTAAAAAATAAAAATATCGGTATTTTGATCACCGATCATAATGTTCAAGAAACATTAGCCATTACTGACAAGACTTATTTGATGTTTGAGGGTGGTATCTTAAAAGCAGGTACTCCGGAAGAATTAGTTGAAGATGAAATGGTGCGACGCGTTTACCTCGGACAAAATTTTGAATTACGAAAAAAGAAATTAGAATTTTAAAACAAAAAAGCCCTTACTTAAGGGCTTTTTTATTACGATTTATTCGCTTTAAACTTATTTGTAATTACGGATAACAAGACATAAAATACTATTATCAAAGCCACACCTGCAAATTGTAAGTAGCCCAATAACAGAATTGAAATCAATAAAAAGAAAAGCTGCAAGGCATTGTCTTTAAAATTGAATTTTTTTATTTTTAATGCAAATAATGAAATCTCTGCGTTTAAAATAAAGGCACTTAGAATCGATACAAAAATCAAAATCCAAGGGTTTATTAATAATTCAAGAACCAATAAAGAATCTGAATTTTTTAGAATTAATGGCAAACTTAAAATAAATAAAGCATTTGCAGGTGTTGGCAAACCTATAAACGAATCCGATTGGCGAGTATCTATATTGAAATTAGCCAATCGATAACATGACCCAAGAGTGATTATGAATCCCAAATAAGGTAAATAGATTAATGTTGGATTAGAGGCAACACCATTTGACAACATTTTATACATCACAAAACCCGGAACGACACCACTGGTTACCATATCTGCTAATGAATCCAATTGTAATCCTAAAGGACTCGAAACATTAAATAATCTTGCAAAAAAACCATCAAAAAAGTCAAAGAAAATTCCTAAGCAAACAAAAAAGAAGGCCATTTCAAAATTAGCTTCCCCAGCAAAAACTAATGCGATACAACCACAGAATAGATTGAGAAGTGTTATTAAATTGGGGATGTGTTTTTTTAGTTTCATTGGTATTCGTTTAAAGTAACAAGAAAGCAAATTTAATACAATAAGTTAAAGTCAAGTGCGTTTTTAGAATAGATTTTTTAAGTAATTAAAAAACAGCGATTCGTAATCATTAAAAATACCTATTTTTGATAAAAATTTCAGCACCCTTTTTGGTTGTAAATAAAGCCCATTTGAAAAACAAATTCTACCTATTATTGTTGGTGACCACCACCCTGAACTTTGCTCAAACAGCGAGAAAATACTCCAATGAATTTATGAATATAGGAGTAGATGCAGCGGCATTAGGAATGTCAAATGCGGTTACTTCTTTTACTAGTGATGTAAATTCAGGCTATTGGAATCCAGCAGGTTTGATTGGTTTAGAAGAAAAGCAAGCTTCCTTAATGCATGCAAGTTATTTCGCTAATATTGCACAATACGATTATGCAGCTTATGCAGCACCAATTGATAGTGAAAGTGCCTTTGGATTTTCAGTCATTCGATTTGGAGTTGACAACATCATGAATACCACTCAATTAATCGACAACCAAGGAAATGTAGATTACAATAGAATTAGTTTATTTTCAGTTGCAGATTATGGATTCACCTTTTCCTACGCAAGGAAACTCAAATTATCTGGACTTCAATATGGCGTAAATTCAAAAATAATTAGAAGAATAATTGGGAAATTTGCCAGTTCATGGGGATTTGGATTTGATGCAGGTTTACAATTGGAAAGAAATAATTGGAAATTTGGGTTAATGCTCCGAGATATAACAACAACTTACAATGTTTGGGCTATAAATGAAACCGAATACAACTCAATCAAAGATGCGATTAGCGGTCAAAATCAGGCCTTACCTGAAAACACAGAAATTACCTTACCCAAAGCCCAATTGGGAATGTCTAAAAAATTTGAGTTTCATAATGAAACTTCCCTTTTGGCTGCAGCCAATTTGAATATGAATTTTACACGTACCAATGACATTTTTTCTACCAATGGTTTGAGTATTGACCCCGCTTTGGGATTAGAATATGGCTATAACGAATTAGTTTTTGTACGCGCTGGAGTAGGAAATTTTCAGAATATTCAACAAATTGATAACACTCAAAAAGTAGCATTTCAACCTAATGTAGGTTTAGGATTTAAATATAAAGGAATTCAAATTGATTATGCCTTAACCGATTTAGGGGATCAAAGCGCTGCTTTATATTCTAACATTTTCTCTTTGAAAGTTGATTTAAGTATTTTTGGACAATAACTGTATTAAAATGTACCATAAAAAATTTGCTTTAGTATCTGTTTTATTATTAATACTACTCACAAACACGGTAAATAGCCAGAAAATTACCCTGTCGAATAGTGCTGAAATTAGCGTACTAACTTGTGGTACGGGTACAGAAATATATTCTCTTTTTGGTCATACCGCTATTAGAATTAAGGATTCATCCCATTTCGTAGATCAAGTATACAATTACGGAACTTTTGATTTCAACACTCCCAATTTCTATTTGAAATTTGTTAAAGGAGATTTACAATATCTAGAAACCAGTTGCACCTTCGAAGAATTTTTACAAGAATATTTATATGAAAAACGAAGTGTTGACGAACAAGTGCTCAACTTAACACAAGATAATAAACAAGCCTTATTTGATTATTTAAACACTTCTTTACAATCGGAAGAACGATTTTATACGTATAAATTTATTGATAAAAATTGCACCACAATGGTTATCAATACCTTGAATAAAATAATTGGAAAACCCATTATTGGCGTTAATCCTGATAGCGCTCCAACAAATAGAAAACTACTTTATCCTTATTTTAAGGAACATTTTTATGTGCAATTGGGTACTAGTATCATTTTTGGTTCCAAAGTAGATTTGAAAAGTAATCAAGTGTTTTTGCCCTCTGACCTATATAATAACATTAAGAATTTAAAGGTTAATGATCAACCTATTTGTAAAGAAAGTAGAAAAATAATAGAACTAGAAAAATCAGAAACCCCCTTTTCATGGTGGGATAACTATTATGTTTTTTGCTTGTTTTTTGTGCTGATAATTGCACTAAATAAACCTTCCATTTACAGGGCTTATTTTGGGCTACTAGGCTTGCTGGGAGTGTTCTTTATTTTCGCTGGATTTTATTCCTTACACAGCGAATTAGTGAACAATTACAACGTATTATTATTCAATCCGGTATTGTTTTTCATACTTTACTTTGAAATAAAAAATATCAAAAAATGGGTTTTATATTCCAGTTTTTTTTCTTTGATTTGTTTGTTGATTTATGTACTCATTTTAATAAACAAACCTTATTTAGGAATTGTAACCCCTTTAATTATTACTAGTGGAATTGGCCTCGTCCAACTAATATTGAAAAATAAAAGCTAAAAAAAACAGTATCTTAAGAATACTGTTTTTTATAATAATTGGCATATTCGCCAGAAGTAACATTTTTGAGCCACAGCTCATTTTCTAAATACCAATTTACGGTTCGCTCCAATCCCTGTTCAAAGGTTACTGAAGGCTTCCATCCTAATTCTTTGTTGATCTTTGAAGCATCAATCGCATATCTTAAATCGTGGCCAGGACGGTCTTTTACATAAGTAATCAATTGGGAAGAAGTTCCAGGTTCACGCCCTAATTTACTATCCATTATTTGACAAAGTAATTTTACTAAATCAATATTTTGCCACTCATTAAATCCGCCAATGTTATACGTTTCATGATTTTTACCTTCATGAAAAACTAAATCTATAGCTACAGCATGGTCTTCCACAAATAACCAATCTCTAGTATATTTACCGTCACCATATACAGGTAGCGGTTTATTATTGATAATGTTATTAATAAAAAGCGGTATTAATTTCTCTGGAAAGTGATTTGGGCCGTAATTATTCGAGCAATTGGTAATTACATAAGGCAAACCATAAGTTTCTCCATAGGCACGAACAAAATGATCCGAGCTTGCTTTAGAGGCGGAATAAGGAGAATTAGGATCATAGGGGGTGGTTTCTGTAAATAAACCTTCGGCACCAAGACTACCATAAACCTCATCGGTACTGATATGATAAAAACGTTTTCCTTCTTCCTTTCCTTTCCATTGTTTCCTAGCTGCATTAAGCAAATTCATAGTTCCTATTACATTCGTTTTCACAAATGATAATGGATCTTCAATAGAACGGTCGACGTGAGATTCTGCGGCTAGATGCAAAACTCCGTCAAATTGATGCGTTTCGAATAAGGAGGAGATAAACTGTTCCTCGACAATATCTCCTTTTATAAAGGTGTAATTCTCTTTATTTTCAATATCGGCAATATTCTCTAAATTTCCAGCATAAGTCAATGCATCCAAATTATAAATTTGATAATCGGGATACTTTGTTACCAACCTACGTACCACGTGCGAACCAATAAAACCTGCTCCTCCAGTAATTAATATTTTCTTCATATTTTTTCTAGCTTCCGATACCTTGATAAATAAAACCAATATCAGTTAATTTTTTTCGGTCTAAACAATTTCTACCATCAAATACGAATGCAGGTTTTTCCATGGCTTCGTATATATTTTTCCAATCGTAGTTGTTAAACTCTTCCCACTCCGTTAATATTGCAATAGCGTGAGCATTTTTACATGCTGAATATGGATTATCGTATGCAGAAACTCTTTTCCTATTAAGTTCTGGTTTTCGAGACTCTAGATAATCCAAATCGGATAGTATTTTATTTTTAGCAACTTTAGGATCGAAAACGGCAATATTGGCTTCTTCTTTCAACAAATAATCAGCTACATAAATAGCAGCGGATTCTCTAGTATCATTAGTGTCTTTTTTAAACGCCCAACCTAAAAAAGCAATTTTCTTACCTGAAATAGTATTATAAAGAGTGGTTATAATATTTTTCGCAAAGCGATCTTTTTGGTGATCGTTCATGACAATTACTTGTTCCCAATAATCGGCGACTTCATTCAATCCAAATGATTTAGCAATGTAAACCAAATTTAAAATGTCTTTTTGAAAACAAGAACCTCCAAAACCTACTGACGCTTTTAAAAATTTAGGACCAATTCTGCTATCCATTCCTATAGCTTTAGCTACTTCATTAATATCAGCGCCTGTTTTTTCGCACAATTCTGACATGGCATTTATTGACGAAATTCGCTGCGCTAAAAAAGCATTGGCGGTAAGCTTAGATAATTCTGACGACCATAAATTGGTAGTTAATATTTGTTGGTTAGGCACCCATTTTGAATAAATAGCTACTAACTTTTGGATTGCTCTTTGACCTTCTTCAGAAGGGTCGCCACCAATTAATACTCTATCTGGATTAAGCAAATCGGAAACTGCAGTACCTTCAGCTAAAAATTCTGGATTAGATAAAATTTGAAATTTAACCCCGTTCCCCGTATTGTCTAAAATACTCTTAATTGCTTCGGCAGTTCTCACTGGGAGCGTTGATTTTTCGACCACAATTTTATCCGTTTTAGCTATTTTGGCTATTTGCCTTGCGCAAAGTTCAATGTATTTTAAGTCGGAGGCCATTCCTTTACCGGCTCCATACGTTTTAGTAGGTGTGTTAACGGAGATAAAAATCATTTCGGCTTCGTCAATAGCGGTATCGACATCGGTAGAAAAAAACAAATTTCTGTTTCTAGTTTCCCTTACAATTTCACTTAATCCAGGTTCATAAATTGGAATATTATCAACGTTTGAATCGTTCCAAGCTGCAATTCTTTCGGCATTAAGATCTACGACAGTAACTTTTATATGTGGGCATTTTTGAGCAATTACGGCCATGGTTGGACCACCAACGTAACCTGCACCAATGCAACAAATTTTAGTAATTTCCATTTAAAATGTTCTTTATTTTAATTGTTCTTAAACGTATTTTCAAAGGGTATTCTCTGTAAAATACTTCTTCCTAGAGTAACCTCATCTGCATATTCTAACTCGTCCCCTACTGATATTCCTCTAGCAATGGTAGAGGTTACAATATCGCAGTCTTTTATCTGTTTGTAAATATAAAAATTTGTGGTGTCACCTTCCATGGTGGAGCTTAATGCAAATAGTATTTCTTCTACTTTACCAGAATTTACTTTCTCTACTAAGGAATTAATCTTTAGTTGGCTTGGGCCTATACCGTCCATGGGTGATATTTTACCGCCTAAAACGTGATAAATCCCTCTAAATTGCCCCGTATTTTCGATGGCCATAACATCCCTAACATCTTCAACCACGCAAATTAGTTGGTGATTTCTTTTGGGATTGGAACAAATTTCGCAAAGTGCTACATCGGAAATCGTGTGACAGCTTTCGCAATATTTTATTTCTTCTCTAAAAGTGGTTAATGCATTTGACAAAAAGACTGTTTGTTCTTTGGGTTGTTTTAACAAATGCAACACCAATCGCAAAGCCGTTCGTTTACCAATTCCTGGCAACTGAGCCATTTCGTTTACTGCTGCCTCTAAGAGTTTTGAAGAAAATTCCATTTTACAAATGTACTAAAATTGTTTATGTATGAAAGTAGTTTTGCTATTTTACCATTTGAAATTACAATAAATAGCAATACATATTATTTGTAATAACTGTATATTTGTAAAAAAATAAAAACGTGTTTTCACTATTTAAAGCTAAACCTAAACTTTCCGATTTAATACCTGAAGGAGCTGTAGATATCCATTCTCATATTTTACCAGGTATTGATGATGGGGCATCAACTATTTCGCATACGACTAAATTATTAGAAGGTTTAAACAAAATAGGTTTTTCAAAGTGTATCGCTACACCGCACACGCTACCAGAAATTTGGGAAAATACTTCAAATGGAATTAAAGAAACTTTCCAAGCTACCAAAGAACAATTACAAGAACCACATCAAACTATGCTTCAACATGCTGCCTCTGAATACATGATTAACGAGGCCTTTTTGGAGCGATTGCAAACAGAACCTTTATTGACCATTAAAGACAATATCGTTTTAATTGAGATGTCTTATATGAATCCGCCATTGGCATTAAAAGAAATTATTTTTGAAATACAACTTAAAGGTTATCAACCTTTATTAGCGCATCCGGAGCGGTATTTATTTTATCATCAAAACACGAAAATGTATCAAACATTGAAGGAACTTGACGTGAAATTTCAATTGAACTTATTATCAAGTGTGGGTTACTATGGTTCTTCCGTAGCCACTGCTGCTGACTTTTTATTAAAAGAAAATTATATTGATTTTGTGGGAACCGATGTGCATCATATGAAACATATTGGAGCCTTTGAGAATAAATTAATCATAAAGTCAGAAGTAGCACTTCGATCAGCGATTGAAAGGAACTCCTATTTTAAATAAAAAAGGATAGAACAATGTTCTATCCTTTTTTATTTAAAATAACTAATTCATTATTTTCTTTTGAACCAGTTGAAGATACTATTTTTCTTAGATGCACTAACATCACTATCTTCACCATAGCCATACCCATAACCGTAATTATAACCGTAACTATAGCCATAACTGTATTTATAGCCATAACCGTATCCATACCCTTTTTCTCCTCCTACATTATTAATCACATAAGCCATATTTACCAATTTTCCTTGGTCTTTCAGACCTTTTGAATAAGTAAGCAATTTTTTATCCGTATGATCCGCTCGGGTAACATAAACAGTGATGTCAGCCAATTGTGATATTAGCAAAGTGTCAGTTACCAAAATGGTTGGTGCAGTATCGACTACAATATAATCGTATTGTTTTTTTAAGATTTTTAATAATTCTTCGAATCTTCCGTTAGATAATAATTCTGCAGGATTAGGAGGTACAGAACCAGCAAAAATGATATTTAAAAAATCATTGTCAAATACCTTTTCATTAATTAAGTTTTTCCAGTCGGTAGTAGAATCATACAAATAATTGGACAAACCTAGACGGTTTTTGTTTAAATTAAGGTATTTGTGTAACTGAGGATTTCTTAAATCGGCACCTACTAATAGCACCTTTTTTTCCAACGAGGCTAAAGTAAGCGCTAAATTTAAAGACACAAATGTTTTTCCCTCTCCCTTAATAGAAGAACTAGTATAAATTACAGGACATTCCCCCTCTTTCATTAAGGTAATTAGATAATTGATATTGGTTCGTAAAATTCTAAATGCCTCTGCCAACACCGATCTATCATTCTTATCGATAATCCTGTGCTCTTCCTCAATGTAAGGAATTTCAGCGACTACGGGAATTGTTGGTGACAAGCGCTCAAAATCTAATTTGCTATGAATTTTAGTATCCAATAAAAAGATAACATATACAATTCCAAAAGGAATTAATATCCCGATTAATAATGCCGCAAAATAAATTATACTTCTTTTAGGGGCAATAGGAATGTAATTGGTCATGGCATAGTCAACTACTTTTATTGAAGGAGTTGTAATTGCTTTTGAAACAGAAGCCTCTTCTCTTTTTTGTAATAAAAACAAATAAAGAGACTCTTTGATTGTTTGTTGGCGTTCAATTGATCTTAATATTTTTTCTTTAGCCGGTATGCTACTAAAGGTACTTGAATTTTCTTGTTTTAATGAATTTACATTTTTTATAGAAATGGTCAATTGCTTTTGAAGTACTTTAATTGAATATAAAATATTCTGTTTCAATTCTACAATTTTATCCGAAAACTCTACTACCATTGGATTTTTAACTCCAGCACTCACTAATAATTTACTGCGATCCAAAACCACTTTATTATAATCGGAAATTAGCGAATTGATATTCTCATTTTCAATACCAATATTAGAAGGCAATAATTCGTAAGGACCGTCTTTTTTGAGGGAGTCCTCTAATAATTTCGCCAAGGCTATTTGTGTTTCCAAAGCATAATAATCGCCTTCGGTAATTGATTTTTTTGTAACGGTAACTTTCGCATCCTCTTGTAAATAACTTAAGCTATTTTCAGTTTTGAAAGTTTTTTTCTGATTCTCAATAGAATCCAATTCCCCACTTAAATTTACAAAACGTTCATTTACAAAATCAATGGTCCTTTGAGAAACTAACTGCCTATCTGCAACTCCATCTTCATTAAATTTGTCAATAATATCATTAATAATAGCCTCCGACTTGTCTTTATTTTCACCGGTTAAAACTAAAGACAATACTTCACTTTGTTTTGCCGTGCTGGCTAATTGTAAACTGTTCGACAAGCTCTCTACTACAATCGAAAGGGGCTTACGAATTACCTTATAATGTTCATTCGCTAATTTTGAAATGACTCCTTTTTTTTCAATAACCAAAAGAAACTCTTTCCCTTTAATTTTATTTTTTTGGCCATATTGAAAAAGTGTGCCTGATTTACTATTTTCTGAAATTAATCGATAACCTTTAGGCTCTAATTCAATTTCGAATTCAATTTTTAAAGTATTGATACTGTCCTTATTGTCCAACCAGACTACTTTGAAAGGTCTGTCTTTCCATAACTCTGAGGTTTTAATGTTACCTACCGTATAGTAAGAGGTTTCCAAATTTAAGTTCTTAGCTACTAATTCTAATAAACGGTATGACTTTAAAACTTCCATTTCATTGTCTAAATTGACTTTCGAATTGGAAAAAAGTGCGGCCACGTCACTAGGAAGTTTAATGCCTCCCTTAGAATTGTCTAATATTTTAATTTTTGCGGTAGTTTGATAAATGTCACTTGCATAACGAAGGTAAGTATAGGCGACAAATAAAGAAAGAATAGCCCCCACAACAAACCATCTCCAAAAGCCCAAATACTTAAGTAGCGTCTCTTTGATGTTAATTTCCTCTATTTCTGAATTGTTATTATTATTTTCCATGGCTAATTATCGGGTTAACAAAACAAATGTGGTTAATAATATCGAGAAAACAGAAAGCACAGTATTGGTATTGCCAATAAATCCAGCACTTTTAACTTTCACATTGTTAGGATATACATACACTATATCATTTTGTTTGATATTGTAATACGGGGAATTGAACCAATCGGATTTGGTTAAATCTATTTTATGGTATTTTCTTATTCCTTCTTCTTCTCTAATTAACATTACTTCTTTTCTGTTGGCTTCAATGGTAATATCACCTGCATAACCTATAGCCTGTGGCAAAGTTATGGTTTGTTCACTGTAGGTATAAGTTCCAGGAAGTTTTACTTCTCCTAAAACGGTAACCTTCGCATTCAATATCCTCACACTCACGGAAGGGTTTTTTAAATGGCCGTTATTCTCTAAAATTTCCTTAATATGCTTTTCTAATTCTGAAGTCGTTTTTCCACTAGCTACAATTTCACCTAAAATAGGCATACTTATTTTTCCCTCAGCAGACACTAAATGACCTTGCAATTTTAATAACTCTATAGTAGGTACTGCCGAAGCTGCTGTAGACACTCTGTTATAAGGAATTGCAGTTTCTGGATTAAGTGTAGTGATTTTTACATCTAAAATATCATTTACTTGAATTTTAGGAAGCGAATAGATTACATTCGTTTCTTCGCCTTCTTTAATATCGCTAAATAGAATAATCTCTTTTTTAGAAGCACAGGAACTTAATAAAGCTACGAATGCGATTGAAAATAACAACAGTTTACTTAAATTGTATTTCATTTTTATGGTATTTTTTATTTGTCCAATTGATCGAAGTCGGAATTCATACTCACAAATTCAGGAACTAAGTCTTTCATTTTTGCAACCAATTCAATTTTATTATTATGATTGGCGATGGCTATTAATTCCTCTATTTGAGTAAATAATTCATCATGATTCAGGCAGCTGTCTTTTGCAATCATAATTTTACTATTGTGCGTAGGAACCGTGGTAGAATTATCATTTAAAAGTTCTTCATATAATTTTTCTCCAGGACGCAATCCTATGGTTTCAATTTTAATGTCTCTTTCAGGAACCAATCCTGCTAAACGAATCATTTTTCTAGCCAGGTCAATAATTTTAACCGGAGCTCCCATATCAAATATAAATATTTCACCTCCTTTACCCATGGCTCCAGCCTCAAGAACTAATTGACATGCCTCAGGAATGGTCATAAAATAACGAATTACTTCAGGATGGGTAATGGTTACAGGACCTCCATTTTGAATTTGTTCAGTAAATAAAGGAACTACTGAACCACTTGATCCCAATACATTACCAAAACGAGTAGTAATAAATTTAATATCGCAATGGTCATTTTTCGCATTTATACTCAACCCTTGAATGTATTTTTCGGCAATTCGTTTACTAGCACCCATTACATTACTAGGATTTACCGCCTTATCTGTGGAGATAAAAACAAAATTACTCACCCCGTATTCCACAGACAAATCTGCTACATTTATGGTACCGAGCACATTAGCAAAAATAGCTTGAGCCGGATTTTCTTCCATCATAGGAACATGCTTGTACGCTGCGGCATGGTAAACCACATTGGGTTTAAAATTGGCGAACACTTCTTTTAAAGTCGTTTTATTCCGAATGTCTCCTATTTGAGTAATAATAGTAGTCTCTGAATTTAATTTTTCTAATTCAGTACTTAGATAATGAAGCGGTGTTTCTGCTTGATCAAGAATTATTATTTTATTAGGTTTGAAACCCATAATTTGTCTTGACAATTCACTCCCTATAGATCCAGCAGCTCCTGTGATTAAAACGGTATTGTCTTTTAATTTTTTTGAAATTGGTTCTTGATCTAATGAAATGGTAGTTCTATTCAGTAAATCTTCAATTTTAAACTCGATTACCTTTTTAGAAATGGCCTCTGGGTTTTCCCAATCGGTAATAGAACCTGAATTGTAAACTTTAATATTGAAATCCAAACAATCTTCTACAATATTAATTTTTTCAATATTGGAAAGGCTATTGTCAGACATAATTAAAACCTGAGCATTTATTGATCTTAATACCACTGAAACTTTCTTTTTAGAATTAAGAATAGGGATATTTAAAATTCGCTTGGAAGCATCTATGTTTTTTTTATCAATAAATCCAACTATCTGAAACCTTTTTATTTTTTCAGATTGTAGTGCCGTAACTACTGATATGGCATTGGCATCTGCCCCAAATACTACCGCATTTAGTAATTCGCCCTTCTTTTCTATTGTACTAATATTTTCAAAAATAATTTTTATAAAAACTCTAAATAAAAATAAGGCCGTAAACGTAATAACGAAGTTTATAAATAAAGAAGGTAATAAGTATATTTTTTTTCCAGTAATAAAAAAGCAGCTATAGTTAATTACTATTAAAGTAATTAAAGTACACAGAGTTGCATAAAGCAATTTTACCCCATCAATAAAAGTGGAATGTCTTATAATTCCGGAATAGGTTTTAAAAATTATGAAGAAAAATATATTAACCAATAAAATAATCCCATATCTTGTTGGAACATCCAGGGTATCATAAAACTTAACTCTTAAACTTCGAACAATTAAATAAGAAATTTGACTTGTAATAATCGTTAAAATAACATCTAAAATAAACACCATCCATCTAGGCAAATAATCCATAGACAATAGTGAATCTTTAATTTTGCTTTTTATATAAAATAAACTTTTATTCATTATTTTGAAAACAGTTGCAATTATTTTGTTTATCGGAGGACAAAAATATAACAAAATACTGAATTTACATCAATTTATTTAACAATTAAAATCAAATGAGTTAACGTTTGATTATATAAAATTTAAGCCTGAATAGTTGATTTAGCGTTAATTTAATTAGTCTACTTTTATTTATGGTAGTTAATAATAGGCTCCACTATTTACAAAAATCAAAAAAAGGTCTTGTAAATTATTACCAGGTCACTATAAATTGAATTGTTGTAATAATACTGCAAATTCATTTTCACTTTATCGGGAAAAATTACCCTGTCATTGTAGGCTAAGGGATTTTCTTGCTTTATTAATAACTGTTCTTCGTTAGCGTATTTAATACTTGCTAGACTGGTTAATCCAGGTTTTAATTCTAATATTTTTCTATTTTCCCCGTCCAATAAATCATAATAACCGGCTATATCAGGCCGAGGCCCTACTATACTCATGTTTCCAATAATGATATTCCACAACTGTGGTAGCTCGTCCAATTTAGAGTTTCTAAATAAAGCTCCGATTTTAGAAATTGGTTTTTCAGACGAACGTCCAAAGGTTCTGATTTTATAAATGGTAAATGGGATTCCGTATTGACCAATTCTTTTTTGAAAAAAAATACCCGTTTGTTGGGTGTCAATGGCTGCGATAGCAAAGAGTACTATCAATAGTGGAAAAAAAAGGAGTAGTCCAAGGGTTGCAAAAAAAAGATCAAAAAGACGTTTTGACATTGGAAAAAATAATTTGAAAATTTAAAGATTAATTCCACTTCTGATTCCCCTCTAAAAAGAGGGGTTAGGGGTGTGTCTTCTTCGTTGTTTTCTTTCGTTTATAGATCAACGAACACACTCTTTATTACCATAGCAATTCTTTCGCGATCGGAATCGGTGAGGTTCGAACCCGAAGGCAAACATAGACCATTCTCAAACAATTTTTCAGCTACTTTATTTCCATGATAAGGATGCATTTCAAAAACCGGTTGCAGGTGCATCGGTTTCCACAAAGGGCGAGATTCTATATTCATGGCTTCCAGAGCCAAACGTAGGGTTTCGCGGTTGATGCCATTGGTTTTTGAAGGGTCGATTAGTATCGTGGAGAGCCAATAATTGGAAAAATAATCGGTGTTGGGAGCAGAAAAAACGGTGACTCCGGGTACGTCTTTGAATAGGTCTACATAAAAATCATGCATGGCTCTTCTCAAGGCAACGTGCTGGTCCAACACTTCCATTTGGCCTCGACCAATACCCGCACAAATGTTACTCATGCGGTAATTGTAACCAATTTCACTGTGTTGATAATGGGGAGCTGCATCTCTAGCTTGGGTAGCGTAGAAAATGGCTTTTTCTTTTAGAGCTAAGGTTTTGGTAACTATGGCTCCACCACCAGAAGTGGTAATAATTTTATTTCCATTAAAGGATAAAACTCCAATATCACCAAAAGTACCACATTTTTGTCCTTTGTAACTACTGCCCAAGGCTTCGGCACTGTCTTCTAAAATGGGAATTTGATATTTATCTGCGATGGCTCTAACCACCTCAATTTGATAGGGCATGCCATACAAATGAACGGCGATTATGACTTTGGGCTTTTTCCCTTTTTGGATACTCGCTTGAATGGCTTGCTCCAAAGCAATTGGGCATAGATTCCAAGTTTGCTCTTCGCTATCTACAAAAACTGGAGTGGCGCCTTGGTATAAAATTGGGTTAACTGAAGCGTTATGAGTGTGGGTTTGAACTAATACGACATCCTCCTTTGAAACTCCTAATAAAATTAAACCCAAATGTATCGCTGCAGAACCTGAACTTAATGCACCTACAAAAATTGGTTCGTTGATATAATTGCCTAGATCTAACTCAAAACCATCCACATTGGGTCCTAAAGGCGCAACCCAATTAGAGTCAAAAGCGGCTTGAACATACTTTTGTTCAGAGCCACTGAGATGTGGAGAAGAAAGCCAAATTTTATCTATTTTCAAATTATTAAATTATTGAGATTGAATTTAATGTTTTACACCATCACTTTTTAAAACACTTGTAAACGTAAATACTAAAATTTTAATATCAAAACTAAGTGATTTTCGCTCCAAATATTCTTTTTCAAATTTTACTTTTTCTTTTAATGAAATTTCATCTCTTCCGTTAATTTGAGCCCAACCTGTAATACCTGGTTTAAGTTTCTCTACACCGACTTTTACTCTAAGTTCCATCAAATCATCTTGGTTGAATAATGCGGGTCTTGGCCCTACAAAAACCATTTCCCCTTTAATAATATTGATTAGATTAGGTAATTCATCTAAACTAAGTTTACGCAATAACTTTCCAATTTTTAATACATATTGTCCAGGATCTTCTAACAAATGAGTAGCTACATTAGGTGTATTTTTTTTCATACTTCTAAATTTATAGATGTTGAAAAAAGTATAATGGACACCTACCCGCTTTTGCTTAAAAAATATTGGAAAGCCATCTTCAAATAGAATTAAAAAAGCTACCAAAATAAAAACTGGAGAAAGTAAAATTAATAGTACAATTGCAAAAAATTTATTGAACATCATTAAGTGATTGAAAGGTTTTATTGAATCCTTCTTCAGCTGAAAAAGGAAGCGGTTTTCCAATTGCGCTAATTATTTTATCATTACTTACCACATAACTTTCGGTCAATTTAAGCAAACGCTCAGAATTTAAAGGTAATTGAAAAACATCTCCGATTCTAGCAAAAAAGGAGATTATTTTTTTTGGAACAACAATAGTCTTTGGTTGTTTATTTTGAGATTTTGAAATTAAAACTATCAATTCATTAGTCGATAAAGAAGTATCATCTGCAACATTATAAACTCCCGAGAGTATGTCGTTACGATTAATTAATTCCTGAATTACAAAACATAAATTATCAATACCTAAAAAAGATCTTTGGTTCTCAAAAGCGGCTAATGGCCATGGAACATTTTTTGAAACCAGCCTATAGAGCAAATTTAGGTTACCTTTATTACCTGGCCCGTGAATCATGCAAGGTCTCAAAATATAAACTCGCTTTCCTTCTGGAAGTGGTTGATTTAGAATATAATTCTCGGCTTGCATTTTTGAAATTCCATAATGCGTTTTCGGATTGGGAATTGTTTCTTCGGTAATAATTCCTTCTGCAACATCAGCAACTGCTTTAACAGTACTCATGAATATAAAAATCGAAGCATTTGATTGAAGGAACGAATCAAACAATTGCTTGGTTAATTCAAAATTAGCCTCATAATATTCTTGTGGATTAGCAACATTTTTTAAATCATGTGCTTTACCTGATAGGTGAATTATGGCATCAGCGCTAACTTTAAATGATTGATTGATAACATATCGAGCACATAATGAGTCAACATTGTAAGATGATTCCAAATAAGAATAAAGGTTATATCCTACAAAACCAGAGGCTCCTGTAATTAATATTTTATCCAAGTAATAACTTATTATAGGTTTCCAAATGAATTCTTATCACATTATTAACATTAAATTCTTCTTCCGATTTTATACGAGAATTATGCCCCATTACTTTTATCATCGCATGATTATTAATTAATTGTTCTAAAGCATTTGCCAGTTCTTGTGAACTATAAACTGATACTTTATAACCATTAATACCTTCATCTACACATTCTCTGCATCCAATCGCGTTAGTTGTTACAATTGCCCTTCCAATGGCACAAGCCTCAATTAGCGATTTTGGCATTCCTTCTCTATAAGATGGTAAAACAACAATATGAGAATCTTGATAAACTTCGACCATGTTTTTTTGATAACCAATCCACTTGACAAAATTACCATCTTGCCAATCGTTTAAATAGGAAGCCGGCACGCCCGCTTTATTATCTTCATCTGCTAAACCTGACAATATGAATTGCACTTTGTCGTAATATTTTTCTTTCAAAATATCTGATGCATCACGTAATTCTTTCACCCCTTTATCCCATAGCATTCGGATTGGCAATAAAATTTTTATTCTTTCGAAAGAAGGAAAAGGAGATTCATAAAATTTTTCCAAATCAACTCCAGAGCCTTTAATCCTTACTATTGAATTACTTGGATGAATTACACTTAAGTCAGTTAATTCCTTTTGATCATTTTCATTTTGAAAAATTATAACTAAATTATTTCGATTAAAGCCATACTTCATTATTGAAAGCATTACTTTTTGAACCATGCTTTTTCTATCTTCGGTAAAATTATACCCAAGTCCACTAATTGCATTAACAACTCCTTTAATTTTCAAGATCTTTGCTACTAAAGAACCATAGATAACTGGCTTTAAGGTAATGTGATGAATAATATCCGGATTAATTTCTTTATATAATTTTCTAAACTTATAAAGTGTTAAAAGTTCCTCAAATGGATTAATTCCCGATCTCGAAAATTTAATATCAATAAATGTTATTCCTTCATTAATTATTTCATTTGCCCTACCGGTATTCTCAGCAGCAACAAACACTTCCCAACCTTTTTTTTTAGCTTCTTGAGCGATACACAATCTATGCGAAATGAAAAACCAATCGACATTAGTTACAAATAAAATTTTAGCTTTCAATTAATTAATATGTAGTTAAATAATTATTTTTATACCATTTTTGAAAACAATAATAGGTCCAAACTCTAAAAGTATTATCCAATTTTGAATCTAAATGGTTTCGGACCATATTTGAAATTACTTCCAATTGAAATATATTTTGTTTTTTTATGAATGCTTCGTCAATATAGGAAAGCAATTCAGAACGTAATTCAGAACGTAACCAGTCTCCTACGGGTACCCCAAAGCCTTTCTTTGATTTATTCAAAAACCCTTTTGGAAAATATTCTTTAAATGCTTCTTTAAGTAGGTGTTTTTTATCCCAACCATTGATTAAATACGAATCAGGCAACTGATTGGAAAAATCCCAAAGTTCTTTATTTAAAAAAGGAGCTCTACATTCTAGTGAAGCCAACATACTTGTTCTATCCACTTTAACTAACATATCTCCCTCTAAACTTAATAGTCGGTCAATTGCCCGAAAATTAGTAATTGAATTTATATTTGAATCTATTTTACTTTTATAATAATTTAAAGATTTGGGAGAGTAACTAGTCGATTGTAGCAACGTTTTAATTTCAGTTTCATTAAATCCTAGAGAAATGATATTAAAATAAAAATCTCCATCATAATTGATCGACTTTAGCAACCTATTCGTTTTAAATCGAAAACCTCTTGAATCTTCTTTTGTGGAGAACCATTGATTAAATAATTTTGAACTTTTATTATGAATATTTTGAGGAATTATAGCGGTGTATTTTTTATTCAACATACCCATATAGTATTTATTATATCCCCCAAAAACTTCATCACCACCATCACCAGTTAAGGCTACCTTAACAAAATCTTTGGTTTTTTTGGAAACTAAATAGGTTGCTAAAGCAGAGGAATCTGCGAAAGGCTCATCAAAATTCAGAATGATTTCTTCAATATTGGCGGTTAAATCTTTTTCTGAAATTATAAACTCGTGATGATTACTATTAATCAATTTTGATACTAAACGAGATTTGTTTGACTCATCGAAGGATTTTTTATCAAAACCAATAGAGAAGGTGTCTATTTTTTTTTCTTGTTGTTGAGCCAAACATAAGGAAACTATCGAAGAATCTACTCCACCGGATAAAAACGTGCCCAATGGAACATCTGAAATTGACCTTGAAAGGACGCTTTTTCGAACTAAATCATGTGTTAAAGTTGTTGCTTCATTTTTTGATTCAAATACCAACTCATGATTCGGTTTATTAATTTCCACTATTGAATAACTATTTTCAACACAATTTAGTTCAATGTAATGGTTGGCTTCTAATTTTTTTATCCCTTGATATATGGTATAGGGTGCGGGAATATAAGTTAATTGAAAATACAAAGACAAACTGTTTGAATCAATCTCTGGTTTATTTGGCAAGATTGTTATTATCGATTTTAATTCTGAAGCCCAAATAAAACCTTCCTTGGTTTGCGAATAATACAATGGTTTCTCTCCAAAGAAATCCCTAGCAATTAAAACTTTACCAATTGATTTATCATAGATACTAAAAGCAAACATTCCATCTAGCTTCCCAAAAGATGCTACTCCTTCTTTTTCGTATAGTTTTAGAATAACTTCGGTATCTGAATTGGTCTTAAAATCACTTCCTTGAGCAATTAACTGGTCTTTAAGTACTTGATAATTATATATTTCGCCGTTAAAAACAATTACTTTTGATTGATCTTCTGAATAAATAGGTTGATTTCCGGTTCTTAAGTCAATTATGGAAAGTCGACGCATCCCCATGGCTATTGAATAATTGCTTTCATTGAAAACAAATTCTCCCTTAGCATCTGGACCTCTATGAATAATTAAATTATTCATAGCGTTTAATTGCTCTAAAATATTGGTATTATTTCCAGTTGTGATAAAACCGTTAATTCCGCACATTTAATCCCAAAATTTTATAATCATAATAAATAATTCTTTAAATCTCATTTTTATCCTGTAACGAATCTTAATTTTAAGTTTTTGATATAAAGTGATATTTTCAGAAGTCATTTTTAAGTAATATTTCAACATCTCATTTTCCGGATATTTTTCATGAAAAATAGATTCTATTAGTAACCTATCTTTTTTTTGAAAAAAGTTAAAATTTTCTCGTAAAAAAAAATTTCTAATTTTATCTATCAAACTGGAACTACCAACTAAATTTGATGAGTGTTGACGATAATACATTAATGGTAAATTCAAATAAAACCTAAATCCAACAATTTCAGCTATTAAATGGGTATACCTATCATGAAAATAGACATTTTTTATAAATGGAGTGATTTCTACTTTTAATGATTTATTAAACAAAGAAGAAGCCCCTTGAACATAAAAATTAAAAAAAGAATTCTGCAAACCATAACATAAGGGTTTATTAGCTTTAAACAAACTCTTTATATTTAAATACTCATCTGTAACATAACAATCTGAATGAATCAAAATAGGTGTTTCCGACCCCAAACTTTTTTCTTGTGTTAACATCTCATTTAACAGTAATTCTATTTTTTTTTCAAACCAAATATCATCTTGGTCACAAAACATAATATAATCTGCATCAGACAAATCTAAAAGAAAATTTACATTAGCAACCAAACCTAAATTACTTTCAATATCTTTATTAACGATTATTCTTTCTTCTCTTTCTGCTAATTTTTCAATAATAGTTATTGTTTCGTCGGTACTTCCATCGTCTCTTATATAAATTTTAATATTTTTATAGCTTTGTTTTAATAACGAATTAATTTGTTCTTCTATATATTTTTCGCCGTTAAATGTGGGTAATAAAATATCTACTCTATACATTTTTAATAATCTTTACATAACGACTTCCCCAAACTTGATATGAATACTCTGATTCAATTCTTTTTCTCGCTGATTTGCCAAATTTCTCCCTAAGAGTTTCATTCAAAATAAGCTCTTCAAGTCTACTATACCAATCTATATTATCCTTTACTATGTATCCATTAATATCATTTTCTATTATTTCATCATTCGCTGGAGAAGAATTGGCTATAACTGGCAATCCACAGGCCATGTATTGAATTAACTTAATACCACATTTGCCTTTTTCCCAAAGAGTACTCTCCAAAGGCATGACTCCTATATCTGATGAAATCAATTCTTCGGCTTCGGTTTCGATGTTCCAGTTCACCAATTCAATTTCCAAATTTTCATCAAGAGGTATTTTGGCTCCGATAACTTTAAATTTAATAGGATACTTTTTATTTAAACATTTTAATACAGGAATAATTAAATTGAGATATTTGGCTGTTGAAGGAGATCCAATCCAAACAATCGTTATTTTTTCATTATTGTAATTTTGTTTGACAGCTGCATAATAATCTAGATTAATTACAGTTGGTAAATATATAAGATTGTTACTTTTAATTTCATCAAAATACCAATGATTCCCGACGGTTACAAATTTGGCCTCACGAGCCAATTGATCAATTTTATTGAACAGAAAAAGGCTCATAAAAGGATTTTGCTTATAATTTGTTGCAATATAATCATCGAAATCTAAAGCATAGTTATAATTTTTTAATAAATAAGCCTCTATGAAGAATGGAAAATTAGGAAATAATTCTTTTTCGATTATTATTATGTCGAAACCTTTTGAATTAAACAATAAAAAAAATAAGCGCTTTAAAATGGAAAAAACACTCTGCATTTTAACTTTTATTTTTTTATTTTTGTATAAATTTGCTACATAATTTTTACTAAGTAAAGGTTTGAAAATACATATTATTCCTTCCTCTTCAAAATAAGATTTATAGTTATAAAATCTATATCTAGATGAAGGACCTTCAATGCAATATTTTGATAGAAATAAAATTTTCATACTCAACTAAATTAAACACTAATAAACAAATCTTATTCTAAATAAATCTTTTCACTTGTTTAAATGCATTTTCTGATAATATTTTATAATTTTCTTTGACAAGAGCAGATTTAACTTTAGATATTATTTCATTTAAATTAGTAACGTCGATGCAATAGCCATTGTATCCATCTTTAACTAATTCTAATGGCCCTCCAATATCTGGAACAATTGCTGGCATACCATAAATCATAGCTTCCAAAATTGTTAAACCAAATGTTTCAATACACATAGATGGTTTTGAAAGATTTAATATTAGATCCGATTTTTTTAAAAACGGATGAATATTTGATTGAGATTGTAAAATTTTTAAATTATTATTAGTTGTAAAACCAAAATAGGAAGCTATCTCTTTCTGAGAAGCACTTACTATTAATGTAAAATTAAATTCAGGCATTTCACTTGCTAATTTAACAAAAGTATTAACTCCTTTGGCTTCCGAAAGCGACGAAATCATTAGTATGTTTTTAAGAGTTCTTGAATTAAATGGAATAGTATGAACTCCATCAATAAAAGAAAGTGGTAAACTATTATATTTAATTATATAGTTATTTTTTGAAATCGGATATTGATTAAAGACATAATTTGAAACAAAAATTCTTTTTGACTTAACATTATTAAACACAAACTCCATTATACCTTTTCCAAAACTGTTATCTATAAATTTTTCATGAATATGATAAATAATATTTTTTCTCATTAATCGCCCAGCTATTACTGCAGGGTATGGAACAATTGTATTAACGTAAAAAATGTCAAATCTGTAACCTAATGTAATTGAAATAAAAAACAAATGTATATTACTAATTACATAGGAAATATATTTTATCTTTTTTTTATTAAAAACAGGAAAATAAATCTTTTTTATCGTAACATTGGTCAAGGTAGATAAAAAACCTCCGCCATTATTGTCAATAGTAACGATAACTAGACTTTCATCTGAATGCTCTAATTCAATTAACGACGCCAAGGCTCTAGTGCTTCCAGTATAATCGTTAGCTCTATGAAAAAAAATCATACTCATTTTAGTGAGATATCACTTTGATTAAGTTTTGCAATTCCGGTTATGAAAATAAAAATAACGCAAAACCAGAAAGGATATGTATTTTGCAAAATCAGCAATAAAAACATTAAAAAAAATCCAATAGTAATCTTATTTAAATAATTACTTATCAATACTAAATAAAAAATTAAGATCGTCAAAAAAGTAATTAATCCAAATCTTAACAAAAATATTTTATAACCTGCTCCTTCTTTAGAAGTAATATAATTTGTTTTTTCAAAACCCAATCCAAATATAGAATCCGATGTAAAAATATATTTTTCAAAATATGCATCTACAAATGAAGTTGTTCGATTATCCCCTTCAATTGTGCCCTTATTTTCATCATAAATAAGTCTTGAACCTATTGATTTATAGAAGAGATTTTCTTCATCACCAGACTTATAAATTAAAATACTTGATATTGACAAAAATGAAAATATAAGAAATAAGTACAAATTATTTTTTCTATTAATAAAAATTAATAATAACATACTTAAAAAAATAGTAATATAGCCAGCCAAAGAAAAAGTGAAAAATTCAACTACTAACAAAACAATAACGAACTTATTTTTTAGATCAAATCGATTGGCAAATAATAATGGAATTATTCCCATCGTTAAATGACCAGGCTCAGCAAATATACTCCTAAATCGAAAATAAAATAAATTCTCGTCATTAATAACAAATAGGTAATAGTTATTACCAGAATATCCAATTTGTGAATTGCTTAAATATGAAAAAGGTAACGAAATTCCAATCAAATATAAAATATAATACATAAGCGAAACAAATAAAAAAATAGCGAACCATTTTGTAATAAAATTCAAGACTTGAACTTTATAATTGTCCTCTATATTCAATAAAAAGGTTATAATAATCATTACAAATAATTGTTGAATTATCCCAATGAAATTAAAACCTTTAGAGTAAAATAAAAATGAAAGCACTAAAAAAAAAGTACCTATAATATTGATGTTTTTTTTAAAATGAAAAATTCTTCTATTAAAAAAATAGAAGAAAATAGAAAAAAAACTACTCAATATTATAATTATAAAACTAGTAGTAGAACCATTCCATGTGAACCATGGATACATTGAATTTACAAATAAAATAAATATCATTATTTTATATGCAAACCATCCATTTTTCTTGTATTCGCTATTGAAATTTGAAGAATTCAAATATAAATAATTAAAAAATTAATAATTTGTAAAATTGTTTTCATCAAAAATCATAATATTACTGAATTTTTGAACTATATAATTACTCGCTTGTTCAATATCACTAATATTACAAACTGAATTATAATTTTTAAGTGTTTTATTATTAAATCTAAAAACATTTAAAACACTTTTGGCTCCATATACTATTGGAACAAAAAAACTATAATATATTAAATAAATATAAAGTAATAATTTGTTTTTTGATAAACCTTTAGCAATTTTCCTTTCTAAAGGATGCGTTTGAATAAACCAGCACAATATATATTCATAGTTTATTTTAATTTCTTTTTCTTTTTTCATATACTGAATCGCCTTAGTTGCAGATTCTGGCCAAATTGTTTGTGAGCACCAAACTTTAGGTATTCTGTTATTCCATTGTTCTTTAGCATCATTAGGCAAAAAAGGAACGTCTTCTATTTTTTTCACTGCACCATTGAGTAAACTCTCTCCTCCTCCTACTGTAATACATTGACCAATAATTATAACTGGTATATTTGTAATGACAAATTTTTTGACAACAAATGAAAGTGCAACAGCGGTTGCCATATCTGGTGAAGGTCCAGGAGTATATGTTTTACCTATTTTATATATCTCATCTAAACAGCTTCTTTTAACAATTCCTTGATATAGTTTTGGTATGCTATTTAAGTTCTTAAATCCTCTGTTTGCTAATTGTTTTAGGGCTTTTAAGCAATTTATCTCGATAATTTCATTTGAAAAATCATCAATAATTAACTCTCCATTAATGCTGTTTTTATTGAAACCAATAAAATCTGGCCAATTATAAACTACTATACCAGAACGCAATGCTTCAATAGAATTAACTTTCATCCAATTAACACAACTAATTATATTTGGCAACACTCCATCATCATCACCAATAAAACAAATGTACTCTCCATTTGAATTTTGAATTGCTAGGTCTACATTTTTGGAAATTGGAATCTGTTCTATAGTGTGGAAATATTTTAAATATGTTCGGTTTTTTAATTCTAAAAACTGAAGTATTTCAGTATTATTAAAAGTATTGTCTTGGATAATTAATTCTAATTCACGTAAATTGTATGAATCAATCAAACTAATTAGTATTTTAAGATACTTATAACGATCTTTAGTTGGAATAATAATGGATAATAATGGGGCTTCATTCATTATTTTAAAAATTCAAATTATTTAATAGGGTTCTTAATTTAATTTTTTTAGTCTTGTTAAATAAAATATTAAATATCACAACATTTATACATATGTTGAAAGATCCAATAACTATTGAATAAAGGATAACAAAATTTCCTTTTGGCAAATTAATCGTAGAAAAATAACCAACTAAACCAACTATTACACTAATTCCTAGTGGAATTAATGTGTCGTAAATTAACCATTTTCTAAATTCGTCAAGCAAAAAAATAGATATTATAATATATCCTAAACATATAAAAACAACTACATTCATAATTAGCCATGTATAAGTAGCTCCAATCAACCCATATTGCACTACAAAAAAAACTAACGCAGGTACCGTACAAATCAAAGCCATTATACCAAGCCTCACATTAGTTCTTGTATGCCCATTAGCAATAGCCAAATAATATGGCATATATTGAAAAGATAAAAAAACACCTCCAATTAAAAGTACCTTAGTTGCATTTTCAATTGTATTAGCAATTACGATACTATTAGTCCATATTATAATAAAATCTTTGGTAAAAAGAAAAAGAACCATTGCACCTGTGCTTGATAATGCAGATAGAATAAAAGAATTTACATGAAATAAGTTTGCAAGTTTATATTTTTCAGTTTCTACTGTATATTTAACCATTCTAGGTAATATAGCCATTGCAATAGGAGTAATTAATAATTCTGGAACTTGAGAAATTGTACCTGCTAAAGCATAATACCCAAACTCTTTTAAAGATAACATTTTACTTATAATCAGCTTATCAATTTGAGTGTTTAAAGAAGAAATAACTGCCATTATCATCATTCCACCTGCAAATCTTCCTACTGTTTTCAAAATTTTAATATCAAACTCATAAGTCGCGTTTGTTCTTATGAATTTCCATAAACTATATCTAGTAATAAAAAAGAAAACGATATTACTGAATACCTGCCATAGAAAAAAAGTTAACAATGTGGGATAAAAGTATAATGGTATTAAAACTAAAGCAGACCGGAAAATACTACTCGCAACTTGAATGCTATTTGATAATACTTGTTTCTCAAGCCCCATTAAACCGCTACTTTGCAAAGTGGTAAACAAATGGAATGCAACACTAATGCCCATTAAACTAATATATAATGACAAATCTCCTAAAGAAATTGATTGGGAATTTAGCCAGTTTTTAGCAATAATCTCTGAAAAGTAAAAGATCAACAATATAATGGAAGCACAGATAATTAAATACAATCTTTCGATTGTAAACAACATTCTCCCAATATATAATTTATCAGAACTACGAGAAATCTCCCTGTTTAAAGTTGCAGAAAGTCCTCCATCTGCAAAATACATAATTGTTAATATAACCATATAAAAACTAATTACTGCATAAGATTCAATCCCTAATAATTTTACATAAAAAGGGACGAATAAAAATACAGAAATAATTCCCCAAATTCTTCCAACATAATTTGCCAAAATATTTTTTATCATTTACGAAATTTGTTTATTATTTAGCAGGAATATAATTAACATTTTTAAAGACTAGTCTATTCCCTTCATTATCTTCAATAAATGCATTTGGATAAGGATCTGTTAAACATCTAATAAAATTATACAATTCTTTCAAGGTCATCTTATTAAAATCATCTAATTTTAATTTACTTTCTTCTGGTTTTCTCCTTTTGAAATATGAAGCCTTGGATATATCTTGTTTTATTGGTTTTATATTTGGATAACCATTGAAAAATGAATTCAATAATGCAATAGATCTTTGAGTTATATTATCAAAAACATCCTCCATTGAATCTCCCAATAATGATAAATCTTCCTTTAACCAAATTTCACCAGCATCTAGTTTACTAGATAAAGTAATTAAAGACACTTTACTATTAAGTACACCATTAATTATTTGATTTTGCAAAGGAGACCCGCCTCTATATTGAGGTAAATCGGAAGGGTGGATTCCTAAACAGAGGTATCCCTCTGTTAAATAATCTGGTATAATCCAGCTCCAACCAATAAATAAAATTAAATCAACATCAGCTATTGGATTATCTTCAAATTCTTTATATTCTTTGAAAGTTCTAATTGTTTTTTTAACATTTATTTGTTTGTGCTTTTCAACTTCTTCAAAAATGTCATTAGCCCAATCTCTGTATCCACAAAAAACCACATTAATTTTGTTCATTTTTTTTTAAATTCTACGAGTTTAATATACAATTTACCTTTCTCATCTTCGATATATCCGTTTGGATATGGATACTCCAAACATCTAAAAAAATTATATAATTCTTCTGTGCTCATCTTTAATAAATCATCTTTTTTTAAACAGCTATCAATAGGAGATCTTTTTGGCCTAACTATTGATTCTTCAGGCCATTCTTGCCAAGTGATATATGGCATATCATCTAAATATCTATTAAACAAAACTATACTTGTAGATGTCATTTGATATAAAATATCAGACATATTTCCTGATAAATCTAAATCAACTTCATGTGAAAACAATCTATTGTGAGTGTGAGCTCTTTCGGAAGATTTATCGAAAGTGAAACTAAATATTCTATGTTTTGTTCTATAAATACCATCTATAATTTGGAGTTGTAAAGGTGATCCGTATGAATACCTGTCTAATTCTGCACAATGCACTCCAATTGCTTCAATTTTTGAAGTTATTTCACAACCTAATTCTTCACTCCAACCACAGGAAATGATTAAATCATATTTCTCTAAATTTAATTTTAAAAGTTCTTCGTGAGTTTTACACAAGATGCTTTCTTGAACTCTGGGATGTTTTTTAATTATTGGATAAACATCCAAAGACCACTGTCTGTAAGCTAAAAAAATAATTTTCATATTTTTATGATTTATACCACCATCCACAAGGGATCGCAACAAATTGTTGTTTAAATTTATTTACTCCTTTTAAATCAATTTTATTATTAAACACAGAGTATATATTATTGTTAATATGAACTCCAGTTGCGAAATACCCTTTTGATTTAAAATAAGCTATCGTTTCTTTACTGTTTTCTGAAAGTGTACCGTAAACCCAATAATTAGGGGTGGTGTTGTTATTTGTTTGTAATGGCTTAATATCGTTACTATTTTGTAATACATTTTGCCATTTTATAGCATTTTTTGCTTGGATATTTAATAATGATTCTATTTCTACCATTTGTTTTGTTCCAATAAATGAATTTAATTCACTCATTAATCCTCCATACCCTTCTAATTGAATATCACACTCAGGGTTTATCTCACCATTTGTTGTTCTAAATTTTGATCTATCAATGCCATAATCTCTAATTAATAAAGCCTTTTCAAAAAGCGTTTTATCTTTAATTATTATTGCTCCTCCTTCAATAGTATTTGGTAATCTAACCGTCTGAAAAGAGAAAACCGTAATATCTGTTCCTACATTTCCTATTCGTTTTCCGTTATACTCAGAACCAAAAGATTCAATACCATCATCAATAATAGGAATACCGTATTTTTTACCTAAAGCATTAATGGCATCAATTTCTCCAACATAACCACAAAAATGATTATGAAAGATCGCTTTTGTATTATCAGTTATTTTAGCCTCGACATCTGTAGGGCATAATGTTCCAGTTTCAGGATTAATATCTGCCCAAATCACTTTTAACCCTTTTGTAGCAAAGGGTTGGTTTGATGCTAAACAACTTACCGGACTCGCAATTATCTCATCCCCAAATTGCAACCCTAAAGTGGATAAAACCACTTGCATTGCTGTATTGTATGAATTTATTGTCAAAATGTATTCACAACCTATAAACTCTTTCAATTGAAATTCAAATTGCTTACCATATTTACCAAAATTTAATTGTCCCGAATAAAGAATTTCATTCAATTCAGGCAATAAATCTTCAGGCATATAGGGTTTGTAAATAGGAATCATTACCAACCTTTTTTAATTAATTCAATCATTTTATCACAATCTTCAATTGTAACCCACCAACCACATGGAATGTGTACTAAACGGGAATAAAATTTATCCAGATTAGGCATTTCTGTGGGGTAATCATTCAAATAAGTATGGAAATCATTTCGTTTGTGGATTTCAGAAGCCATAAAACCATTATCTGCCATCATTTTAACAAAATCGTCTCTTCTGTCCACTTTTAAAGTATATAACCAATAAGATGATTCTGAATCAGGATAATGTACAACCGTTTCCAATCCTGGCAATCCATTAAGTTTTAAATCCAGATATTTTCCTATATTTCGATATTTCTGTAAAAGTTGTTCAATTGTTTCTAATTGTACTAATCCAATGGTTGCATTTACATTATTCATGTGATACTTATATCCTTGGATTTGAATATCATTCTCTAATCTTGCTAATTTTTTATCTAATCCAAACCATCTAATTAATTTTCCTTTTTCATATAATACTTTATCTTGAATATGTAAGGCACCGCCGTCTATTGTTGTTAAATGTTTTATAGCCTGAAACGAAAATACTGTAAAAGGAAAATGATTACCCGTTTTTTTACCATTATACGTTGTGCCTAAAGCATGAGCTGCATCTTCAATAACTGGAATATTATATTTTAATGAAATTTCTTGTATATTTTTAACATCGACAGGTGTTCCAGCATAATCTACAACAATAATGGCTTTTGTTTTATCATTAATTGCATTTTCAATGGCTTTTGCAGAGATGTTACCCGTTTCATAATCTACATCAGCCCATCTCACTTTTGCCCCTACCATTTTTATTGCAACATTGGTTGGCTCGGCTGTCATAGCGGTACTAATTACTTCATCACCTTCTTTAACTCCCGCTAAAATCAGAGCAATATGCAAAGCTGCTGTCCCAGAATTTAACGACAACGTATGACCACTACCAATAAATTCTTCGAACTTTCTTTCAAAATTTTCTACAACTTCTCCTTGAGCAATATATCCACTATATAAAACTTCTTCAATTTTTGGCATTAAAATTTCTCGAGGTGGAATATATGTTTTAATTAATGGTAACATAGTTAATTAGTATGATTTTTCAATTCTTCTTGCACATAATCTAAAGTCAATAACAACTTTTTTAATTCCTCTTTTGTTAGTCTATTTGTATTATGTGAATTGTATTCATCATTAACTAACTTAGGGCCATCCATTTGCAAATACTTAGTGTAATTTAAATCCCTAAAATCGGCAGGAACTCTATAAAATCTTCCTAAATCTTCTGCTTTAGACATTTCTTCTTTTGAGCACAAAGTTTCATATAGTTTTTCAGCGTGTCGTTCCCCAATAATATTTATTTCATTATTAACATTAAATAATTCTTGTAAAGCTTGTGCTAAAACCTGAATAGTAGCGCCAGGTGATTTCTGCACAAAAATATCTCCAGGATTTCCATTTTGAAAAGCATACATAACCAATTCGACTGAATCTTCTAATGACATCATAAATCGAGTCATTTCTGGATTTGTAATAGTCAGTGGTTTCCCTTCTTTAATTTGTTTAATAAATAAAGGAATTATTGAACCTCTAGAAGCCATTACGTTTCCGTAACGAGTAGCTGTATAAACAGCATCTACATTTTGAACCCTAGGATCTCGAGCCTTTGAAACTGCTAATTTTTCCATCATCGCTTTAGAAATACCCATAGCATTAATTGGATAAACTGCTTTGTCTGTGCTCAAAACTACAACTCGTTTAACGTCATTTCTAGCTGCTGCTTCAAGAACGTTTTCTGCACCAGTTATATTAGTATGAACAGCCTGCATTGGAAAAAATTCACATGAAGGAACTTGTTTTAATGCTGCAGCATGAAAAACATAGTCAACTCCTACCATTGCATTATTTATGCTATCAAAATCTCTAACATCACCAATCACGAAATTAAGCTTATCGTTTTTATATTCAATACGCATATCCTCCTGCTTTTTCTCGTCTCTACTGAATATACGAATTTCTTTAAGTTCTGAATTTAAAAATCCTTTCAACATGGCGTTCCCAAACGAACCTGTACCACCTGTAATCAATAGTGTTTTGTTTTTGAACATATTTTATTTTTGTCTTTACTTATTAACTAATATATATCCGGTATCCAACTAGGGCTCAAAAATCTGCCATTTCTGTTATTTAAATACCTCACATATCGAGGCTCAGTTTTAAATAAATCTTGATTGGTTAAATACTCATTTAAAGTTACTAAATAGTACATGTGCTGGTTGGTTCGCATGACATACCATTTGTCTTTCCAATAGAATTCGAAAATATTATGAGTCTGGATATTTTTAGAAAATAAATCTAATATAGCTGTTTTTTCATTAAAAGGGTTTGAAAATAATAATACAGGTCTAATTTCAATCCCGTTCAGTAACATTACTTTCTGTAAGATTAAAGATCGATCAAAACAATATCCATATTTATCATTTAAAATTTTAATTATGCTGCGTTCGCCAATTCCATTCGACTTGTGAGAAATAGTACTTATAGTATAATTTTGCAAATAAATAATATCTTCTGTAGTCTTAATGTTTATCGCGCTTTTATAAAAGCGCTTCAACTCAATGGTTTCCTGTTCTGTAGGCTTAACTTGGTATTTATTAAAAATAAATAGAAAAGCTAAAAATGCCACTGGCAGAAAAATTACTACCCCAAAAATCTTAATTCCTTTTTTATAAACTTCCATCTACACTTCTAGTTAAAATACCTTTCACATCAAACAAAATACTATTCTCCTTTTGCAAAGACTCAAAATCTAAGTCTATGAACTCTTGGTGCGCCACCCCTAATACTACCCCATCAAATTTAGATTCTGAAACCAACTCAGCATGACAAATTAATCCGTATTCCTGCATTACCTCCGCTGGGTTGGCCCATGGGTCATAAATGGTAACCTGAATTCCGTAATCAGTGAGTGCCGAAATTACATCTACAATTTTGGTATTACGAACATCGGGACAATTTTCCTTAAAGGTAATTCCCAACATTAATAATGAGGCACCGTTAACGGTGATTCCTTTTTTGATCATTAATTTAACCAATTGCGAGGCTAAATACTCCCCCATGCTGTCATTCATTCGTCTTCCAGCTAAAATAATTTCGGGATGGTAACCAAATTCTTGTGCTCGCTGTGCTAAATAATAAGGATCTACTCCTATGCAATGACCCCCAACCAAACCGGGTTTAAAAGGTAAAAAATTCCACTTAGTACCGGCCGCTTCCAATACGGCGTGGGTATCAATATCCATCAAATTGAAAATTTTAGCTAACTCATTTACGAACGCAATGTTAATATCGCGTTGGGAATTTTCTATAACTTTAGCGGCTTCGGCTACTTTAATACTAGGTGCCAAATGGGTACCCGCAGAAATTACACTTTTATATAAAGCATCTACTTTTTTGCCTATCTCCAGCGTGGAACCAGAAGTAACTTTCAATATTTTATCTACGGTATGCTCTTTATCACCCGGATTAATGCGCTCCGGAGAATAACCTGCAAAGAAATCTTCATTGAACTTCAATCCAGAAATGCGCTCTAATACTGGAATGCACTCCTCTTCCGTTGCCCCTGGGTAAACCGTTGATTCATAAATCACAATATCCCCCTTTTTCAATACTTTACCTACTGTTTCACTGGCCTTATACAAAGGGGTCAAATCAGGGCGGTTATTTTTATCCACCGGGGTTGGAACGGTTACAATGTAATAATTACAATCTTCGAGGTTACTTAATGTGGCTGTGCACAATAATCCGTTTGGTTTATTATTAAAATCAGTAACTAAGACCTTTTGTAAGGCCTCGTCTGAAACTTCCAGGGTACTATCAGTCCCCGAAAGCAAACCATTAATTCTGGTTTGATTGATATCAAATCCTACGACTTGATATTGGGTAGCAAACAATCTTGCTAAAGGAAGGCCTACATAACCTAGGCCTATAACTGCAATTTTAATATTCATTTTTATACTTTATGTATTTTTTTATTATGGTAACCTCTCAATGAAATTTACCTACTTTAAATTTTGCCAATACCATTTTACTGCTTCTTTTAGCCCCATTTCAATTGAAAATAGAGGATTGTATCCCAAAAGCTTTTTTGCTTTTTCAATACTAGCTAAAGAATGCGGAATATCTCCTGCTCGATTTGGTCCATTTACGATAGAAACATCATTAATTTTTGGGTCAAAGGCAGCTAAATATTCCTTTAAATAACCTACTAATTGCGTTAAAGTAGTTCTATCACCAAAGGCAGTATTATAAACCGTATTAATGGCCTCCGGGTTTTGAGTGGTCATCGCTAACTCATTCATTTGGATTACATTGTCAATATAGGTGAAATCTCGAGAAAAATTTCCATCCCCATTGATAACAGGACTTTCATAGTTCATAAATTGCATTACAAACTTTGGAATTACTGCAGCATAAGCGCCATTTGGATCTTGCTTTCTTCCAAAAACATTAAAATAACGCAGTCCAATGGTTTCCATTCCATAGGTTTTACTAAATATTTCTGCATACAATTCATTAACATATTTGGTAATTGCATAAGGGGATAAAGGTTTACCAATCACGTCTTCCACTTTAGGCAATCCCTGTGAATCTCCATAGGTTGAAGAACTGGCAGCATATACAAAGCGCTTCACTTTGGCATCTCTAGCTGCTACTAACATGTTTAAAAAACCGGACACATTCACCTCATTTGTAGTTACTGGATCATTAATTGATCTAGGAACGGAACCTAATGCTGCTTGATGTAAAACATAATCAACCCCTTGAACCGCTTCGCTGCACACTTCTGAATTTCGAATATCACCCTCAATTAATCGAAAGTTAGGGTTATGAATACACTCTTTCAAATTGTGTAAATGACCCGTTGCAAAATTATCCAAACAAACTACTTTATAGCCTTTTGCTAAAAAATATTCACACAAATTGGATCCAATAAATCCTGCTCCTCCGGTAACTAATATAGTTTTATTTGTATTTGGCATTTTTTTATTTCAACTTTAAATTCTCTATTAAATTGATTTCACAAAATCAATAATCTTCTCACACGCCTTGCCGTCTCCATAAGGATTGTGTAAGGCACTCATTTTATTGTATTTTTCTTTATTGGTTAACAAGTTATTGCATTCCAAGATAATTTTTTCTTTATTGGATCCTACTAAAATTACGGTACCTGCAGCCAATGCTTCTGGACGCTCAGTAGTCTCACGCATTACTAAAACGGGTTTTCCTATACTTGGAGCCTCTTCTTGAATCCCCCCTGAATCAGTAATTATTAAATAGGATTTATTCATTAGCCAAACAAAAGCAGGATATGCCAACGGTTCCATTAGATGAATATTTCCTATTCCATCTAACAACTCATAAACAGGCTGCTGCACATTGGGATTTAAATGCACCGGATAAATTATCTGTACGTCTGGATTCAATTGCGCAATTTCTTTTAGCGCCTCGCAAATTGCTATAAACCCTTGCCCGTGATTTTCTCTACGATGGCCAGTGACCAAGATTATTTTTTTAGAAGGATCAATAATCGTTTTTAATTTTTCAATTTCTGGATTTTCAAGATTTTCTACTCTACTCGCGCTTTCTAATAAAGCGTCAATAACGGTATTTCCAGTTACTAAAATGGTACTCTCAGGTACATTTTCTTTCAACAAGTTTTGTTTCGCTTGTTCCGTTGGTGCAAAATGATAATCGGCAATCCTCCCGGTAACCTGACGGTTCATTTCTTCTGGAAAGGGTGACCATTTGTTATTGGTTCTTAGTCCTGCTTCTATATGACATACTTTTGCGCCGGAATAATAAGCGGCAATACTGGAAGCCATGGTAGTGGTGGTATCGCCATGAACATAAACATAATCGGGTTGAAACTCTTCTAATATTGGTTTTAACCCTAAAAGGATATCAGAAGTCAGGGTATATAAATTTTGGTTGGGTTTCATTAAGTCCAGATCGTAATCGGGGATAATTTCAAAAAAATCTAATACTTGGTCCAACATTTCTCGATGTTGCGCAGTAACGCAAACACGAGTGTCGAATTGGTTATTTTCATTCTTAAAAGCACGAACTAAGGGAGCCATTTTTATGGCTTCAGGTCGTGTTCCAAAAATTATTAAATTTTTTATCATATCTATTTTTTCTAAAAAGGAAAAAGTTGATTTGGTTATTTGTTTATGGAGAACGAATAGCGACCAACGATCATCGACCAACGTTTTTGGCCTATTTTCTTTTTCCTGGCCCTATACTTACAACTTCTTCAACCTAAAATTTACTAATAACCTAATTTTTTTCTATTATCGAATTCCTTTTTTTGAGCACTTTCTTCTAAAAACTGCTCCATAGCAGCGTATATTTCCATTAATTGAATATCATGCTCTCCTAATCTTTCTTCTAGATTATTTTTCAATTCTCGAATTTGCTGTGAAACTTCACTTTGCAAACCAATCGCTTTTCTAATTTCTACAAAAGTCCGCATAATTGCAATGTTAACAATTGCTGCTTTATCAGATCGTAAAATAGAGCTTAGCATTGCCACCCCTTGTTCGGTAAATGCAAAAGGTAAATATTTTTTTCCTCTATGCTTATTTGAACTAGTCACAAATTGTGACCAGTTAGATTCTAATTCATCTGCAGTAATTTGGAACATAAAATCTAAAGGAAATCGTAGGCTGTTCCTTTTTACTGCTTGATTTAATACTTTAGTTTCAACTTCGTAAAGTTTCGCTAAATCAAAATCAAATATTATTTTTTCTCCTCTTATTATGTGAATTTTGGATTGTAATTGGGTTAGTTCCATGAAATTGATTTTTTGGCTTATATTTATTCCTCTCTTTTATAAAAAAAGTTGATTTGGTTATTCGGTTATTTGTTTATAGAGAACGAATAGCGACCAACGTTTATCGATTAACGTTTTTGGCCTATTTCCTTTTTCCTCGCCCTATACTTACAACTTCTTCATCAGCTCCAAGTCACTTGCTACCATTTCTTTTACTAAGCCGGCTAAATCATATTGTGGCACCCACCCCAATTGTGTTTTGGATTTTGTAGGATCTCCAATTAATAAATCCACTTCTGTTGGACGATAATATTGAGGATCAACACGCACGACAACTTTTCCAATCTCTAATTGATAATTCGGATTTGTACATGCTTTTATTTTACCAATCTCATTTTCATTTTCTCCTTCAAATGTTAATTCTATGCCTACTTCTGCAAAAGCAAAACGCACAAAATCACGAATGTAGGTTGTTACACCAGTTGCAATAACATAATCTTCAGCAACCTCTTGTTGCAAAATTCGCCACATGGCTTCTACATAATCTTTCGCATGCCCCCAGTCTCTTTGTGAATTTAGATTCCCTAAATACAAGCAATCCTGCTTTCCTAAAGCTATGGCTGCTGTTGCCATGGTGATTTTTCTAGTTACAAATGTTTCTCCTCTTCTTGGCGATTCATGATTGAATAAAATTCCATTACAAGCAAACATATTATAGGCCTCTCGATAATTTTTGGTTATCCAAAATCCGTAAATTTTAGCAACTCCATAAGGGGAACGAGGATAAAAAGGGGAATTCTCATCATAGAATCCTTTCTCATTTTTATTTTCTTCTAATCCGCCGTACAACTCAGAAGTCGAAGCTTGGTATATCCGAGTCTTCTTTTCTAAGCCTAAAATTCGTACGGCTTCTAAAATTCGCAAAGTCCCTAACCCGTCTACGTTAGCAACATATTCTGGTGAATCAAAGGAAACTTTCACATGTGACATTGCACCCAAATTGTATATTTCATCGGGTTGAATTTCTTGAATTATACGGATTAAATTAGTTGCATCGGTAAGATCCCCATAATGCAATTTAAAATGCACGTTATTTTCATGTTGGTCTCTATACAAATGATCAATTCTTTGGGTGTTAAATGAAGAGGCTCTTCGCTTAATCCCATGAACCATATATCCTTTTTCTAATAATAATTCAGCTAAATAGGAACCGTCTTGGCCTGTTACACCAGTAATTAATGCTGTTTTTTGTTTAGTATCCATATTTTTTTGTTGTTCGTTGATCGTTTTTCAATACTCGATGTTCGATTTTCATTATTTATGTTCGTTGACTAACATTGTTTTTTTAACGAAATAAAGAAGATTTACATCTTTAATTCTTTAAAGTCATTTAAATTTTTTAAAAACCAGTCGTAAGTCATTTGAATTCCATTTTCTAAATTTACCTGATGTTTCCATCCTAAAGCATGCATTTTGGAAACATCCAATAGCTTCCGTGGAGTTCCATCGGGTTTTGTTTTGTCCCAAATAATTTCACCATTATGCCCTACAATTTTTTGGATTAACAATGCCAATTCTTTAATAGTTAAATCGGTGCCTGTTCCAATATTGTATAAATAATCAGGTAATTTATTTTCTAATGCAAAAACTACTGCAGCTGCCATATCATCAACAAATAGAAATTCTCTCAATGGCGTTCCACTGCCCCAAAGTGTTACAGGAGCGTTATTATTTATTTTACCTTCATGAAATTTTCTTATTAAAGCGGGTAATACATGAGAACTATTTAAATCAAAATTATCATGAGTTCCGTATAAATTGGTAGGCATCAAACTAACATAGTCCCTTCCAAATTGGTTTCTTATAGCTTGGCAAGATTTTACACCTGTTATTTTTGCTAGTGCATACCATTCATTAGTAGCTTCTAAGGATCCGGTTAGCAAGTATTCTTCTTTAAGTGGCTGAGGCGCCAATTTAGGGTAAATACAAGAACTTCCTAAAAAAATGAATTTACTAATTCCTTGATCAAAGGCCGAACTAATTAAATTGTTTTGAATTTGCATGTTCTCCATTAAAAACTGATATGGAAAATCATTATTGGCCAATATCCCCCCTACTTTCGCAGCAGCATCAATAATTACCTCTGGTTTTTCTTTTAAAATAAAGTCAATTACCGATTGCTGGTTCCTAAGGTCTATTTCTTTACTACTGGCTCCAATTAAATTAGAATATCCTTTTGCAGTAAGAATTCGCCAGATAGCGCTTCCAACCATTCCTTTATGGCCTGCTATGTATATTTTAGAATTTAAATTCATGTATAAAACTAAATTTAATTTATTAAAACCCCGCTTTTATTCAGTTAGGAGACTTAAAAATTTATTTTCAAATTCCATGGCTTCGCCCTGTCAGTCACATATTGCGACTAACAAGTTAGCTCATAAAATTACTATTACTTCTCCTTAGAAATAGTAATTACAACCCCTAGTTCTTTTAAAACTAATCGGATATTATTTTTTTCTACTTGAGAGACTACACCTTCTTTTCCTTGAAAAGGTCCATATGATATTGTTAAATTATCTCCTGGTTGTATCTCATTTACTTCAACAGTACTTAAAATTCCTTTTAAACTGGCTCTAAGCACTTCAATTTCTTGTTCTTGAATAACGGCTGGTTTTCCTAACCAAAATAAATACCGCACGACCCCCGGAATTTCAAAAACAATATTTCTAGCACTCTCTTCAATATTTACAAATACATACGAATTAATGAGCGGAACTTCCACTTTCTTTTTTCTGTCTGACCACTGCTTAACTTGCTTAACCATTGGACAATAGACTTCAATTCCAATTTTTTCAAGACCTGCGACTACCTTTTTCTCGTTCTTTGGCCGTGTATAAATAGCAAACCAAGGCATAATTAAACCAAAGTATTATTAATATTCGCTTCAGACTCAAAAATCACCAATCCTTTACCATCGTATTTTTGAGCTATAAAAAATTGAACTTTACGCTTTATTTCCTTCTCGATTTTAAATGATAAATTCTCTATATAATCTGTATTTAGTTCGTCTCCAATAACTATTACTTCAATAATTCCACTATCAATGCCATTGGCGTAATCCCCAATTACAATTACTTTTTTAACGTCTCCCATTCGATCCAAAACCATTTCCACAATAGAATCCAAACCAATATGCTGGAAAATAATGTTTTTTAGTGTTTTGTAAAGTGGGTGCTTGGTATTTGCTTTGTAGGAGATTCGATTTTGAATTGCTTCTTTTTTCAAATAACCTGCTTCTTCAAGGTTATTTAATTCTTTGCGAATTGCATTGGTAGATTCTTGCATTTCCTCAGCTAAACCACGTAGGTGTCCATTATTGGCTGCGTTTATAAAAAACTTAACCAAAATTCTAAGCCGGGTTTTAGAGGTAATTAAAGTTTGAAGCATTATTTGTTAACAATATTGAGTAACAAAAGTACTCATTAAAATTAATTTAACCAAAAAAATAATACGTTAATTTTATAAATTGTTTAACCTACTTTTTATTGAAAAAAAAACCACCTTTCGGTGGTTTTTTTATACTTGGTAGTGTATAAATTAGAATTTAAATACTAATTCAGCACTGTGTTGAATGTGATTATTTAAAAGGGTGTTTTGAGTAAATCCATACTTCCCTAATGTTTGCAAGCGCAATCCGATATTTGGTTTGATCCAATAATTAAGACCTAATCCAAAATTAGAAGTTTGGTTGGAAGAACTATCAACAGAATTATAACCAAAACCAGCAACTAAATAAGGATCAAAAGCAGGCATATCAAATAATGACTTGCCAAAATAAAATTTACCATTTAAATCAAAACCAAAATAATTTTGATCTTCAGCTATTGATTTTCCGTTTTGTAATTTATTGGCTGCTAATTTATTGATTCCACCAGAAACTTCAATTGATAACTGATCACTCATTAATCTTTCAACACTAATTTTAGAAACTGATGGTAAATAATTCCATTGCTCTGATGCATTAAAGTAGTTTCCATTCAATGTAGCAGTGTTGTCTATAAAGTTGGCACCAAAACCAAGAATCCATTTTGGTTTTTCATTGGTAACGTTTTCTTGAGCTACAACAGCAAAAGTTGAAAATAATAAGAATAATACGACTAGGTTTTTCATGACTTTAAATGTTTAAATTTTCAACAAATATATTATATATTTCTTATGCTACATAAAAAAAATTAAAAAATAGCAAAAGTAACATAGATTTAATGGACGTATCGAAATAATTCCTCCGTAAAATAAGTAAATTAAAAAAAATTTATGTTATTTGTAAATAAAAAAAACAGCTATGACTCCTATCGCAATTGTACTATTAATGTTGATCTATTTTGGAATTTTATTCCTTATTTCTCATTTTGTAAGTAAAAATAATACCGGAAATGAAGCCTTTTTCAAAGCTAATAAAAATTCTAAATGGTATTTAGTCGCATTTGGGATGATTGGCACCGCACTTTCGGGGGTTACTTTTATCTCTGTTCCAGGTGAAGTTGGAAATCCTGAAACTCAATTTAAGTACTTTCAATTTGTTTTAGGAAACGCAATTGGGTTTATCATCATCGCAAAAGTATTGCTTCCTTTATATTATAGAATGAATTTGACTTCTATATACGGTTATTTTGAGCAACGACTAGGAATATTTAGTTACAAAACCGCTGCTTCTATATTTTTAATTAGTAGAACCATTGGGTCGGCTTTTAGATTGTACTTAGTGGTGATTGTTTTACAACGCTACGTATTTGATTATTATGGAATTCCCTTTGCAATAACTGTATTTATTTCATTGCTTTTAATTTTTGCCTACACCTATAAAGGAGGTTTAAAAACCATTATAATTACAGATACATTACAAACCGTATTCTTGGTTTCATCTGTTTTCTTGACCATTTACTTTATAGCTAGTAGTTTAAATTTTGGGGTCACTGAAGCATTTGAAGCGGTTAAAAACAGTAATTATTCAAAGGTATTTTTCTATGAAGATTACCTGAAAGGAAGTTATTTTCTAAAACAAATATTAGGCGGAATTTTTGTTACTATCGCCATGGTTGGGTTAGATCAGGATTTAATGCAAAAGAATTTGAGTTGTAACAATATTAAGGAGGCTCAAAAAAACATGTTTACTTTTACCGGCATATTTGTGGTGATCAATATTTTCTTTTTAAGTGTAGGTGCCTTACTTTATATCTATGCTGCCAAAAATGGCATTGAAGTTCCTACCGATTTGATCACTGGAAAACCAAGAACCGACTTACTTTTTCCCGAAATAGCATTTCATCATTTAACTTTAATTCCCGCTATTGTATTTTTATTAGGTCTTACCGCTGCAACTTTTGCAACTACTGATTCCGCATTAACCGCATTAACCACTTCTTTTTGTGTTGATTTTCTTGGCATGGATAAAGTTGAAAATGAGGCTAAAAGCAATATGGTTAGAACTAGACACTTTGTTCATATTGGCTTTTCAACTTTGATGTTCTTAGTGATTTTACTTTTTAATGCTATCAATGACGCTTCTGTGGTAAGCATGATTTTTAAGATTGCCTCCTATACCTATGGCCCATTATTAGGATTATTTTGCTTTGGAATGTTTATGAAAACAAAAACAGTTAAAGATCAATTTGTTCCAATAATATGCTTAATCTCTCCGGCAATTTGTTTCTTGATCAGTTATAATTCAGCTACGCTCTTTGGGAATTACGTTATTGATAACGAGTTGATTATAATTAATGGATTGATTACATTTTTAGGATTGCTTTTAATCAGTAAACCTGCAACATCGCAAACGGAGTTTTAATTATTAGCCCCGATGGTAGTGGAAATCCTTTGCTTTTTTTCTTAAAAAAGCAAAGATTGAAGCGTACAGCGGGAAATAGCTTCAAATAAAACTAATACTGATTGGTTGATAAAAGCACCAATGTGCAGGCAACTTCCACTTTTATATTATTCAATTGTAGAAGTTGGTAGAATTCTGGATTTTCAGTTCCAGGGTTAAAAATCACGCGTTTAGGCTTGGCTTCTACGATATAGTTATAGTAATCTCTTTGTCGTGCAGGATTTAGATACAAGGAAACGGTATTTATTTGCGACAATGGTATGGCTTTGGTGTAAATTTTAATTCCGGCGACTTCGCCTGTGTTTTGACCAATAGCAAGAACTGAATGTCCTTTTTCTACCAACAGTGTGATCGCTTTAAAAGAATATCGATCCGGTTTTGTAGATGCTCCAAGCACGAGTGTTTTTTTATTTTTCATTTTACAAAAATACGTATTATAAGCGCTTTAACTATCCTCTTTAGGTAAGAATATTTCCGCTAACATGCAACGTGCACTTCCTCCGCCACAAGCTTCAATTGTATCAAGACTTGAACTTAAGATAGTTACGTGCTCTTCTAATTGAGCAATTTGTTTCTTGGAAAGACTTTTATGAGCTGCTGAACTCATCACTAAATACCTTCTATCATTAGCCCCTTTCACTTCTAGCATATTACCAGCAAAATTATTTGCTTGCTCCTCGGTAATATAAATTACTTCCTTTTCATCTCCTTTTAAACTATCGATAACCATTTTGCGTTCTTTTTTGTCATCAATGGAATCGGCACAAATTACAGCATAAGTTTCTCCGATACACATCATAACATTAGTATGATAAATTAATTTACGCTCCCCATTTACGGTTTGAAACGCTTCAAAAAGTATGGGATTTAAGTCGAAATCTTCACAAAATTCTATAAACAATTCTTCGTCAGCTCTTGGAGATAAAGCACAATAGGCCTTGCCATTAGCTCGATCTAAAACAATACTTCCGGTGCCTTCGAGAAAAAATTCATCTTGCTCGGCAGAAGTGTAATCCATAATATTATCTATGATAAAGCCTTTTTCTTCCAAAATATCTAATAGGTCTTCACGTCTTTCCAAACGGCGGTTTTCAGCAAACATTGGAAACAAAGCAATATCTCCATTTTCATGAAATGAGATCCAATTATTTGGGAAAATACTATCCGGCGTATCCGGATTTAGGGTATCGTCGACAACAATTACATTTACACCAACAGCCTCTAATTTTGCAACAAAAGCATCAAATTCTTGCTGGGCTTTTGCATTAACTGTTGCGGGTAATAACCCATCAATTACTTTTTGGTAATAATTATTTACTGCCGTTTGCTCGTTCATACGAAAGGCAACTGGACGAATCATTAAAATGGAGTTGGTAGTTTGATTCATGGTTTTAGTTATTGTCTATTATCTCTTCGTGTATTATCTAATTTCTTAATCTCTAATCAGGGGCAAAGTAGAACATCTTAATAAACCCTCTTGTTTTGCTATTTCGGCGTAAGGAATTTCTTCAACCGTGAATCCATTTTCTCTAAGCCATTTATTCAATCTTTCAAATTTTTGTTCAGAAACAACTACGTTTGGTGCAATAGAAAAAACATTAGAATTCATATGGTACATTTCATTTCTGTTGATATGAAAAAGATTTTCTTTTCCAAATAAAGCAACTAAATACAAATAATCCGATTCCTCACGAAAACCTTGTTTGTAAATTATTCCTTTATCTAAACCTACAGGCTGAAAGCAACAATCTAAATGGAGTGCATTATCTCTAGCTTCAATTTTAGACTTTACTAAATCGAATTCTTTGACAATTCTATTTGGAAATAGATTTCTTATAAATTCAACTCCCTGCGAATTAGTTCTTGCGGTGATATAATCTTTGTAATCACTGCCTTTATAGGTTCCTATGAAAATATAATTATTCCAAAGCATCACATCGCCACCTTCAATATGTACTTCTTCTGGAGGGCGAATTACTTTTAAGGGATTTATTTGATCAATAATATAATTTATTGCATCTAATTCCCTTTCCCTGTCTGGTAGAATATTGGCTTTTATAAAAATATCGTCAATTACAAATCCAATGTCACGAGTGAAGATTTGATTGTAATTTTCAATTAATTCAGGCCGAAAAACAGTAACCTCATATTTTTTTAGTACTTCGAAAAAGGCATCCATTTCTTTAACCATTTCGGCTTCAATAGGATAGGTTCCCGCAATAATATGTTCTAATGATTTTGGATCGTAGGCTTCTTCTTTGGTTGGTGTTGGGCCATTACTGATTGCCGATCCTAAAACTACTGCTCTTAATCTTGCCGTTTCGTTTTTTACATTTAGTTTTAACATAGATTTTTTAGAATTGACTCTTTACAAATATAAAAAAAAGCTTCACAATTGGTGAAGCTTTCTCAATTATTAAATAAAAAATCTATCTTTTCTCAATAGATTTAAAATCTCTTAAAGGTTGACCAATATAAACCTGTCTTGGACGACCGATTGGTTCTTTATTTTCACGCATTTCTTTCCATTGCGCAATCCAACCTGGCAATCTTCCAATCGCGAACAATACAGTAAACATATCGGTTGGAATTCCTAAAGCACGGTATATAATACCTGAATAGAAATCTACATTTGGATATAATTTTCTTGAAACAAAATATTCGTCTACTAAAGCCGCTTCTTCTAATCTTTTAGCAATCGCTAAAATTGGATCATTAACTCCTAAAGTAGCTAATACTTCGTCAGCCGCTTTTTTAATAATTTTTGCTCTTGGATCAAAATTTTTGTAAACACGGTGTCCGAATCCCATTAATCGGAAAGGATCTTCTTTATCTTTGGCTTTCGCCATGTACTTATCTGCATCACCACCATTTTTTTGAATTTCTTCCAACATTTCAAGAACTGCTTGGTTAGCTCCACCATGTAATGGCCCCCAAAGTGCAGAAACACCTGCTGAAATAGATGCAAATAAACCTGCGTGAGAAGAACCAACCATTCTTACTGTAGAAGTAGAACAGTTTTGTTCGTGATCTGCATGAAGTATAAATAATTTGTTTAATGCATCTATTACTACTGGATTTGAAGAATAAGGCCCCGTTGGGATCTCAAACATTAATCTCATAAAGTTTTCCACATAACCTTTGGTATTGTCATAGTAATTCAATGGATAACCCATACTTTTTCTGTAGGTCCACGTTGCAATTACAAGGAATTTACCCATTGTTTTACAAACTGCTTCGTACATTTCTTTTTCATTCTCAACATTCACCGACTTTGGATTGAAGGCAGTTAAAGCACTTGTTAAAGAAGACAAAACACCCATTGGATGAGCCGTTTTAGGAAACCCATCGATGATGTTTTTCATTTCTTCATTCACCAAGGTATATTTTCTAATATTGGTTTCAAAGTCTTCTAACTGATGTTTTGTAGGTAATTCGCCAAAAATTAACAAGTAAGAGACTTCAAGAAAATTCGCTTTGTCGGCTAATTCTTCAATTGCGTACCCTCTATAACGCAAAATACCTTCTTCCCCATCAAGGAAAGTGATTTCACTTTTGCAAGATCCTGAATTTTTGTAACCTGGATCAAGGGTGATAGCACCTGACAAATCACGTAATTTGTTGATATCTACGGCTACTTCATTTTCACTTCCTATTATCACAGGAAACTCATACTTTTTACCCTCTAATTCTAATACAGCTATTTTTGACATAATATGTGGAAAAATCTAATTTTTATTAATGAACAAAATTAAGGTATTTCATATTAATTAAAAAAGAAATACGGTAACGATTTCGTTAAATTAAATATAAAAAATTTAAAAATGACTCAAAATTTAGAAAACCATAAAAATAGACATAAAAAAACGTCCAATTAGCTATAAACCAATTGAACGTGATTTTTTAATTATTTAAAACTACTTGATTTTGAATGCATTCACACCAGGAAAATAAGCGATATCTCCTAACTCTTCTTCTATTCTAAGCAACTGATTGTATTTTGCCATTCGATCACTTCTTGAAGCAGAACCTGTTTTTATTTGTCCACAATTTAAAGCTACTGCTAAATCTGCAATAGTATTGTCTTCAGTTTCTCCAGAACGGTGTGACATTACAGAGGTATAACCTGCATTTTTTGCCATATTCACCGCGGCAATTGTTTCAGTTAAAGTTCCAATTTGGTTTACTTTTACTAAAATTGAATTGGCAATTCCTTTTTCAATTCCTGTTGAAAGACGCTCTACATTAGTAACGAATAAATCGTCACCTACTAATTGCGTTTTGTGACCAATTTTATCTGTAAGGTATTTCCAACCCTCCCAGTCATTTTCGTCCATTCCATCTTCAATGGAAATAATTGGATATTTAGAGGCTAGTTCCGCTAAATAATCTGCTTGTTCTTCAGAAGTTCTGATTTTTCCTGTTTCCCCTTCAAATTTTGTGTAATCGTATTTTCCGTTTACAAAAAATTCAGAAGCAGCACAATCCAAGGCAATCATAATTTCGTTCCCGAAAGTGTAACCAGCTGCTTCAACCGCTTTTTTAATTGTATCTAATGCATCTTCTGTTCCGCCTGCTAAGTTTGGAGCAAATCCACCTTCGTCACCAACAGCTGTACTTAAACCTCGGTCGTGTAAAACTTTCTTAAGGTGATGAAAAATTTCAGTTCCCATTTGCATTGCTTGTGTGAATGAAGTTGCTTTAACAGGGAAAATCATAAACTCTTGGAATGCAATTGGCGCATCAGAGTGAGAACCCCCGTTAATAATGTTCATCATAGGAACTGGTAATGTATTTGCAGAAACTCCGCCGATATATCTGTACAAGGGCAATCCTAATTCATTGGCTGCTGCTTTGGCTGCTGCCAATGAAACTCCAAGAATTGCGTTAGCACCCAAATTGGATTTGTTTGGAGTCCCATCTAGATCGATCATGATTTGATCAATTAAATTTTGTTCAAATACTGAAGTCCCTATTAATTCTTCTGCAATTTTTGTATTTACATTTTCGACTGCTTTTAAAACTCCTTTTCCAAGGAAAGCTTTACCACCATCACGTAATTCAGCTGCTTCATATTTTCCAGTTGATGCTCCAGAAGGCACAGCCGCTCTTCCTAACACTCCATTTTCGGTAATTACATCTACTTCAATAGTAGGATTTCCTCTTGAATCGAAAATTTGTCTTGCGTGAATTTTGATAATTATACTCATCTTAAATTTATTATTATTAATATCTATTTTCTAAATTATAATGCAAATATATTACAACTATTGAAATGTTTATTTGAAACTAATTAATGTTATTAACTCAAACGATTTAGTTATTCGAAAGTTTAATATTATCGATAAACTGGTCGAATAAATAGGCCGCATCGTGAGGTCCAGGACTTGCTTCAGGATGGTATTGTACTGAAAAACAGCTTTTAGAAATCATTTTCATTCCTGCAACAGTTCCGTCATTTAAATGCAAATGGGTAATTTCAAAATCAGGATGATTTTCTAATTCTTCCTTGTTTACAGCAAAACCATGATTCTGAGAGGTAATTTCTCCTTTATTAGTAATCATATTTTTTACCGGATGATTAATTCCTCTGTGTCCGTTAAACATTTTATAGGTTGAAATTCCATTGGCTAGGGCAATCATTTGATGCCCCAAACAAATTCCAAAAACAGGAGTCTCGGTTTTTAAGATTTGACGCGTCACTTCTTGAACTTCTTTTAATGGATCCGGATCTCCAGGTCCATTAGAAAGAAAATAACCATCGGGATTAAATGCTTTTAATTCTTCAAAAGAGGCGTTGTATGGAAATACTTTAATGTAACAATCTCTAGCTTCTAGACATCTTAGTATATTTGTTTTTATTCCTAAGTCTAGCGCTGCAATTTTATAAGTTGCCTTTTCATTACCAAAAAAGTAAGGGGTTTTTGTAGAAACTTTGGAAGCTAATTCTAGGCCTTTCATGTTGGGAACTAGTGCTAATTTAGCTTTAAGTTCTTCTATTGGGGTTCCGTCGGTGCAAATTACAGAGTTCATGGCCCCGTTATCACGAATATAACTTACTAATGCTCTGGTGTCCACATCAGAAATTACCACTAGGTTTACTTCTTCAAAATAGTCGTACAGACTTTCAGAAGCGTCTGGTCTTGAATAATTGAAACTAAAGTTTTTGCAAACTAAACCTGCTATTTTTATTCCGTCTGAATCGACTTCATTTTTATGAACACCGTAATTTCCAATATGAGGATTGGTGGCTACCATTATTTGTCCAAAATAAGAAGGATCGGTAAAAATTTCTTGATACCCCGTCATTCCGGTATTAAAACAAACTTCTCCGAATGCGGTCCCTTCAATACCTATTGATTTTCCATGAAAAATAGTTCCGTCACTAAGTAGTAAAATTGCAGGTTTTCTATTTGAGTATTTCATTTTGTTGATGTTGTGTTGTGGTTACAAATTTAATTCAAAATATGATGTTATAAAAATTAATTTATCGAGAGGTCAAAAATTATCTTTTACTCCTGATAGTAATGGAAATCCCTCAAAATTGTTAGGTATGAAGCAATTTTGAGGATTGCAATGGATAGCAGGAATAGGATTAGCTGAAGATGCCTGACAAAAAAGTTCAAAAAAAAAGGACAAACTAATTAAAGTATGTCCTTTTCTATTTATTGATAATGAAAACATTATTCTTCCGTTTTTTCTTCCGTTTTTTCTTCGGTTTCTGTTTCTGCTGTTGGAGCTTCAACTTCTGCCTCTGCTGCTGGAGTTTCTACTTCTGCTTCAACTTCTGTTTCTGCTGCTGGAGTTTCAACTTCTACTTCCACTTCGGCTAATGGAGCTTCAACTTCTGCTACTGGAGCTTCAGCAACTGGTGCTGGAGCTGCTTCTACAGTATCTTCTGATTTCTTAGCTTTTCCACCTCTACGGCTTTTCGCTTTTTTAACTTCTTTTTTACCACCGTTGTAAAGTTCGTTAAAATCTACTAATTCGATCATTGCCATATCGGCATTATCTCCTAAACGATTTCCAACTTTGATGATACGAGTATATCCACCTGGACGA